>JAFUSC010000137.1 GCA_017467705.1 Prevotella sp. | reverse complement strand
TCTCAAAAGTAATCGCCATCGGCGAAGTCGGGCTTGATTTCTACTGGAGTCGTGAGTTCGAGCAGGAGCAGTTGCAGGCGTTTGAAGAGCAGGTGCGTTGGTCAGTGGAGACGTGCTTGCCGCTGATGATTCATTGTCGTAAGGCGCAGAACGAGATGGTGACTATATTAAAAAGGTACGCGCGCGAGCTGCCGGGCGGTGTGTTCCACTGCTTCACAGGCAATGAGCAGGAGGCCCGTCAACTCCTGGAGTTCGACCGCTTTGTGCTGGGCATTGGCGGGGTGCTGACGTTCAAGAAGTCACATCTGCCCGAGGTGCTTCCCGCCGCGGTGCCTTTGGAGCGCGTGGTCTTAGAGACTGATGCGCCCTACATGGCACCTGTTCCCATGCGTGGGCAGCGCAACGAACCGGCCTTCATACGCCATGTCATCACGCGGTTGGCCGAAGCCTACGGCGTCAGCGAAGACGAAATCTGCCGGCAGACCAATGCCAACGTGACCCGCGTCTTCGGAGTCAAATGATAAAGATTATTAATTTCTTATTTCTCATTACTCATTTCTCATTTATTTTTGTACCTTTGCACTCGCTAACGCAAAAAGGGAGAGATGCTCGAGTGGCTGAAGAGGCACGCCTGGAAAGCGTGTAAACCCCTAAAGGGTTTCCCGGGTTCGAATCCCGGTCTCTCCGCAGGAATATATGTGCGGACGCCCTCGGTACCGAACAAGTCCGTGGTCGTCCGCAGTTATTTTTAACAGACATCATGATGAAGAGATTTTTCGCGCTTATCGCAATCACTGGTTTGTTAGTGCTGGGTCAGCCGTTGCAGGCCCAGACGCCGACAGTGCCCGACACAACCCAGACGGCAGTCGTTGACTCGGCTACGGTCGACGAGATGTTTGCCGACCTTGACACGGAGGAGAACAGCACCGCCGACGAGGGTGGGGGACTGCACAAGGTTCTGAAGACCAAGTTCATGGAGGGCTCAGCCGGCTTCATGTCGCTGGTGGCACTGGCGTTGGTGCTCGGACTGGCGTTCTGCATTGAGCGTATCATCTACCTCACGCTTTCTGAAATCAATGCGAAGAAGTTTATGCAGGACATCGACGCAAAGATTGAGGCGGGCGACATTGAGGGAGCCAAGGACATTTGCCGTGAGACGCGCGGCCCTGTGGCCAGCATCTGCTATCAGGGACTGCTGCGCATCCATGAGTCAGTTGACAACATCGAGCGCAGCATCATCAGCTACGGCTCCGTGCAGTCAGCCAATCTGGAAAAAGGCTGTACGTGGATTACCCTGTTCATTGCTGTGGCACCGTCGTTAGGATTCTTAGGCACAGTGATCGGTATGGTCATGGCTTTCGACCAGATACAGCAGGCGGGCGACATCTCCACAACCATCGTGGCTTCCGGTATGAAGGTGGCACTGATTACGACCATCTTCGGTATCATCGTGGCTGTCATCTTGCAGCTGTTCTACAATTTCATCCTCTCGAAGATTGAGCACCTGACGTCACAGATGGAGGAGTCAGCCATTACGCTGATGGATGCCATCACGAAATATAAACGTACACACGATGCCTGACGCCGGTTCTTCTATCTTCGTTGACGTACTGCTCGTAGTCCTTTACTTGCTGCTGGCCGTCACGTTGGGGCTGACCATCTGGTCCGTCCTGCACAGTCTGCATCGCCGCACCCGTGAGCCGCAGCCCACGCGCATGGTCTCTGCCCGCACGACGGGCCTTGTGGCCGGTGGTCTGCTGGTCGTCGCGTTGGTGCTGACGTTTGCACTGGCTTCCACGCAGCCGCTGCTCATCAACGGCGACCAGTTTGCTGATGCACTCTGGCTGCGCCTGTCTGATATGTTTATCTTCACCACCATCATCATGCTCCTTGTCGCCATTGTCGGCGTCGTGTGGGGCAGCACGCACAGGAGGTTTCCATGGAAATGAAGTTCCGCCGTCGTCGCCGTCGTCGTGTTCCCGGGCTGAACACCACCGCCACAGCTGACATCTCGTTCATGCTGCTGGTGTTCTTCCTCGTCACGACCAGCATCGACACGGACAAGGGACTGCCGCGGCTGCTGCCGGCACCGCCTGAGGAGCAGGTGCAGACATTGGACATTGAGAAGCGCAACGTGCTCAACATCGTCCTCGACGCCGCCGACCGCCTGACCTGTGGCGGCGAGCCCGTGGAGCTGCAAGAGTTGCAGGAGCGTGTGGAGACGTTCATCAAGAACGCTGACGACCGGCCCGACATGCCCGAGCGTCACGAGAAAGACATTCCCCTGTTGGGCAAGTGCATGGTCACTGACCAGCACGTCATCAGCATACAGGCCGACTGCCAGACCAGCTATGATGCTTACTTTGCCATGCAGGATGCCGTGGTGGCGGCCTACAACCATCTGCGCAACGAACTGGCGCAGCAGCGTTTCCACCGTGACTTCCGCCAGTGCACAGCCGAACAGCGCGAAGCCATCATGACCCTTTACCCCCAGCGCATCAGCGAGGCAGAGCTTACTGATGCCCAACCCTCCACCCTCCACCCTTCACCCTCCACCAAGAAAGGAGGTCGCCCATGAGTCTGTTCCGTCGCCGTGAGCGCGAGGTGCCGGGGTTGAACACGGCTGCGCTGCCTGATCTCATCTTCACCGTCCTGTTCTTCTTCATGATAGTGACCCACATGCGGCAGAACGACGTACATGTGCAATATCAGGTGCCCAAGGGTACGCAGGTGGAGAAGCTGGCTTCCAAGTCAGCCGTGCAGTATGTGTATATAGGGGTAGCCCCCCTGTCGTCCCCCGAGGGGGACACAAATGTTCT
>JAFUSC010000136.1 GCA_017467705.1 Prevotella sp. | reverse complement strand
GAGAGCATCATGCCCATGCGCACACCGTCGGCACCGAACTTCTCAATGAGCTCGATGGGGTCAGGCGAGTTGCCGAGTGACTTCGACATCTTGCGGCCCAACTTGTCGCGCACGATGCCCGTGAAGTAGACGTTCTTGAAGGGGAACTTGCCCATGTACTCCTCACCGGCCATGATCATGCGGGCTACCCAGAAGAAGATGATGTCAGGTGCCGTCACGAGATCGCTGGTGGGATAATAGTAGTTGATTTCCTCGTTGCCGGGATTGTTGATGCCGTCGAAGAGCGAGATGGGCCAGAGCCATGAGCTGAACCATGTGTCAAGTGCGTCCTCGTCTTGACGGAGACGGAAGCCCCCCTCCTTTTCTATCGCTTTCAGTTGCGGGTACTTTTCTATTGCTAACTGATAAGCTTCTTCCTCCGTTTCAGCTACCACAAAAGCATCCTGAGGTATCAGCGCCTCCCCCTCGGGAGAGGTCAGTTGGGGGACTTCAATATAGTAGGCCGGTATGCGGTGTCCCCACCACAGCTGGCGCGAGATGCACCAGTCCTGAATATTCTCTAACCAGTTCTTATAGGTGTTGACGTACTTCTGCGGATAGAAGTGCATCTCGCCGTTGAGCACGGGGGGCAATGCGATGTCGGCAAAATGTTGCATGGACAGGAACCACTGCATGGAGAGGCGCGGCTCGATGGCCGTGTCGGGGTTGCGCTCCGAGTAGCCCACCTTGTTCACGTAGTCCTCTACCTTCTCCATCAGTCCAGCCTCTTGCAGGTCCTTGGCAATCTGCTTGCGGCAGGCAAAGCGGTCCATGCCTACGTAGAGCGGCGACTGCTCAGAAATGGTGCCGTCGGCATTGAAGATGTCAATGGTCTCCAAGTTGTGTGTCTTGCCCAACATGTAGTCGTTCGTGTCGTGCGCAGGTGTCACCTTCAGACAGCCCGTGCCGAACTCAATGTCCACGTAACGGTCTTCGATGACGGGAATGACGCGGCCCACCAGCGGAACAATGACCTTGCGGCCCTTAAGCCACTGGTTCTTCGGGTCCTTCGGGTTGATGCACATGGCCGTGTCGCCCATGATGGTCTCAGGACGGGTGGTCGCCACGACAGCGTAGTAGCCGCGGTCGTCCCGATGGATGATGTTGCCGTCAGCTTCTAGAGATTCTAGATTATCTAGATTGGCTAGACTATCTAGGCCGTCCACATAATATTTCAGGTGATACAGGTGGCTGTGCTCTTCCTTGTAGACCACCTCCTCGGTGGAGAGGGCCGTGAGAGCCTTCGGGTCCCAGTTCACCATGCGCAGGTCACGGTAGATGAGTCCTTTGTTGTAAAGGTCAACGAACACCTTGATGACGCTCTCCGAGCGCTTCTCGTCCATGGTGAACGCGGTGCGGTCCCAGTCGCATGAGGCACCGAGACGGCGCAGCTGCTTCAGGATGATGCCGCCGTGCTCGTCGGTCCAGTCCCATGCATGCTTCAGAAACTCATCGCGTGTTAGGTCGTGCTTCTTGATGCCCTGTTCGGCCAGTTTCTTCACCACCTTGGCCTCCGTCGCAATGGAGGCATGATCCGTTCCGGGCACCCAGCAGGCGTTCTTGCCCTCCATGCGGGCGCGGCGCACCAGAATGTCCTGAATGGTGTTGTTCAACATGTGTCCCATGTGGAGCACGCCCGTCACATTGGGCGGCGGAATGACGATGGTGTAGGGCTCACGGCCATCGGGCTTCGAGGCAAAGAGCTTATTGTCTAACCAATACTGATACCACTTCGATTCGACCTCTTTCGGGTCGTACTTGCTTGCTAATTCCATATGATATAGTTCTTATTTATTCAAAATCGACTGCAAAGGTACAAATAAGCCGCCGAAAATGCAAATAAAAAAGATGCGCTTTCTCAAAAAAAATGCCAACAATACAAAAAAAAACGGTAAAGTGACGGATAAGTCAAAAAAAAGTAGTAAGTTTGCACGTAGAAACGAAAAACTGAGCATGAAACTAATCGTCATGACCAAATCCACATTCTTTGTGGAGGAAGACAAAATTCTGCAAGCCCTTTTTGATGAGGGACTTGAGACGCTACATCTATATAAACCGGGATGGGAGCCCGTCTACTCAGAGCGCTTACTCACACTGCTGCCCGAAGAGTACTACAAACGAATCTGCGTACATGATCATTTCTACCTGAAAGAAGAGTACCGTCTGCGTGGTATCCATCTTGACCGCAGTGACCAGCAGGCGCCCAAGGGTTATAAAGGCAAGCTGAGCCGCACGTGCCACAAGCTGGAAGAGCTGCGCCAGATGAAGAAAGAGGCTGACTACGTGTTCCTGCAAAACATATTCGACAGCCAGTCGAACCCCGACGACCGCCAGTCGTTCACGGAGGAAGAGCTGCATCAGGCATCGCGTCAGGGACTCATTGACCGCCATGTCTACGCACTGGGAGGCATCAACATCGACAACGTGCGCACAGCCAAGGACCTTGGGTTTGGCGGAGTGGTCATCTGCGGTGACCTGTGGAATCGCTTTGACATACACCAGCAGACCGACTTCAAGGAGCTCATTGCCCACTTCGAGCGGTTGCGCAAGGCCGTCGGCTGAAGCAGTCACCGACGAACACCAGCATGTAACAAGCAACAACGACATTAACACATAACATAATGGAAAACAACTTTATGGTCTTCTCGGGCACAGCCACGAGATACCTCGCAGAGAAAATCTGCCAAAGTCTGCAATGCCCGTTGGGCCAACTGCTCATCACCAAGTTTTCTGACGGTGAGTTTGCTGTGAGCTATGAAGAGTCCGTCCGTGGACGTGACGTTTTTCTTGTGCAGAGCACCTTCCCCAACAGCGACAACCTGATGGAACTGTTGCTGATGATTGACGCCGCCAAGCGTGCATCTGCCCGTACCATTAACGCCGTTATCCCCTACTTCGGTTGGGCGCGTCAGGACCGCAAGGACAAGCCGCGTGTGAGCATCGGTGCCAAGTTGGTTGCTGACCTGCTGTCGGCAGCTGGTGTCAACCGCGTCATCACCATGGATCTGCATGCTGACCAGATTCAGGGATTCTTCAACGTTCCTGTTGATCATCTCTATGCGTCGAACGTGCTGCTGCCCTACCTGAAGAGCTTGGAGCTGCCCGACCTGTGCATCGCCTCGCCTGACGTGGGTGGCTCGAAGCGTGCCAACACCTATGCCAAATTCCTCGGTTGTCCGCTCGTGCTGTGCAACAAGACACGTGCACGCGCCAACGTGGTGTCGTCGATGCAGATCATCGGTGACGTGGAAGGCAAGAACGTCGTCATTGTTGACGACATGGTTGATACGGCCGGCACCATCACCAAGGCTGCTGATATCATGAAGGAAGCCGGTGCCAAGACCGTGCGTGCCTGTGCGAGCCACTGCGTGATGAGCGGTCCTGCCAGTGAGCGCGTGCAGAACTCGGCACTTGAGGAGATAGTCTTCACTGACTCCATCCCTTACACGCAGCGCTGCTCCAAGGTAAAGCAGCTGAGCGTGGCCGACCTCTTTGCAGAGACCATACGCCGCGTCATCAACAACCAAAGCATCAGTAGTCAGTATCTGATTTAATTTAAAGGAGTTGCAGAACTCCTGTAACTCCTTATACTATAATAAAAGAACAATGCGAATAATCAAACACCTTACTGCTGCTGCGCTCATGATGTTGCTGGCAGCAGCTTGCACCGAAGAGAAAACTTATCGGGTGACGGGAACGGGCGATGCACTGAAAGACGGTGACACGCTTTTCCTGACAACTGACCTGACCGGACTCATCCCGTCAGACACCATCATCGTGAAGAGTGGTCAGTTCACACTCAGCGGACAGACAGACTCTACAACGTTCTGCCTGCTCTATTCCCCGACCAACGAATATCTTGCAATGCCCTTCTTCATTGAGCCGGGTAACATCAAGATTGAATTGCCGAAGGAGCTGGAGAACGCCACCGTATCAGGTACGTTGTGTAATAATGAATGGCAAGTGGTTAATGACACCATGACCACCATGAGCCTTGAGATGAACCGGCTGGCTCAACAGATGTATTCTACGCAGGAGCCTGAGCAGTTGAAGAAAATCAACGGACAGATGGAACAGCTGAACGAGAAGTTCAAGAACTTCATTCTGGACAGGACCAAGAAGAACATCGACAATGAGTTCGGCTATTTCCTCGTAACGTTCTATTGCCAGCAACTGCTGACGCCTGCCCAGTGTAAGGAACTCATTGACCAACTGCCTGCAGAACTCCGGCAGCGCACGAGAATCAAACAACTGGAGGAAGACATTGCTCTGATACAGCACAACAATGAAGGTCAGTTTGGTGACTTCAAGATGAACGACTTGAGCGGCAAGGAAATCAGCCTGCTTGACGAGGTGAAGAAGAACAAGTTGACGGTGGTTGACTTCTGGGCCTCATGGTGTGGTCCCTGTCGGCGTTCCATGCCGCAGATGGTTGCCCTTTACGGTAAGTTCCATGAAAAGGGCCTCGGCATCATCGGCATCTCGCTGGATGAGGATAAGGACGCTTGGACCAAGGCTGTCAGTGAACTGGGCATGACCTGGCAGCAGGTGTCTGACCTGAAGGGCTGGGACAATGCCATTGCCAAATCCTTCAACATCCGGGCCATTCCGCACATGATGCTTGTTGACCAGGAGGGAAACATTGTCAAAGATAACATTGACCCGCAGCAGCTGGAAGAGCTGCTTGCTGAAAAGCTGAACTAAAAAAAACAGCGTTCATAAAAAAGAACCCGCCCGAAGCACGTTGATGCCTCGGGCGGGTTCTTTTTATGACTTTCCTGTACGTGCGTGGCTGTTACCAGCACACGCACGCAAAGGGAAAATTTTATACATTGCTGCTGGGCAACTCAAACCACTTCACGTAGCAGAAGTCCTGACGGTGAGGCAGGTTCTTGTTCTTCGGGAACATGCGCACAGCACTCTTGTACTGGCCGAACTGAGTGGGCTTAAGCGTTGCCTCGAAGGTGTAGTTGTTTCCTTCGCGGTTTGTCATCTTCAGCGGTTCAATGCTGTAGACACGCTCCTCACCGTTCTTGTCAACGAAGATGTTGACCTTCTCCAGACCGACGGCATCGTCAAGGCCCTGCTCATTGATCACCATCTTCAGCTGATACTGCTGTCCAGCCTCTGCACCGGCGACGGGGAAGTTCCACTCTGCCGAAACGACGTTGATGGCATCCCAACGCTCTACAACGGTTTCCTTCCACTGGGCAATCTCCTTGGCCAGCTGATAGTCGTTCTTGGCAATCTCCTTGAAACGCTTGGCCTCCTTGTTGTAGAACTTCTCATAGTAATCGTCAAGCTGACGCTTCATGGTGTAGTGAGGAGCAATCTGTGCGATGGAGTTCTTGATGACCTTCACCCATCCCTTAGAGATGCCCTTCTTATCCTTATTATAATAAAGAGGAATAATCTCGTTTTCAAGCAGTGAGTAGATGGTGGCAGCATCCAGCTGGTCCTGATAGCCTTGGTTCTGATAGGTGCGCTTC
>JAFUSC010000135.1 GCA_017467705.1 Prevotella sp. | reverse complement strand
TTGTCTACACTCCTATCACTCCCACACTCCTACACTCCTTAAAATACTTCAGGTCTACATTCCTCAATCACCACCGGAATCGTCTCTACCGTTGCGGCGTTAGGGGCGATTTTGATTTGCACCATGCAGGCGCGGGTGTTGATGGGGGCGGTCTGGTCGAAGATGAAGTTGCCGATGCTGTAGTAGATGGGCTTGCCCTTGTAAGTCTCGATGGTCTGCAGCGTGTGGGTGTGATGACCGACGATGCAGTCGGCGCCCGCATCGATGATCTGGTGGGCCTGTACCCGTTGTTGCGGCACCGGCTTCAGCTGGTGCTCATGTCCCCAGTGCAGGGAGACGATGATATAGGCCGTCGGGTCGGCCGTGCGCAGTCGGTTGATGCGTTGGCAGAGCGTGTCCATGTCTTCCTGCGACACGCTGAACGCTTCGGGCAGATAGGTGAAGTTCTCCAGTTTGAGCCGTTGCGAAGCGAACAGCCAGATGTTTCTGGTGGAGGGTGGAGGGTTGAGGGTTGAGGGTGGAGGGCTGAGTAGCACGGGCTCTGAGGCTTGGACCATGGTCTCGCCTGCCCCTACGGGTATGATGCCGGCACGCAGGCAGTTCTCGTAGGTGCCGCGCAAGCCGTCGCGTCGTTGGTCCACGGTGTGGTTATTAGCCAGATTGAGGTGTGTGATGCCGTGCCGCCGCAGGTCGGCCAGCCATTCCGGTTCAGCACGGAACACATAGAGCTTCGAGGCCGGCGTCCTGATGTCAGTGGCCGGGCACTCCAAGTTGCCCACCACCACATCGCTGGCAGCAAATAAAGAATCAATCTCCGGCGAGAACAGCGCATCTATGCCCTTCTGCTCAATCTGCTGCCGCACCCCGCGGTCAAGCAGGATGTCACCCGTCAAGAGCACACTTTGCGCAGCTACGCTGCGAACTGATAAATGATACATGATAACGGATACAGTTATGTGCTGCAAAAAGAAACCTAATTGGGTCATATTTTTCTCATTTCTCATGTCTCATTTCTCATTTCTCATTTCTCATTTAGCATTTAGGGCTTTGCCCGCTTAGCATCCCGAGCTGTAGAAGTAGGTCTCGTTGTCTTCCACTTCCAGAGGAATCATGATTTCCTGCATCCAGTCAGGTTCGCCGGCGCGAGGGGTCGACTTCAGTTGCTCTTGCCACTCCTCGTCGGTCCAGCGCGGCTCGCTCATGGCGCGGTGGAACTCACGATAGGAGAACACGGCACCACGGGTCAGGTACAGTGTTCCTTCTATCTCCACCACCACATAAATCTCATAGGCAGGACCAACGGCCTCGTAGATGATGGCGCGCTCGTCAATTGGGATGTTTCTGTGCGAAGCGGTGAACACGTCGGCAACGACGGCAATCGAACGGTCAGCACCTTCCACTGCCTTCCAGTCATAGAGGTTCTGTCCTTCCTGACGCATGAGGTCGAGCGTGATGTTCTCGAAGTTAGAACCGATGCACTCAATGTGGCCATACTCCTCGTTGGTGAGCTTCTCGCCGTTCAGTTCCTTATTGCTCATGTTCAGCAGGAACTGAGCCTCTTCGCGCATGCGTCCGCTGATGTCGGCAGTCTTCTCCGTTGCCAGATTGTACTGCTTGAGCAGGGCTTCGGTAGCATTGATGAGCGTGATGGCCAGCTGCCAGTAGCGCACGTTAGGCTCCACGTAACCTTTCACAATGGGTTCGGGAGGACCGCCGGCACCACACTCGGCACCCATCGGCTGCTTGGCATAGAGAATGGCATCGTGCTTCAGTTCGGCCCATGAAGCCAAGGCGGAGTTCAGGTTCTTCTTGTCCCACTGCGGCGTCTTCATGAAGTAAGGATACTTGGCGTTGGGCTGGCACAGCTCTTCGAGTGAGTTGATCCATTGTGTTGACACCGTCTCCTTCCAGTCTATTTCCTTCATGCGCTGCTTCATCTTCTGCAGGGCGGGAGTGAAACCGCTCCAGTTCTGCTGTTCCTTCAGCTCTTCCAGCAGGATGCGCTCAGCAGCGGAAACACCGAGGGCAGCCATCACGTCAAGACCCTTCGGGTACGGGCGCAGGGAGGGGTCAGTCTTGCTGTCCTGCATCTCCTGTAGCACTTCGGCATCGGGCATGTAGCGCTGCGGCATGAAGTTGATGATGTATTCAGGTGCAATGTCCTTCGGCATGATGCGTGTCTGTTGCTTGGCCACCGTAATGGCGGCTTCGCGCAGCTGCTGTATCTGCTTGCCGTTGCCGGCCAGCGTCTCGGGCGTAAAGCCTAAGCGCTTCATCTCGTCGTTAAGCTGAATGATGGTGATGTTGTCAGGTGCACCGAACAGATAAGTGATGGGCTGATTCACACGCTCATAGAGTGCGAGGAGCTTAGGATTGTTGGCCAGCGTGTAGCCGATGAGTGCCGCCGGCACCAACTGGTCGTTGATCTCGGCATTGAACGGTGCATTCTGCAGCCACATCATGCCGCGGAAATAGCGCTTCAGCGTCTCGGTGCGGGTGTAGTGACCACGCGGGCGATACAGCGAATAGGGGAACGAGCGTTCCACGTAGCCGTTGAAGATGGAAGGAATGTCCTTGGCCGTGTTGATGTTCTCCACTTCCTGTGCTGCCAGTTCTGCCCATTCGGCGTCGACGGCCAGCAACGGCTGGTTGTTGAGTGCTGACAGTGCAATGGCAAAGAAGGCGGCATTGCGCTCGGCTGCCTGCCGCAGCACGTTGTTCTGTGTGGTCTTCGCCACGCGGCGCATCTCCTGATACATCTCCTTGCTCAGTTCCACCATAGCGGGATGGAGCGTGTTTTCCTCCACTTCGCGCGTCAGGCAGTCGAAGTACATGTGGAAGGCTTGCAGGTACAGGTCGGTGGTGACGAAGTTGGGGAAGTCGCTGTAGTCGTTCTTCTCGTAGATGTGGAACAGCTGTTCTTTCTTCTGCGGAACGATGGCAAAGCCGTAGCGTCCTAATTTATCCACGAGCGTCGGGTCAATGTTCTCCACCTGATAAGGATTGATGAGGTTGTCGGTGTTGACAATCTTGCCGCCACTGGCCTTGAAGTTCTGTTGCAGCAGTTCCTTCTCGCGGGCCTGAATCTTCTTGATGAACGCAGTCTCGGCCTTGGAGTACTTCACTTCTATTCCCTCCTCGCTCTCGCCTGATTCTTCGAAGCGCACCCACATCAGCGAGTCGTACCACGTCGTAGCGCTGCTGTAGATGCCACGCAGGTCGGCTGCCATGAAGCAATAGCCCTGACGGGCGGCGGGGGCGTTGCGCAACACGCGCAGTTCGCTGAGTGTGAGTTTCGAGATGTCCATCTTGGTGTTGACACCTTCTTTCAGGAGCACCTCAAGGTTGATGTGTCCGGGGCCAGGCAATATGGGATTGCGCTGCTGGCTCACGTACTCCTCTTCCTGTGCGTTGACGACCATGGCCGACAACAGCACCATCATGATGAATAGGGTCTTTTTCATGTTCGTTGAAGTTTATGAGTTTTAAGTTTTGCGAGTTTATCAGTTGGTGAGTTGTTCTTCTTGCGACTCTCGGAAGACGCGCTCCGCCTCTTCCTGGGTGGTCGGCGTGATCAGGAACTTGCGGAACCGCAGCCCGAAGCCGCCCCATTCGTATTCTCCCACGGCGTAGCGCCCATCATTGGCCGTCTCCAGACTCCGCACCGTGCCGTCCTTGAAACAGAAGTCAACCAGCGTAGCCCCTAATTTCGAGCCCATCCACAGCGGCCGCACGTGACCTTTGTAGTTCTTGAAGATGAACAGCCGTCGCCCCATGGGGTAGAAGCGTGTGGCTTTCACGACGCCGACCAGTGCGTCTGTCCTTCCGTCACCGTCCACGTCGCCCGTGGTGAAGCGGTAGACGGGGTACGGCAGTCGCCACTTGCTGACCGATGAGTCCGTCGTCAGCACCACGGCATATAGTGAGTCGCTCCGCTTTTCGAGGGAGAAGCCCACCCCCGACCCCTCCAAGGAGCCCACCCCCGACCCCTCCCCAAGGGAGGGGAGGTTGGAATGACTGGAGGGAATTTGTAGGTATGAAGACTTATTGGCCGCTGCACTCACCCCAACGCAGCATAACAGCAGTATGCAGCGCAGCACAAGGGTGGAGGGTAACAAACCTT
>JAFUSC010000134.1 GCA_017467705.1 Prevotella sp. | reverse complement strand
TGGATTCACTCATGGCGCGACCTGCCCCTGAAGTGCAACCAGTGGTGTAACGTCATGCGCTGGGAGATGCGCACCCGTCCGTTCCTGCGCACGTCGGAGTTCCTGTGGCAGGAGGGCCATACGGCTCATGCCACCCGCGAGGAGGCCGAGGCCGATGCACAGAAGATGGTGAAGGTCTATGCCAAGTTCGTGGAGGAATGGATGGCCGTTCCCGTGCTGCAAGGCGTGAAGTCAGAGACCGAGCGCTTCGCCGGTGCACTCGACACCTATACCAACGAGGCCATGATGCAGGACGGCAAGGCACTGCAGAGCGGTACCTCACACTTCCTCGGACAGAACTTCGCCAAGGCGTTCGACGTTACTTATTTAAATAAGGAGAACAAACCTGAATATGTCTGGGCAGCCTCGTGGGGTGTCTCCACCCGACTCATCGGCGCCCTCATCATGACCCACAGCGACGACAACGGCCTCGTGCTGCCGCCGCGTCTGGCTCCTATTCAGGTGGTCATTATCCCCATTGCCACCAAACCCGAACAGATGGAACAGGTCAACAAGGAGGCGCAGCCCATCATCGAGGAACTGCGCTTGAAGGGCATCAGCGTGAAGTTCGACGACGCTGACAACAAACGCCCGGGCTTCAAGTTCGCCGACTATGAGCTGAAGGGTGTTCCCGTGCGTCTCGTCCTCGGTGCCCGCGACTTGGAGAACGGCACCATCGAGGTGATGCGCCGCGACACGCTGGAGAAGGAAACCCTCCCCATCGAAGGCATTGCACAGCGCGTAGAAGGACTTTTGGACGAAATCCAAAAGAACATCTTTGAGAAGGCCCGCCGTTACCGCGACGAGCACGTCTACGAGTGCGACAACTACGAGGAGTTCAAGGAGAAGATCAAGGACGGCGGTTTCTTCCTCTGCCACTGGGACGGCACAGCTGAGACCGAGGCTCAGATCAAGGAAGAGACGCAGGCCACCATCCGCTGCGTGCCCTTTGCCTACGAGCAGACGCCGGGCACCGACATGGTCAGCGGCAAGCCTGCCAAGCATCGTGTCATCATTGCAAGAAGCTATTAAGATGTTCCCCTGCCCTCTCTCCCAAGGAGAGACTCACCTACGGGGAAACGGATTTCATATCATACTTATTCTATTCAACGTTACGGGGCGCCCATTCACGGTGCCCCGTAACGTTTTGTGGCACAAATGAAACAAAACGCTTTTGTTTCAAACGATAGTGAAATTGTTACGCTCTATTGCGGGTAAGAAAATTAGTTTTTATCTTTGCTGGCGAAAACAGAATCAGGCAAAAAAACAAACTATTAAATATAAAATAAGTATCAATATGAAGAAAGTAATTCTCACATTCATGCTCATCTGTTCAGTAGCCGCAAGTGCCGCTGACCGGTTTATCACATTCAGCAGTGTCAAGTCAGGCTTTGCCTTAGCCACGAACGGACAAGTGCAGAACATTGTCTGTGATGCCAATGACGACGAAGGTGTCATCATGGCCCTGCAGAGTCTGCAGGCCGACATCAAAAATGTGACAGGTGCAGAGCCGCAGCTGCTACATGTCGTCCAGCCACAATGTGTCATCGTGGGCAGTCTGAAGTCACAGCTCATTCAGCAGCTCATGAAGTCAGGCAAGCTGCAGAAGAAAGAGCTCGACGGCAAGCGTGAGAAATATTTGCTACAGGTCATTGACAAACCCATGACAGGTGTAACACAGGCACTGGTCATTGCCGGCAGCGACAAGCGTGGCACCATCTATGGCATCTACGAACTGTCGCGCCAGATGGGTGTCTCACCATGGTATTGGTGGGCTGACGTGCCCGTACGTCATCAGGATAACATTTTTATTAAAAAGGGTGTCTATACCGACGGTGAGCCATGCGTGGCTTACCGCGGTATTTTCATCAATGATGAGTGGCCGTCGTTCGGCAACTGGGCCGTTGAACACTTCGGCGGCATCAACTCCAAGTGCTATGCTCACATCTTCGAGCTGCTGTTGCGCCTGAAGGCCAACTACATGTGGCCAGCCATGTGGGGCAGCGCGTTCTACGACGACGACAAGGAAAACGGCCCGTTGGCTGACCGCATGGGCATTGTCATGGGCACCTCTCACCACGAGCCCATGGCCTTGGCTCAGCAAGACTGGAAGCGCCGTCAGGGTCATGGCAAATGGAGCTTCACCAGCAACCACGACGAGATGATGGACTTCTGGCGTGGCGGCGTGGAGCGTGCCAAGGGTTGGGAGACCATGTATACCGTCGGTATGCGTGGTGACGGCGACGAGGCCATGGAAGACAAGGCCACCGTGCAGCTCATGGAGCAGATTGTCAAGGAGCAGCGCCAGCTGCTGGAGCAGGTCACTGGCCTGCGGGCTGAGGACATCCCGCAGGTGTGGGCACTCTATAAAGAGGTACAGGACTTCTACGACCAAGGCATGCAGGTGCCCGACGACGTGACGTTGCTGCCGTGTGACGACAACTGGGGCAACATCCGCCGTCTGCCCGAGCTGGGCAGTCCCAAACGCAAGGGTGGCTTCGGCATGTACTACCACGTCGACTACGTGGGCGGACCACGCAACTCCAAGTGGATCAACGTCAGCCCTATCCCCCGTCTGTGGGAACAGATGAACCTCACTTATCGCTACGGCGTTGACCAGATGTGGATTCTCAACGTGGGCGACCTGAAGCCCATGGAGTACCCCATACAGTTCTTCCTCGACATGGCCTGGAATCCTGAGCAGTTCAACGCGCAGAACCTGCAGGCCCACAGCGTAGAGTTCTGCCGCAGCATCTTCGGCGATGCCGAGGCTGAGGAGGCCGCACGCCTGCTGCGCACCTACGCCAAGTTCAACCGCCGCGTCACACCCGAGCTACTCAACATGCGCACCTACTCCGTGGCCAACTATGACGAATGGGCCCGCGTCACGGGTGAGTACGACCAGCTGGCACTCGATGCCGACGCACTGGCTGCACGTCTGCCGCAGGACTTGCAGGACGCATGGTTCCAGCTCTTGGGCTACCCCATCAAGGCCATGGCCAACCTCTACGACATGTACTACGCTCAGGCCATGAACCAACGCCTGGCCAAGAAGAACGACCCCATGGCCAACGGGTGGGCTGCCCGCGTGGAGCAGTGCTTCAAGCGCGACGCTGATTTTGCCCGTCAATATCACGCCATGCGGGGCGGCAAGTGGAACCACATGATGGACGAACAGTACATCGGCTACCAGTCATGGAAGTCGCCCGACAAGAAGATCATGCCCGAAGTGAAGCACGTCGATGGCAACGCCACGGCGCCCATCACCTTGCCCACGCCCGCATACATTACTTATAATAAGCCGAAGGGCACGCCCACCTTTGTGGCCGTTGACGGTTACGTCAGCATGGAGGCTGAGCACTTCACCCGCAAGACCGACGGGCGCGAGGCCAAGTGGACGGTCATTCCCGAACTGGGACGCACGCTGTCGGCCATCACGCCACAGCCTGTCACCGCCAAGGTCGACGGCATGTCGCTCGAGTATGACATGGAGATTCCCACCGAAGCCACGGCACGTGTCATGCTGCGCTTCGCACCGACGCTGAACTTCAATAAGACGGGCCTGCGCTATGCCGTCAGTTTCGACGGCGGCGAGGAGCAGGTGGTCAATATCAACGGCGACTATAACGGCGAGACGGGCAACCAGTGGCAGCGCGAGCACGCCATCGACTCGCAGACGCTGCACGCCCTGAAAGCCGGCAAGCACACGCTGCGCATCCGTCCGTTAGACAACGCGCTCGTGCTTCAGAAAATTCTCATCAACCTCGGCGGCATGCACAAGAGCTACTTGGGGCCGCAGGAGACGCTAAAAATGAATTAAAGCATCAACCGTTATTTGTCAATGAAGCAGATGGTGTAACAAAACCGATGGTGTCATGAAACAAAACGAAAGCCCGCACGAAACAAAACCGCAGGTGCATGACAGCTTTTCGACTGCCCGTCTGCGCGAAACTGACTACCTTTGCAACGTCGAAGAATTAACAATAAACAATTAACAATAAACATTGAACAATAAACAATAAACAATAAACATTGAATAACAAACTTAAACATTTAAAGATTATGAAAAGATTAGTAATGTTTGTAGCCCTCGTGGCAATGTTCGCCCTCACAGCAGTGGCACAGCAACAGACTCCTTGGAAGATCATCGACATGGAGAACGTGACCAAGCACGGTGGTAATTGCGACTTCGACGAAGAGACGCTCACCGCCACCTTTAAAGAGAAGTGGGACCGTTGGTTCGACCTGCCCGAAGTGAGCGGCGACCTGACGCAGCACACCAAGCTCACCATGGTCATCAAGAAGAGCACCTGCATGCTCAAGGTGGTGATTCGTTACAAGGATGCCGACGGCAAGCAGCAGCAGGTTGATGCCGCCCAGTTCTATCGCAGCATGGGCAAGACCATCACCAGCGACACCAAGGTAACGGCTGACCTGACCAAGGACGGCAAGATTGGTGAAGACGTGCTGAAGAATGTCACCAGCATCCGCATCTCCATGGCCAAGGCTGTCGACGGCAATGAGGAACCGTGGGAGACCCAGTTCGGCGAAGTGACTATACAATAAACCATAAACAATAAACAAACAAACACATTCAGACAATGAAAAAGATTTACGAGAAACCAGAGATGAGCGTTCACATGATGAACCTGTCGCAGAGCCTGCTGGCTGGCTCACAAACTGAGGACACGGGCAGCGCTGAAGGTATGATCAGTGGCAGCTTCGGCTCCCGCGAATGGGACGATGACGATTTCGACGAATAACATGTGTGTTCAAACAAAAGTATTAACCATATAAATAAACAGAAAAGAAAAAATGAAAAAGATTATACTCCTTTTTGCAATGATGCTCGCCGTGGGCACGGCAAATGCTGATAGAAAGTATGCTACATTCGTTGCTCCTACAGGTTCGGGTGGTTCGTACAATACAGAGACATGCACCTATACCTGGACCAAGAACTCAGACAACCTGATGACTGTTTTCACCTTCAGTAATGGTGAACTTGCTACCTATAAGGCTTTAAAGGTTGTCAGAATCGGTGGCACGTATTCTAAAGAGTGGCGCGCTAATGTGCTGTTCAGCGACGGTAAGAACAAGAGTTTTATTTGGTATAACTATAATGACAAGAGCATTGACCTCTCCTCTGGAGAGAAGTGGGGAGACACGGATTTGACCGTAGATGGTGTTAACCATACCTTGGCCGATGTGACGGCCATTAGAATCGGTGGTGCCTCTGACCCCGGAACAGGGAATTCCTATTCTGTGGTCATCGACTGGACATGTGTATATTTAGAAAATGATAACGATGCTGTTGTGACTGCAGGCTTTGCCAAGCCAGCAAGCAATGCCACCTACACAAACACCGTATACAGTGCTACAGCAGGCAACAACAATCTGATGGATTGTTATACAGGCTCAGCAGGTGATTTCTCGAAATACGGGAAACTCCAGTTTGAGATTCAGAATGTAACTGGTATGATGCGCATCGGTTTCCATGACGGCTCAACCTTCACACCTGTAAGTGGAGACGGTTATGGCGGTGGTGGAGTCAAACATATTGACCTTAGCAGCTATTCCTCAGCTGCTGGCAGTGCTACAAAGATTCAGTTTGGCTCGAAAGACAATTCAGGCTCTGCCAAGATTCTTCCCACAAACATGTTCCTTGTTCGCAGCGAAGCCTACACCCGCTCGTTCACCAAAGACCAGAAGTCTACCGTATGGTTTCCCTTCGCTCTGACAGCAGAAGAAGTAGCAGCCATTAACGGTAAATTCTATGAGCTGACTGCAGCTACAAGTTCAACCCTGACCTTTACCGAGGTAACGGGTGCAACTGAAGCTTACAAGCCCTACGTGTTCGTAGCCAATGAAACAGGAACTCCATTCTCCGGATTTAAAGGGAAGACCGTCGTGGCTCCTAAAGCATGTTCATATACAGTAGGAACTGCCACATTCGTCGGTTCCATGAAGGACAACACAGTTCCTGCTGGTGCTTACGG
The DNA here is from genome assembly GCA_017467705.1 of Prevotella sp. Classification (GTDB taxonomy): domain Bacteria; phylum Bacteroidota; class Bacteroidia; order Bacteroidales; family Bacteroidaceae; genus Prevotella. Next base: position 26,730 of record JAFUSC010000134.1, on the reverse strand, counting down.
ATATAACTCAACTAACGGAACTTTCTCCGTCACCACGTCTGGCAGTGTAACAATTGCTCCATTCCGTGCCTATATCACCAATGAGGGTGCAGGTGCCCGTCTTGATGTCAACTTCAACGACAGCGAGACGACTACCATCAATGCCATCAGCGATGTGCAGCAGGAGAACGGTGTGATGTATAACCTGCAGGGCCAGCGCGTAGGTGCTGACTATAAGGGCATCGTCATCAAGAACGGACGCAAATTCGTTGTTAAGTAATTGTTAAATTTATAATTGTTTTGGAGAATGGGTGCAGCGACTGCCGCATCCATTCTTTTTTATCCCCAAACGGTCAAGAAAACGTCCAGATCGTTTTGCAAAGTTTAACAATCAGCCAAAATCCTTTAACTTGGAGAAGGGCCTCTCTTTCAGCAAGTCCGACTTCGGTCGAAAATACGCGAATTACAGGCCACTTAGTAACTCACTGATAATCAACGTGAAACGAAAACAGCCGGTATTTGGGCATGCAAAACATGCCGTTTTAGACCCTGAAAAGTGCCGATTTTCGGGTCGAGAGGTGCCGATTTGCAGGTCGAGAGGTGCCGATTTGCGGGTCGAAAGGTGCCGCCTAACCACTCGAAAGGTGCCGCCTAACTACCCGAAAGGTGCCGCCTAACACACCAAAAGCACCGTTTGAGGTCACTGTTGAATCGTAGTTACGCGAAAAATTGCAGGAAAATTCAACCTGAAAATTTAACACAGTTAACAGTTTTTTTGGTTAACTCATGTTTAATTCGGAAAATAATTCAGCTTGCATTTGTTATAATTAAGAATTATTTTGTACTTTTGCAGCCAGCATACTAACCATTAAACAAAAAAAGACGTAGTACTACATACTGACATGAAACAAACACAAAGACTTTGCATGCTGCTGCTGACGGTCCTCATGGTGCTGCAGGCAGTTGCCGTGCCGCGCTTCTTCGATGGCAGCCAGCTGTCGTCGAACCAAATCACCAGCCTCTGCCAAGACCAGCAGGGCTACATCTGGATTGGCACGGAGTACGGGCTCAACAAGTTCGACGGTGTATTCTTTACCCAGTATTTCAACGACGACAGCAACCCGCAATCGCTCTCCGACAACATTGTGCGCCACATGATGACCGACCGCGACGGCACGCTGTGGGTGCTGACCAACCGGAGCGTGCAACGCTACAACTGCCTGACTGACGCCTTTGAGACCGTCAGGTTCATGATGGACTACGGCGAAGAGCTTTCTGTTAATGCCAACGACATCTTGCAGACGGCAGACGGGCACATCTGGGTGCTGCATGCCGACGAGGGTGTGTTTGAAGTCAACACGGCTGACCTGACGGCCCGTCCGATGGACAGCGTGAACAAGCACATCAAGAAGAAATCAGAGTGCGACAACATGTACGTTGACAGCCGCGGACGGCTGTGGATCGGCTATCGTGACGAAGGACTGCTGCAGGTAGCCCCGAAGAGCAACCGCAGCCACTTCTACGGTGAAGCAGAGCTGCGGGCCAAACGCCCGCTTGACATCACGGAGGACCAGCAACACCATCTGACCATAGCCACCTACACAGACGTGCTGCAGCTCAACGAGCAGACGCAGCAGTTTGAGCCGGTGGTCAGCTTCGAGCGCCGTTCCGTTCACCGGCTCTATCAGAACCGCCACGGACAACTGCTCATGGGCACGTCAGGCAGCGGACTGTGGAGCATTGACCTCACCGCGCATCAGCTGGTACACACAGAGGGGCAGAACGACTTGCCATTCAACTGTAACGCAGAGAAGGTGTATGCTTATCTGGAAGACCGCGACGGCAACCAGTGGATAGGCTGTAGCCAGAAGGGGTTGCTGCTCATCTCGCCCAAGGAAGCCCCCTTCCATTTCCTCGCCCTTGACCAGCTGGAGGCAAATAACGGCAATGTGCTGCGCTTCGTCTATGCTGATAAAAACAAGCATGTGTATATCTGTCAGGAGAAAGGCGGCATCACAAGCATTGACCGGAAGGGGCATACGCTGCATCACTGGATGGGCGACCACACGGTGATGACCATCCATGAGGACGCGCAGGGCACGTTCTGGGCAGGCACCTTCCGCAACGGCATGTTCCGCATTGACCCGCAGACGGGCCACGAGGAGTGGTTGCTCCTGACGGGCACACAGCGCATCGGCAGCATCACGCATGACCAGTCGGGCAATCTCTACACCGCCGTGTTCAACGATGGGCTGCACAGCTACACCCCCGACGGCCAGACCGAGCGCACGCTGGGCGGCGGAAAGTTGGAGTTGACAAACCATTACCTGAACACGCTGTTCACCGCCAATGACGGCCGTATCTGGATAGGCCACTACTACGGCGTCGACGTCTACGACCCGAAGACCGACCGCTTGACAGACGTCGGCATCCCCGAGGCGCTGCGCCCAGCCATTGTCTACGTCATCGGACAGTCACCCAAGGACCATTCCATCTGGATAGGCAGCAGCAAGGGTTTGTTCCAATACTTCACCGAAGGCGACGGGCGCGGTCAGTGGAAGCGTTTTACCACCAAGGAGGGATTACCCAACGACATTGTCTGCGGTTTAGTCATCACCTCTGACGGGACCATCTGGGTCAGCACCTACCGTGGCATGGCACAGATAGAGCCCGACGGACACTTCACCCGTTACTACCGCGGCAATGGTTTGCAGGAGTGGCAGTATCTGCGCGGTGTCTATGCCTACTCGGGGGCGGGTGAGGTCATCATGGGAAACCAGAACGGCATCACATATTTTACACCAGAGAAAATCAAGAAGGACGAGTTCACCCAAGGCATCACCCTGACGGGCATGCGTCTGGGCGACATCAACGTCAACGTCTCTACGCGGTCGAACGGCAGTACCATCATCAGCGAACCATTGGAGCTGACCAGCGACATCACCGTCTCCTATCTTGACAACACATTCAGCCTGCGCTTCTCGTCGATGGACTTCCGCGATGCCCAGAATGTTCACTACGAGTACCGCTTTGCCGACGAGCCGGCCGATGTGTGGCACCAGACAGCATCAGGTGTCAATGAGATTTTCCTGTCACGCTTAGCCGCAGGCACCCACCGCCTGCTCGTCAGGGCCTACGACAATGGCGTCTATTCGCCGGAGAAGCAGCTGACCATCCACGTCACGCCCCCGTGGTACCGCTCGTGGGGAGCCTACTTTGTCTATTTGCTGCTGCTACTCGCCATGGCCACACTCGCATGGCGTTACTATTGGAACAAACGGCAGGCTGACATCAACGAGGAGAAGATCAAGTTCTTTGTCGACATCAGCCACGAACTGCGCTCACCGCTGACGCTCATCAAGAGTCCGCTCAGCAAACTGCTGAACAATTCAAAAGACCCCGCACAGACGCGGGCCCTGCGCAACATAGAACGCAACACCGACCGCCTGCTCGCTCTGACCAACCAAATACTGAGCATCCGCAAGATTGAGAAAGGACAGCTGACGCTCCACCCCATCAACGTACGGCTGGGCGACTTTGTCGGTGACATCTGCCATGACTACGACTACCAACTGGAACGCCGCAAGATTACGCTGACGTTTGACAATCAGGCTCCCGACATGGGAGTAAGCATCGACCCCAACCACTTCGACAAAGTGGTGACCAACCTGCTGAGCAATGCCATCAAGTATGTGGACGACGGAGGCAAGATAGAGGTAATAGTCCGTGAGACCGCTGAACATCAATCAGCAGAGCTCACCGTACGCGACAACGGCCAGGGCATTGACGAGGCACAGCTGCGCAAAATCTTCGAGCGTTTCTATCAGGCATCAGCACGCCCGGCAGCCGGACAGATGAGCTACGGCATCGGCCTGAACCTGACACAGAAGATAGTCACACTGCACCACGGCACCATCACCGCCACCAACCGCACCGACGGGGAACATGGGTCGGAGTTCGTGGTCAGACTGCAGCAGACTCACACACAGCCCGTCACAGCCGGGAATGAGAGTGATGCCAAGGCACCGACCGCCATGGTATCAGCTTCGCTCACACAGCAACAGGGAGAGGGCGGCATTACTGCTGATCCCAGAACACCGTCCCGCCGCGTGCGCCGCAAGACCACCTACCATGTGGCCGTGGTTGACGACGATCAGGAAATATGCAATTTCCTGAAGACCGAGCTGGGCGAAACCTACCACATACACACCTACACGGACGGGCAGCAGGCACTCGAAGGCATCGTAGACACCGTGCCCGACCTGATCATCAGCGACGTGGTGATGCCCCGCATGGACGGCATTGAACTGCTGCGACGACTGAAGGGGAGCAGCAAGACCAGCCACATCCCCGTCATTCTGCTCACCACGAAGACAGAGCACAGGGCACGTGTGGAAGGACTGGAACAAGGAGCTGATGCCTACATGGACAAGCCTTTCGACATGGAAGAACTGGAAGCCCGCATTGCCGGTCTCATTGCCAACCGCATCCGCATGAAAGGCAAATTCACCGGCATGCAGGAGCAGGAAGACACCGTGCGGCAAATAGAGCTGAAAGGAAACGATGCCGCCCTGATGGAGCGCATCATGAAAGCCGTCAATGCACGGATAGATGACAGCGACTTCAACGTGGAAGCACTGGCCTCAGAGGTCGGCCTGAGTCGCGTACAGCTGCATCGCCGCATGAAGGAACTGACAGGCATCACCGTGGGTGAGTTTATCCGTAACCTGCGCCTGCAACAGGCTGCCAAGTTGCTGGCCGCAGGCGACACCACCGTGGCACAAGTGACATGGGCCGTGGGCTTTGCCAACCCCACCCACTTCTCGTCAGCCTTTAAGAAACACTTCGGCGTAACACCGACTGAATACATACAAAAGCACCAGAAAAAGGGGTTGACGGACACGGAGTGAAACAAAAACAATGTCAAATGTAACAGACCGGAAGTGATGACTTAACAATTAGTGGGAACACGGGTATTCCGAGCAATCCCTTTTCTGCATAAACACAGTAACTTTGCACTCGCTGACACCCTTTTGTCGGCGGGTGCATTTTTTTGATGGCCTGATTTGAAAGCTTAAAACAAACATAAAGAACTGTCTATGAAGAAAAGAATTCTCTTAAACCTCGTTGTGCTGATGCTGCTGGCTCCGCTGACGGCTGCGGCTCAGGACATGGTGACGGCGACTGGAACCGTGACCGACGAAACGGGTGAGACGCTGATTGGCTGCACGGTGCAGATGAAAGGCTCGCAGGTGGCCACAGTGACTGACCTGGACGGAAACTTCAAGCTGCAAGTACCCAAGAACGCTGTGCTGGTGTTCACCTATATCGGCTATAAGCCGAAGGAGGAAAAAGCAGGCACAGGCATGAAGGTTGTGATGCAAGACGATTCACACGTGCTGAACGAAGTTGTAGTAGTGGGCTATGGCACCATGAAGCGAAGCGACATCACCGGCTCTGTCGTGTCAGTGAAAGCCGACGACATGCAACAGACATCATCCTCAACGATGGACCAGATGCTGCAAGGACGCGCTGCGGGCATGCAGCTGACGTCGAACAGCGGCGCAGCGGGCGGTTCGACGAGCATACAGATTCGCGGTGTGAACTCGCTGAACTCAAGCAACGAACCGGTCTACGTCATTGACGGTGCCATCATCACACAAGATGCAGGCGCCGACGTGTTTAGCAACCCGCTGGCCGACCTGAACCCCAACGACGTGGAGAGCATTGAGATACTGAAGGATGCCTCGGCCACAGCCATCTATGGAGCACAGGCAGCCAACGGCGTCATTATTGTCAACATGAAGAAAGGCAAGGAGGGCTCGGCACCCAAAGTCAACTTCAAGACACAAGTGGGCTGGGACATGCTGCCCCACAAACTCGACGTGATGGACCTGCACCAGTTTGCAGAGTGGGCCCGCGAAGCCAACCTGCAACGTGCAACGAGCAAGGTGAGCAACATGTTTGCCAACCCCGAGACACTCGGTGCTGGCAGCGACTGGCAGGATGCCCTGTTCCGCACTGGTCTGCGACAGGAGTACAACCTGTCCATACGCGGCGGCAGCAAGGAAATCAAATACAGTCTGTCAGGTGGTTACTTCTCGCAGGAGGGCATCACCACGAACAATGACTTCCACCGTCTGACCCTACGCGGCTCCGTCGACGTGAAAGCCTACAGCTGGCTTGACATTGGAGCGACGTTCAACTTAGGACAGTCCGACCGCAACACAGGCATGGCCTCGTGGGACGTGGTGCCCAACGCACTGAGCGACACGCCGAATAATGCCGTGCGCAACCCTGACGGCTCATGGGCCAAGTCGGGATTCAACGGCGACACCGACACGTGGCAGCCGAACCCTGTGGCGCTGGCAGAGCTGACGACACGTAAGAACAAGATTGTAAGCCAACGTACGAACATATACTTCACCGTGAAGCCGTGGAGCTGGCTCAGCTGGAAGACAGAAGGCACCTACGACACCAACACGGACAACTACCGCTATCTGCTGCCTGAATATCAGTTAGGCGAGAACGGAGCCACCCGCGAATATGCCACTCACCAGACCACGAAGACATTTAACCTCTACTGGTCATTGAAGTCAGTGGCCACGGGCAACTGGAAGCTGAAGGGCGGTCACAAGGTGTCAGCCATGCTGGGTGTGGAGATGAACAACCGCTATCGTGACTATCTCTACGGTCAGCGTCTGGGCGGCTCCAACACAAACGAGGCTCTATCAGGCGGCGATGCCAGCCGCGACGACAATGCCGGCTACAGCACCACACGCCGCTACAGCAGCATGTTCGGACGCCTTACCTATAATTATAAGGACCGTTACATGTTCACCGGCACGCTGCGCAACGACGGTTCGTCGCTCTTCGAGCGCGGACAGCGCTGGGGCACGTTCCCCTCGGCTGCTCTCGGCTGGCGTGTGTCAGAAGAAGACTTCTGGATGCAGCTACAGGAGAAGTCACCCATCGTGGCAGCCATCAACTCCCTGAAGCTGCGTTTGGGCTACGGTCTGGTGGGTAATGCTAACTTGACGGAAAGCACCTTCATGGCCAACTTCTCCAATCTTGAGTCAAACTTCGGCACAAGCTACAAGACAGCCAACATGCCTAACTATGACAAGCTGACATGGGAGAAGACCGACTCGTGGAACGTGGGACTGGACCTGAACCTGTTGGACAACCGCATAGAGTTCATCTTCGATGCTTTCTGGAAAAACACCCGCGACCTGCTGATGCAGACTGCCCTACCCTTCTACAGCGGCACGTCGACCAAGGTGACCGGTAGTGCCGAGCCGCAGTGGGCCAATGTAGGCAACATGAGTAACCGAGGCATAGAGTTTACACTTAATGCTCACATACTCAATAAGAAGAACCTGAAGTGGAAGACTTCACTCACTTACTCGCTGGTAAAGAACAAGGTGACCAGTCTGAACACAGAGTCAGGCTTCATTGACAAGACCCTTGACTACGAGGGAACGGGTGAGACCATCACCCGCACTGCCGTCGGCTACGGCATCAGCCAGTTCTATGGTTTTCGCGTGGCCGGGCGCATCAACTCGGCTGCCGACTTCCTGCGTGACAACGGCGACGGCACCAGCACTGTCACGGCAGCCACGCCTAACTACCGCGTAGGCACGGTGGTAAGCAATGCCTCAGCCGCAGACCTGAAAACCAGCGTCGGCGACCTGCTGTTCAAAGACCTGAACGGCGACGGAATCATTGACGACAATGACAAAACATTCCTCGGCAACGGATTACCCAAGTACACCTTCGGCTGGAACAACACGTTTACATGGAAGCAGTTTGGACTCAGTATCTTCATGTATGGCAGCGTGGGGAACAAGGTTTTCAACTGGACACGCCGCCGCATGGACGATCCATCACTGACGCCGGGTGGTGCAGCATGGAACAAATACACCCGCACCGGCAGCTACGCCCGCTGGGCCTACCATGACGGCAACAGCGGCAATCTGGACGTGTGGAACGTCTATGTAGCTGAAGGAGCAGAACCTTCCATCCCACGCATCGACAACCTGCACAGCAACTACAACAGCCGCGTCAGCGACCGCTACGTGGAAGATGCCAGCTACCTGCGCATCAAGAACATCACGCTGACCTACAACGTGCCGAAGCAATTGCTGAAGAAATACTATTTGTCAGACTTGCGCCTTTCTGCTAACATCCAGAATGTCTGGACACTGACAGGCTACACTGGCTATGACCCCGAAGTGGGTAGCCAGAACGGACAGTACTCCATGACAGGACAGGGCATGCTGATGTATGGTGTTGACACGGGCCGCGTACCCGCTCCCCGAAGCATCATATTCGGCATAGAGGCAACATTTTAAAGCCCCCACTCTGACCCTCCCCAAGAGGAGGGAATGTATAGATGAAAATGTGTTTAAACAAAAAAGAATAATATATATATGAGACGGAATATTATTAATTTATTTGTCGGTGTGGCAACCGCCCTCCCCCTCGGGGGAATCGGTGGGGGACTTCTTGTGTCCTGCGACGGCTATCTGGATACCACCAATGAACGCATCGTGCCAGCTCACGACGAGCTGACAGACATCAGTGCGCTGCGAGCAGCCACAGCAGGACTCTATGCACAGCCGTGGTACTACTTCATGAAACAACGCTTCATCTCACTGGGTGATGCCCGCGCCAACAACTTCTATATTTCCAACTCCACACTGGGCGAAGTGAACGCGCAGGCCACACTCAACGAGGAAAGACAGAATGCCTCTATACAATACTCATGGGCTTCACTTTACAATGTCATCACACAGGCCAGCTACATCATCAATGACTATGCCCCCTACTGCAGAGAGAACGAAATCAGCACAGAGTCGGAAGTGAACGCCTGTGTAGGTGAGGCACGCTTCATGCGGGCACTGGCTTACTGGTATCTGGCTATGTACTGGCATGATGTTCCCATCGTGGACGACCCTGTCACACAGAGTCCGACAGCCTATGCCAACACCTTCGAAAGCGTCATACAGTACGCCCTGTGTGATGCAGAGTATGCCGCACGTTGGCTGCCCATAGTACCCGAAGCCAAAGGGCGCGTTTCACAGGTCAGCGCATGGGCACTGTTGTCGCGCATTTACCTGACGGCTGCTGCATGGGCCAAGGGCAATCATTTTACAGAAACGTTCCGGAGCGAAGTGCTTGATACTTTTTATGCCGATGATATAGAGTATGGTGCCAAGCTCTCGCTTGAAGAATTCTACTACGCTAAAGCTGCCCTCACCGCACGCAAGGCTCTGGAATTGGCTCCTCAGGGAGGCTATGCCTTGATGGATGACTATGAACAGCTGTTCCGCGTACAGAACAACAACTGCCCGGAGGTGCTGTTTGCCATCCAGACCGTAGCCTCAAGCACCAGCTATGGGCTAGGCAATGAGCTACAGGGAATGTTCTGCTACGACCGTTGCATTAACAAGAACTACGGCATCACCTACTTCAACTGGGCCAGCTATGACATGGTGCTGCTGTCACAGCGGCGGGGCGGACTGACCCGCACACGTGGCAACATCATGCCCCACGGCATGACCTACGACTACCTCTACCATGAGCAGGACACCTGCCACACCAAGGGCACAGCATGGACCGTTGAACGTAACTCGTGGGACCCCGTGGCCATCAAGAAACAAGTGGTGGGCGGCCCATTGGGAACAGACAACATAGCCATTCAGGGCAATTCAGGTTTTTGCACCCCCATGATCAGACTGAGCGAAGTATATCTCAATCTGGCCGAAGCCTTAATGGGCCTTTACGGTGAGGAGAGCACCACCAGCCCGCGCGTCATGGAGAATATCAACGCCGTGCGCCGCCGTGCCTACAAGACGGAACTACAGAACGGAACCTATCCCGGCGACTATACCACCGTCAACCTTGACTCCATATTGTTGGAGCGTCGGTTGGAATTCTTTGCCGAAGGGCTCTACTGGACTGATATCGTAAGGCGCTCATTTATGGGTGAGAGCCACTTACGGCGGATGCTCAACTATCAAAACAACAGGTTAGCAGACTTAGAGGATGAGCCACTGATGGGTTGTCACCGTCTCTACAAATACAGCTATAAGAAGAATGATGACCTGACAAAAATCGGCACCCCCACCCTCAGCACCAACGCTGCTGACGGCAGCTATACCATCATACAGCCCAGCCGTGAGTGCGTGCACAACATTCCCGAGGGCAGCTATTGTCACAATCAGGAACTGGGCACCAGCGACAATCTCTGGTCTATGATCTATCCACCGACGGAGATGATGCAGGATGCAAACCTACAGAAAGCACCCGTAACGTTTGACTTCACTGACATTATCAATCACCGTCAGGACTACCTGACACCATAAGAGATGAAAGAATGAGATGATAAGCATTAGACAAGACAAAACACCAGAACATCATGGATAAGAAGAGAACAAAACGAATGACCAATGCAGTAACAATTATGGGCTATTGCCTATTGCTGACGCTACTGGTATCATGCAGCAAGGACGAGGAAGGTCCGCGCATTGACAGCGTGTGGTATAACATGGTAGAGGCTCCCATTGAGCAAACCGAGTTTGCCTACCCTGGCCAGACCATCTGTCTGCATGGCGAGCATCTGAGTGACTTGAAGCGTGTTATTGTCAATGGCACAGACATCAACCTGAACACGCTGTTTGTCTATGAATCAGACACGAACATCACCTTCCAGCTACCTTCGGATGTAAACACAGAGGGAGACAATATCCGCGTAGTAACCCGTTGGGGCATGGACGACTATCATTTCATCATACGTCCCGCCTCGGAACAGCCGACCATCACTGCCTTCTCAGCAACAACACTCATTGCAGGGCGTACACTCACCATTACGGGTACTCATCTTGACGGCGCGCAGGAAGTATGGCTGCCACTTGCCTTCGGTGGGCGAACGAAATGCGAAATTGACGCTTTGCGAGAGAACGATGAGACGAATGTCCACGCCATCATTCCCGACGACGTAACATTCGCCAAAGGACGCTGCGAGATTGTCTTGGAGAAAACTGACACGGTGAGAAACATCACCTTCACAGAGAAAGTGTACTCGGGCGAAATAAACTTCCGTAATTGAAAACTAAAGATTGAAAACGATGATTACCAAGATACATCAAAAACATCTGATAAGCTTATCACTTATCATTTGTAATTTATCCGTCTGCACGATGCAGACGTCGTGTAGCTCCGATATAGACATCCCATCACTCCCGGAACCGGAGAGCACCACCATAGCACAAGGCGTCACGCTGTCAGCAGACCAACTGTTTGGCATTTGGGAAGGAGTATCAGAAGTCGGAACTGACAACACCAACCACTTTGAACAGTCATATCGCGTAGAGTTCCAGAGTGTAAACGATGCCGAAGCTGTGTTCTCCCATTGGTTTGTTGATGCCACCAGCACCATGCGTGACTCTATTTGCAACCTGACATATAGCTATGAGTTTGACGGCTCTACCATCGACCTGACCCCTCATGCCGCAGCCACGGCAGCTGGTGCCGTTAAGATAAAAGGCGTACACACGGGCAACAACACAATGGTGCTCTACGCCGTGAAGAATGATGCCGTCACAACGATGTGCACGCTCACCCGCACTGGCGATCCACAGCCCTCCATTACGGGGGTAGACCGTACCCTGCCGCAAGCAGGAGAGACCGTAACGCTGACCGGGCGTAACCTCCAGTTCGTAGACCACCTCTACCTGCCCACTCCGACAGGAGAAACAGAAGTAAACGATTTCAACGCCACATCACGTCAAATCCAGTTCACCGTACCATCAGTAGAACTGACGTCAGGCTATGTGCGCTGTCAGGCAACAGGAGCTCATGTCAACGCCTATTCACCGGCCATGTTCTGCCAGAACTGCGTATTCTTCCACGACTTCAGTACCCACGGGACACAAAGTCCTTATACCGATACTGAGTTCGAGAACAGCATCAATATCACACAAAGTCTGTTCGACAAGGTTTCCGTTGTAGCAGCAGACAATTTGCCTGATGGTCACGCCTTGACAGAAGCTCCCGGCATCATCAATCCAGAGTATATGCTATGCTTCTTCGGTGAAACGCCTACGCCATGGGGTATTGACAACAATCTTGACCCCAATACGGGAATGATACGTTTCAGCATGGGTGACCGTATGCAATACGTCATTGACCACTCCGACGGCCTCATCACCACCCGCAGCAAGTGTAAGGAGGTTGCCATCGAAATGGACATCTATGTCTATAGCGACGGGCAGCCACTATGGAACACTGGCTTCATGTCGTTCAGGCTGGATAAGGATCAAGGGAAATCACTTACTCAGTCTTGGTTTGCCCAAACAGCCATGTGGGATTTAAATGCTACAGTCTCATTTGCCAACGGCTGGCAGACATACACCATTCCACTCTCTGCGTTCCGCATCACGGAAAGTGAAACGTATGCAACCGTAGGAAGTCTCATGAACTACCTGAAGCAGAACAATAAGCAGGCCATCATCAAACTGATCAATTACCAGTTAGATGACACACACCCGGCCCAGATGCTTTCCAACTTCCAGTTCTGCATCGCCAACATGCGTCTTGTACCTTACGGAATCCCCGCAACCACAAAAGAATAATTGGCGCGAAACAAATGGACATTCCGAAGTTACGCATCATGAAACGGATGTAACAATATCGTAGGGCAACGAAACAAATCAATAAGCCGATTCTGCCTAAACAGCGTAACTTTGCATCAGAAAATTCAAATAATTAATGTATCACAAATAAAGACCTAAAAAATGAAGGTGAATAGAATTTTAATTGGAATGACAAGCATGGCAACCATCATCGGCATGACTGCTTGTTCAAATGAAGAAGCTGACTTCCAGCAGAGTGCTCATCAGAGCAATGTGATTAACCTGACCTCAGCACTGGCACAGACCCGTACGACCAGCGACCCTCAGGCCATCGCCATCAACACCTCTAACAAGGTGGGCGTGTTCGTGACTTACAATGATGCCCCCATCACAAACGGTAACAACAATGAGCACACGGTGGAGTCAAACGGTAACCTTTCGACAGCCAATGCCATGAACTATCCCACAGAGGACGGTGCGACGGTAGACATCTATGCTTACGCACCCTACGCATCAAGTATGACACTGGGAAGCAACAACTTCGCTGTTGCTGCTGACCAAAGCACCGCAGCGGGTTATCTGGCCAGCGATCTCATCTATGCCTCAAAGACCGGACAGGAACAGAGTGAAAGCGCTGTAGCCCTGAACTTCAGTCACAAGTTAGCAAAAATCAACGTAACCATTCAGCAACAGGAAACCTCAACACTTGATTTGACCAGTGCGACCGTCACCGTAACCAACACAAAGATTGCCACCACATTTGACCCAACGAAGGGAACAGTCGGAGAGGCTTCCGGTTCTGAAACAGACATAAAGGCTGCCTCTGCATTGGGCAGCGAGACCACTGCATGTGCCATCATCGTGCCTCAACAGTTGGCCGCAGGCACACAACTGGTAAAAATTATTGCTGATGGCAAGCAACTGAACGCAAAACTGACTGATGCCACTACCTTTGAGAGTGGAATGTCATATAACTTCACGGTGAACATCGGGACAGTAGAAGAACCCGTCACAGAAGTGACGCTCACACTGGGTTCTACTGCCATTGCAAGCTGGGACGACCAAGATTTGGGCGCTGCTGACTCTGAAGAGGGCGAGATTGAGCCCATCACACTCACTGCAACGTTCCAGACACATGGTAGCAACGCCACCTACAATGCTCCCACCTACACGTGGACGGGTAGTACCAGCAACCTGATGACGGTGTTTGAGTTTGCCAACGGTGAGCTGGCCAACTACCACACGCTGAAGTTCACGTTCAGCAACCTCGTGGACGGTCCCGTGCGCATGGGCTACTATGTGGGCAGCACCTTCACCGAGTTCGGCTCCGGCTACTACAGCGCCGGCGAGAAGACCGTTGACCTGACGGCCCTCGGCATCGACCTCTCGACCGTGACGAAGATTGCCTTCGGCGGTCGCAGCAATGCAGGTTCTTGTGACATTGTGGCTACTGACGTCATTCTGATTGGAAATGGTGATGGTAGCTCTACAGGTGGCGATGACACTCCTTCTGATGACGGTAAGCTCTACGCTACATTCGGCACCCCCGGCGGCAATGCTTCATACGACGGAACTTCATTCACATACGCATGGACTGGGAGCACCAACAACCTGATGAACTGCTTCTCTTTCGAGAATGGTGAACTGGCAAACTACACGACGCTGAACTTTGCGTTCACAGAACTTACTGCTGACGCATCCGTACGCATCAATGTGCTTTACAGCGACAACACTAATAACAGCAAGCTGTACTATACGGCAGGCACAAAAGCTACTCCTATCACTGAGTTGCTGAGCGGGGACAAAACCGCAGCTGACGTAACTGCTATCCGTTTTGGTGGCAACAGCAACAGCGGTTCGACGGTAGTCAAGGCTTCAGAGATGTATCTGGAATAACACTAACAACTTAAAACAACAATATCAATATGAAAAAGCTATCTTATCTTTCACTGGGTATCGCCTTATTGACCCTGGCCAGCTGCTCTTCAGAGGAAAATGAATTGCAGACTGTGGTAAAGCCCACACCGATTTATTTCGTGAGCAGCGTAGCACAGACTCGCAGTGCCAACGTTAATTTACAGAAAGTGCAGATTGCCAACGGTGTAGAAGTGGGGGTGTTTGTCAAGACTGCCGACGGCTACATCACCAATGGTGACAATGCTAAGCTAACAGCTGACGGCAACGGCAACTTCACTGGCACAACGCTCTACTTTCCTGACGACAAGACATCTGTCAGCATCAATGCGTATGCGCCTTATAGCAATGCTTTTACAGGAAAAGCTGATGAAGCAGTCAGTTTCTCTGTGGCTGCAGACCAAAGTACGGATGCCGGATATTTGAAGAGTGACCTACTTTGCGGAGCTCCCATCGGGAGCAACGCTTTTACCAAGGAAACTCCTACTGTGGCACTAAACTTTGAACATAAGCTCTCTAAACTGACAGTGAAATTCACTACCAGCGATGACACCGATGTTGACCTGACAGGAGCAACCATCAACATCGTGAACACACTGCCCACGACCACCTTGAAGGTGACAGACGGCACCATCGGTGCTGCATCGGGCACTGCAACTAATATCAAGGCCGTGACCTTTGCAAACGACGCAACGACATTCGTAGCCAGTGCTGTGATTGTCCCACAGACAGTAGAAGCAGGCAGTTTTGTGCAGGTAATATTAACCAACGGCAAGATGCTCAACGCAGAATTGAACAATGCTGCTACATTTGCATCAGGCAAGGCATATACCTATAACGTAAACATCAGTGGCAGCGGCGCAGAGACCAAGGCACAGATTGTATTGAGCAGCACCGTCACTGACTGGGATGAGGCTACCGACGAGCTGACAGGTGATGTCACCGAGGAGGATGCTCCAGAACCTGAGCCTATCACGCTGACAGCGACCTTCGGCACTCCCGGTGGTAATGCTACCTACAACGCTCCCACCTACACATGGACAGGAAGTACAGGCAACCTGATGACCGTCTTTGAATTTGCTAATGGAGAACTGGCCAATTATCACACACTGAAGTTCACGTTCAGCAACCTTGTCGACGGTCCTGTACGCATGGGGTACTATGTCGGATCAGACTTCACTGAGTTTGGTAACGGATTCTACAGCGATGGAACGAAGACCATCGACTTGACAGCTCTGGGCATTGACCTTTCAACCGTAACGAAGATTGCCTTTGGCGGTCGCAGCAATGCTGGCTCATGCGACATTCTGGCCAGTGATGTCATTCTAATTGGTAATGCTGATGGCAGCACGCCTGGTGACAACAATGGCGATGACAATGGTAATGGCGATGACAATGGTAATGACACGCCATCAGACGGGAATACGTTGACAGCAACCTTCGGCACACCTGGCGGAAATGCTTCATACGTAGCTCCCACCTACACATGGACAGGCAGCACCAACAACCTAATGCCCGTCTTTGAATTTAGCAACGGTGAACTGGCCAACTACACGAAGCTGACCTTTACATTCAGCAATCTTGTTGACGGGCCAGTACGCATGGGCTATTACGTCGGCTCAGACTTTACAGAGTTTGGCAACGGATTCTATAGTGCTGGTACCAAAGAGGTTGACTTGACAGCTTTGGGCATTGATTTGTCAACCGTAACGAAGATTGCCTTTGGCGGTCGCAGCAATGCCGGCTCATGCGACATTCTGGCCAGTGATGTCATCCTGTCAAAATAAAATGGCATAACTACTGTATACTTAGAAGCACAAAGTATAAGAAAAAGAAAAGCTAAAGTAAAAGTAAAAATGAAACACATTCCGTTCCCACCAAAATGCGTGCAGGCCATTTGTTGTTTAGCAAGTGTGCTATTCTTGTGGTCCGCTTGCAGCAAACAAGATGAGTTTGAATACATTGACGACACAGAGAGTGCAACCGGCGGTGAAGCCGTTACTGCCACTGATGAAAACGGCAATAAGGTAACACTGACGCCGGGAAGTGTTATTGGCATCTATGTGGTTGGTGAGGATGGAAGTGTCATCCTGAAGCAGGTTGTGGTGGACGAGAACGGCAATGCCGTTCTCCCCGCCTCAACAGCAGGGAACAGCATCATCGCTTATACGCCTTATCAAGAGGATTGGGGCGACGATGCACTGACATCGAACCCCGTGTTCACGGTAAAGAGCAATCAGTCTACAAAAGAACTGTTTGCTGCCAGTGATCTGATGATAGGCATCAGAACAGAGACGACTCGGGCTGATAACAACACAGGAGGAATGGTTTTCCACCACATGCTGGCAAAAGTGGCAGTCCACATCATTGATGAGACAGGACAGGTTGACCTGAACCGCATCAGTGCAGAGCTGTTGAATGTGAACAACAGCGTGCGCGTGCACCTGATGGAACAGAAAGTAAGCACCATCGAAGAGCAACGGACGAACATCAACATGCTGGCAGAAATGATCACTGATTGGCGAGTCTCGTCATATGCCATCGTAGCACCACAATATATAGCTGAAGGGAGTGATTTCCTAGCTATCACGCTCTACGGCAGTAAAGAAATTTATCCCATTCCACAAGCAGCAACCTTGGAAAGCGGTAAGACGTATACCATCAACATGCGACTGACAGAACACGGGTTGATGCCCGACGGCTGGAGCATCACTGACTGGGACGAAGAGGGAGAAGAAAACCTGAACATCAGAAACTAAATTTAAACGTGAATGGTATGAAGAGAATGACACTCATTGCAGTCTGCCTACTATCTGCAATCCTTAATTTTCAATCTTCAACAAATGCCGCAGAGCAACTGCGCCGTCCTATCTCCGAACAACAGCCGGCATGGATTATTCATATTGACGTGTGGAACTATGCCGATCCGCAGAAAATCATCGACATGGTACCTGATGACATTCGACCATTTGTCATTTTCAATATTGCCACATCATCAAGTGACGACAAACAGCCTAACGGTCCTGACATCTATGATTCATGGATGAAAGTGTGCGCCCAGAACCGCGTATGGACAATGATACAGTGTTCCAGCGGTGCTGTGAACCGCATGCCTGATGATGGCAGCACGGAGGCTTACGAGCAGTATTTCAAAGATTATCCGAACTTCCTCGGCTTTAATTTTGCCGAACAGTTCTGGGGTTTCAGCAGCGATGGACATGTGACGTTTGCACAACGTTTACAGTTATTTGCAGACCTAATGCCCATCTGCCATGCTTACGGCGGATACTTAGCCGTCAGTTTTACTGACTCATACTATAGCAGTAGCAAAATGCCCTTGGCATGGATGAAGCGCAATGCCCAGCTAAGAGCTTTTCTTGAAGAGGACGCAACGCATTTCCTTTGCTTTGAGAAATTCACGCTGAAAAAGAATTTCCTCGATATCGAGAGCAATTGCCTCGGAGCATGGATTGGCGGCTACGCAGGACAGTATGGAATACGCTTTGATAGCAGTGGTTGGCTGACGGGCAATGATGAGACTGACCAAACGCGCGGAGCCGATGACTTTGTGCGTGCAGCAGGAGCCATCCCTTTGGCAGAACATGTCATGCTGAACGGGGTTAGCATCATGGATGGACCAGAACTGACGTGGACAGAATGTTCACAAGAGGCGGCGACAACGGTCAATGCCGACGGATACACGCAGAGAAACTGGAAATGGTTTTCACAATTTGAGAACATCAGCTTGGACTTGTTCCGCAAGATGCTTGACGGAACCATGCGCATACCCTCCAAGAGTGAGGTCATAAACCGGACGAAGGTGTGCATAGTCAATGACATCAATAAAAACCTGGACAATGAAGACGAGCATGACTCTTATGTCACACCAGAGCAGCTCTTCGACGGCCTCTACCGCTCAGCAGCAGACCAAGGTGGAGCACCTAACCATTGGATTGCTAACCGCTGGTGGATGAAGTCAACAGGCCGCTACCCTGCCATTCCGCAAGTGTTGACAGAAGTGGAAGGCATGACATGCTTCAAGAAATCACAATACAACAAAGCAGCATTTGACGCTTGGATGAACGAAACTTTCGCTCAGGAATATACGGGTGACATCTTCGCAGGACACGTAGAGAACGGCTGGGTAACATATAATCCCTACCAATATGACGAGACTATGGCTGACGGTTACCGCGTCTGCAGTGCATCAACACAAAGAGCAACAGGCACCATACCTTTCCAATATAACACCTGCGAATGTATGACGCTTGACTATGCGCCTTACTCATTAGGCATCATCAAGGAATATGCAGACCACCTCACGCTCTATCTGAACAACTATCAGACCACCGGTACCATGTCAGAAGACGTGATAACCGTTTATGGCGCCTCATCACTGCCCACAGTAACGTGGACTGACCGCAGCAACCACGCGGAGAGTATAGTCAGTACGGTTTGGACAGACGGCATACTGACTATCAAAGTGAAGCACAACGGACCATTGGACATGACCATCAACTGCAAGGGATTTGCCGCAGACAGACTGACGGCTCCACAACACACAGTCCCCACAGCACCAGCCATGCCACCAGCATACACCGGCATCTTACAATATGAAGCGGAGTTGGCAGACTATAAGAACGCATCCATACGCAAGACGGGCTACAATCAAGGGCACGACGGCTACTGGGGTCAAGGGTTTGCAGAACTGAAGAGTACCAACAGTGCACTACGGTTTGCCGTAAAGGTGCCCCAGACGGGCTACTACCTGTTAAGTCTCCGCTATCAGGCCGACGACGACGGCATCATGACCGCTGCAGATGAGACGCTGGCATTGTCACAATCAGACACATGGGCCACAGCGACTGCCATCGTGCTGCTGAACGAAGGTGACAACAACATCGTGCTGCTGAACAAAAGTGGGAAAAGTACCTACATCGACTGCATGATACTGGAAAGCATCAAGGCAGCAGTATTTACTCCTGACGAGTCTGGTGAATATCATGTTGACCAGAACGATCTCATGGCGTCAGGTACCATCAGCTTCGACCCGGCTACGGGTGTGGTAACACAGTCGGCAGGAAGCCAGAATGATAGTGGTTCGTTGAGACTTTTCTTTGATTATGCTGACTTTACGCACGTTACCAGTCTGATGGTGAGCTACGAGGGTGATGGTGATATATTCAAATACCTCCTCATCAGCGACAACCAAGGCAACACGGCCAACCCGACAGGGACACAAGGTGCCTTCTGGTCCAGCAAATACAACCTGAACTATGCTGACTATCAGCAAACGGAAGCCAGTCTGGCTGTCTGCAAACTAGAGTGGACTGCCAATGCACCGAAAACGGTTCCGAGAACCATGACCATCACCGACATTGTCATCAAAAGCCATACAACCGACATTAACAGTATTGACCAACAGGCAACAGCACCTGTGGCCTATTATACCTTGCAAGGACAGCGAGTTGACTATCCTGGAAAAGGAATCTACATTGTAAGCTACAGCAATGGACAAGTCATAAAGAAAATATGTAAATAAGGCATCAGCAAATAAAACAATGGTTAATGATTGGTGTATTGTCAAAACTTTTGATTAACTTTGCAGCGGTATTTAGACAAAAACGAAAATTGTAATAACAAACAGATTTATGGAAAGAACATGGCGTTGGTTTGGCAAGAAGGATAAGATCACTCTTGCCCAGTTGAGACAAATAGGTGTCGAAGGCATCGTCACGGCCCTGCATGACGTGCCCCTCGGCCAAGTATGGACACGCGAGAAGATTCGTGACCTCCGCGAGTATATTGAGAGCTACGGCATGCGCTGGAGCGTCGTCGAAAGTCTGCCGGTGGTGGAGACCATCAAGTATGGCGGTCCTGACCGCGACGAACAGATTGAGGTGTATAAGCAGAGTCTGCGTACCCTCGCTGCTGAGGGCATCCACTGCATCTGCTATAACTTCATGCCCGTGCTCGACTGGGCACGTACTGACCTGCTGCACACGAACCCCAACGGCTCCACGAACCTCTACTTCAACTATGCCGAATTTGCCTATTTCGACATCTACATCCTGAAGCGTGAAGGTGCCCGTGAAGAGTGGAGCAAGTTCAAAATTGAGAATTCAGAATTCGGAATTGAGAATTATGATTACACTAACAGCAGAAACGAGGGCGTACAAGCAAATCATAATTCTCAACTCTCAACTCTCAATTCTCAATTCATTGAAAGAGACGTTCTTGCCGAATGTGACGAGCTGGCCAAGACCATGACGCCCGAGAAAGAGCACAAGCTGGTAGAGAACATCATCATCAAGACACAGGGGTTTGTCTCTGGCAACTTCAGTGAGAACGACGAGGCTCCCATTCAGAAGTTCCGCGATTTCCTTGAACTCTATAAAGGAATAGACAAGAAGCAGTTACGCGAGAACATGAAATATTTTCTCGAGGCCATTATGCCCGTCTGCGATGAGTGCGACATGGACATGTGCGTGCATCCGGACGACCCGCCCATCGAGATTCTCGGACTGCCGCGCATCGTGCGTACTGAAGAAGACATCCAGTGGTTCCTTGATGCTGTTCCCAACAAGCACAACGGCCTGACATTCTGCGCAGGAAGCCTCTCCGCCGGTGCCTATAACAACGTGGTGGAGATGGCCCGTAAGTTTGCGCCGCGTACGCACTTCGTACATCTGCGCTCTTGCCACATCTTCCCCAACGGTGACTTCACGGAAGCCAGCCATCTGGGTGGACGTGCTGACCTCATTGAGCTTTGCCGCATTTTTGAGCAAGAGAATCCGCAACTTCCCATGCGCGTTGACCACGGCATGACGTTCACCGACGAACCCGGCGGCATCATGGATGAGTCAAGCCATGGTCACAATTCCGGCTACACACTGTTGGGCCGTATGTTCGCCCTCGGACAGGTGCAGGGCATCCTTGCTACCGTTGACCGCGAGCTGGGCATCCCCTACAAGCAACCGGGATTCTTCGATTAAAGAAAAAACGCTGCCACTGTGTCAGCCAACAATGGCAGCGTTTTTCCACCATCACTGAGTGCTCACACTCTCGCAGCGTTTCTTGTAGAAACTGCGGAAGTCGGCCCACTTATAATAAGGATAGCTGTCCGTTGGTACAGGCAGTACAGCTTCCTCTCCGTTCAACAGGCACTTCACAAGGACATCGTCAGCAGCACGGGCACTGCGATAAAGCACCAGTTGCAAGTTGGAAGCCTTGCACGTTTCCCAGTTTTGGTAACAGTCTTTCACCTCATTGGGGTCGTCCGGGTTACGGTCGGCGCCATTAATGCCCATCAGCACCGTGAGCGGTCCGAGACAGTTGTCATGCCCAAAACGCAGGTCAGCAAGATGGTTGCTGCTACCGTCAATCACGGCATCGGCTTTCCTGATGAAGTCTTCAAGAATCGGTATCATCTCATACTGCGGTGCGAACACCCATGAATAAGAGCCAAGGTTTGACGTCTCCCACTCGTCAACCAGTTCTGCATCGGTGATGATGTTTCCCATCAGTCCCTCATGCCCGATGCTCGGCAACGATGTGTAAAGATTGATCAGATTGCTGCCCGTGTGGTGCAGGTTGGCGTGCAGGCTGTCCGTGTTGACAAACACCCGCTCCACGGCCTTCCGTCGCAGTTGGTCATGGCAGCTGAATTGGTCGCGGTTCTTCTCATAGTTCGGACGTACCTTCGGATAATGATGCTTCACGGGGTTCTGACGGTCCATTGGCACCACGCCGTCAAGCGTGAAGCGTGATGACTGCTCCCGTATATCGATAGCCGGATTGCGCTGCATGAGTGCCAGACAGAAGGCTGACATGCTGATGACGCATCGCCCTGACAGCGACGACACGGCAGACACGTAGCCGCCATGGTTGAACACCTCGGGGAAGTTGTCATACATGGCACGTGCAATGCCCTGATGCTGGTTCCACCCCAGCTGCGTCAGTTCGCCCATGCCGGTCAGTAGTTCGTCCTTGACTGCCATGTAGCGCTCATAGAACGCCTCTCCTTCTGCCGTCAGGTTATGCCGGTTGTGAGCATCGGTCAGCAGTGTGTCCAGTTCCCTGTAGAGCTTGTCCGTCCAATAGTAGCGCGAACCGTGACGACCATAGTGACTGACGTAGAACGGCACATAGCCGTCGGGCGCCTTGGTCAGCGGAGCGGTGTTCAGTGAGTAAGGGTAATCCATGCCGTAGGCTTTCCTCGGGTCGGTCTGCAACTGGCTGATGGCAGATGTGCGCTGTGCCCATGCTGACGTGACAAGGAGCACCAGAAGTAAGTTAGTTAGTATTCTTTTCATCATAGCAATATATTATATTTCCCCTGCAAAAATACAACTTATTGTCGTAAAAGCAGAATTATTTATCAAGAAATTTGCCTATTAGCCAAGAAATGATTATTTTTGCATCATAATCAACAAATTAACATAACACTACTCATTCATGATGAAGCTAAATGACATACTGAGCGGCCAGTTCAATGCCGCAGAGTGGGAAGCCAAGGGCTACCAGCTTCCTCAGTTCGACATTCAGGCCGTGCGCGAGAAGACGGCCAAGGAACCCACATGGGTGCACTTCGGTGGCGGTAACATCTTCCGTGCCTTTCCTGCTGCCATTCTCAACGATGCCCTGAACACGGGCAAGTACGACCGGGGCGTCATCGTGGCCGAAACGTTTGATTTTGAAGTCATCGACAAGGCATACACCCCTTACAACAACCTCTCGCTGCTGGTCTCGCTGCAAAGTGACGGCAACATCGAGAAGAAAGTCATTGCCAGCATCACCGAGGCACTGAAGGCCGACCCGCAGTTCGACGACTGGAGCCGTCTGGTGGAGATTTTCCGCAATCCCTCGCTCCAGATGATTTCGTTCACCATCACCGAGAAGGGCTACACCTACAACGAAGCCGACCTGGGAGCCTCCCCTGTCTCCCCCCAAGGGGGGACTTCCGGAGGTCCTAAGTTTGCAATGGGTAAGGTGTGTGAGCTGCTCTACGAGCGCTGGCAGGCACTTGCAACATCCCCCCAAGGGGGGGCTCTCACCGTCCAGAGCATGGACAACTGCTCGCACAATGGCGACAAGGTGCGTGCAGGCATCATGGCCTACGCAGAGCGCTGGGTCAGCGACGGACTGGTGCCGCAGGCGTTCCTCGACTACCTGAAAGACGAGACCAAGGTCACCTTCCCGTGGTCGATGATTGACAAGATCACGCCCCGCCCGCATCAGAAAGTAAAAGAGTTGCTGGAGGCTGACGGCTTCGAGGACAACAACTACATCGAAACGGAGAAGCACACCTTCACCGCCCCCTTCGTCAATGCAGAGGAAGTGCAGTACCTCGTCATCGAAGACCACTACACCAACGGTCGTCCCCCACTCCATCTCGGCGGTGCGCTCTACACCACGCGCGAGACCGTGGACAAGGTGGAGACCATGAAGGTAACCACCTGCCTCAATCCCCTGCACACGGCCATGTCCATCTACGGCTGCATGCTGGGCTACACGCTCATCTCGGCTGAGATGGCCGACGAGGACCTGCGCCCGTTCATCCAGAAGATCGGCTACATGGAGGCCATGCCCGTCGTCGTTGACCCGGGCGTGCTGAACCCCTACGAGTTCATCGGCGCCGTCATCAACCGCCGTCTGCCCAACCCCTTCATGCCCGATGCCCCGCAGCGCATTGCCATGGACACCAGCCAGAAGCTGCCCATCCGCTTCGGCGAGACCATCAAGAAATACGTCAGCCGCGGCCTCGACATGTCGAACCTCGTGCTCATCCCGCTCACGCTGGCCGGTTACACCCGTTACCTGAAGGGCATCAAGGACGACGGCACGCCCTTCGAGCCTTCACCTGACCCAATGCTCAGTGAGCTGCAAGCCATCGTGGCCCCGCTCGAAATCGGCAAACCCAATCAGGACTGGAGCCCCCTGCACCAGCTCTACAGCCGCGAGGACGTCTTCGGGCTCGACCTCTACGAGGCCGGCCTCGGCCAGCAGATTGAGGGCATGGTCAAGGAGCTCTATGCCGGTCCCGGTGCCGTGCGCCGGACACTGCACAAATACGTTCTGGCAAGATAACGTTTTCCCCGAAACAAAAGAAAAAAGCGGCTGTGCTCATTCGTTGAACACAGCCGCTCTTCATTAGCCACCTGTCTGCGACGTACCGCCGCCAGTCGTGTCTTTCTTCGACTTCTTGACTGGCGTGTACTCCGCAAAGACAGGCATCTTGCAGTACTTCAGCACCGTGGCCGTCTTGTTGCCAATCTGCGTCTGCGGACGTTCTGCACGGAACTTGACGTTCAGCCGTTTGATGTTGTCGTCCGTAAACTTCTCCTTGCTGTCAGCGCGCTCGGTGGTGATGGTGGTGTGGAAGATTCCCAACCCCGGCACACGCACCTGATAGCCCTGTGCCAAGATGCCGGCAATGGCATCCGACAGCTCTGAGAGCACAGCCAAGATGTCTGACTCACGCACCGTGCAACGGTTCTGAATCTGCTGAGCAAGCTCGTTAATACCTGCGGTACCGAGCATGTGAGTACGCCCGTACCACTTTCCGTAAAACTCCGATTTGGAGTTCTGGTTCTGCACCTTATAATATTGGATGCGGAACCCAGCATCATTAATAATGTTAAACATATAAACAATTTTTAATTTGTTTGTAGCCTTTTGATGGGACGCACTCAAAGGTTGAGGGCTACTACCCATTAAAAAAAATGCTCTTTGGCTACAAACACCATCATTGATTAATGATGTACTGCTCTGTAAGAGCGCTGCAAAGGTAATAAATAATTTGATAAGTTGTATCTTTTTCCCCGATTTTTTTTGAAAAAATTTTCTTGCAGGCTTCTCATAGCCATGAGCCGGCACTTTGTCATCTCCTGCGCGGCACAGGCGAACCATCAGCGCGGCATAGCCGCAATCATATTACGGCCCACCCGCGCCTATATTGCGGCTCCCCCCGCCATACCATTAGGGCGAAGCCGCCCCCATATTACGGGTACCCCCGCGCTTATATCGCGGCCCAGCCGCCATTATATGACCGTCACATGACCGTCACATAAAATCTTTTTCACTTAAATGTTTGGCTGTTTCAAAAGAAATATTTACCTTTGCAGATGTTCTCATGCCGACGCCCTGCCTGTGGGTGGGACTGTAAGGGTGAGGACCTATATATAGGAAAAGGCGTTACTTGACGCTTTGTCTTTTGGCACACAGGAATCTGGCAGTTCCAAACAACTAGTCAAGAGTAAAGCAACAATGACGTCCATGGGTATGTGATATCCGTACCACTTATAGCAGTTAGCCATCATTGGCTTCCTGCATATTGGTCGTATATATACATACTGGCGTGGGCTTCGGCGTTGCTCGTTCTTACTAGTTGGGCGATGCCAGAGCCTCTGTGTGTGGGACGAGTAACAGGTAGAACTCCCACGCTTCTTTTTTGTATATCAGCAAGCTCTTACTATATTCTAAATCATCCGTGAAGGGAGGAAGCGGACGCTTATTCTAATATGGAATTAGCTTATCATTATACAAGCATTGAAGCTCTACATAATATGTTAGAGCATGTGGATTGGAACAAAGAGCCAAGAGAGAGAGACTTGACTTTTTGGGCAAGCAGCAGTTTTTCAATGAATGATCCACAAGAGTTTGTTTATGGCTATAAGCTTCTACAGAAAGCCATACTTCCTGACATTGAAAAAGAATTAGGAATTGAAGATGACACCCTCAAATTGTCAAGGTTATGGAAAATATTTAGTGATGAAGACATCGAGAAATGGAATAATGCTTTATTAGATAAGATCTATAAGGAACAACAGATTCCATTCATTGTATCATTCTCAAGATGTGAAGACTATTTACCTATGTGGAATGCATATGCTGACAGGGGAAAGGGCGTTTGCCTTTGTTTTAATAATTCCGATTATGAGATTAATGACATTTACGATTTCGATAATATAAATATTATCCCTTATCTTCATGCAAAAGATGTCTCATACGGATGCGTGGATGATGTCATAAGAAATGCTGTTCTGTCATTGTATAAGAGAGAGATTGAAAAAAATTCAAATGAAGATGAGATTGCAAGAAAGCAAAAGATGCTGAGTCTTTTTGCCACTCTTGCCGTAACTATAAGTCCATATCATAAACATAAAGCATATGAATATGAGGATGAAGTGAGATTAGT
>JAFUSC010000133.1 GCA_017467705.1 Prevotella sp. | reverse complement strand
CTGACCGGCGGCAGCAACGGCGGCACTTTTTAGGAAATGATTTTGTAAAAATCGGACTAAGCAGGCAAAAGATACTCTTTTGCACTTGAAACGATGGTTCTTTGGCGAGCAAACGATGGTGGTTTCGCGTGAAAAGAACCATCGTTTACTACTGTAAAGCAATATCTTTTTCACCTCAAAAGACCATCGTTTTCTCCACAACTGTTGCAGGAGTGCCCCGGGTCGGGGCAGAAATCTTCCAAATCTTCACAAATCAAACATTCGCGGAGCATATTTTAAAAGTAATTTAAAGGGGAGTTAGGCAAAAGCTAACTCCCCTTTAAGTTACTGCTATTTTCTTAAGACTTTCTTGCCGTTGATGATGACGATGCCCTTGTAGCTTGCATCGCCACGGCGCACGGCTGGCCGCCCTCCTTTTTGTTCCCTCTCCACCGCGCCACGCTAAAAAATCCACGAAAACCGCAGGAGTGTCGGGAAAAAGTTGTATCTTTGCACGCGAAAGCGTACGAGTCTGCTCACGCCCGGCCATTGATGCGAGCATCATGGCCCTCGCTTAATCGCAGACTTGCAGCCGTGAAACATGTAAACGAAGAAAGTTATGGAAACAATGGATTTTAAGAAGTATTCCGATGAAGAATTCAAGGAGGCATTAAGGGCGACCCTGAATCTGAAGAAAGAATGGATGGACTCAGTGGCTCAACGTGAAAAAGAGTTAGGCATACAATGAGACTTTCTGCAGACCGCATCAACAAAAATTCGCCATATTGGGTGATTCAATTGGACGAATTGACATTCCGTTTCGTGACAAAAAATGGAATCCTATACCGTGTCGGGTTCTATAAAGACCAGTATTTCTTAGGAGACCGTGCATATCATTTCTTTATCGCCAACGATAGTGATGCCAACCCTCCAAAGGATAACGATGTATTTAGGGTTATCACATGCGTACTGGAGGAGTTCTTTAGACAAGACGCATCGGTGATGCTGTATATCTGCGACCCTTACGACCACCGCGAAGCCATCAGAGACAGCCTGTACAAACGGTGGTTCAACAGCTATCCACACAATCGCAGACTGACCTTGGAAGCTGTAGAGATTAACTTCGACAACTACATTGTTTATACGGGTATGATTCTGCGCAACGACCATCCCGAGTACGACGAACTGCTGAATGCATACAAGGAGTTTGTAAAACGTGCAAGCACCTTGTATGACATACAGCCTAAATAGATACTCTTTTGCATTTGAAACGATGGTTCTTTGGCGAGTAAACGATGGTTGTTTCGCGTGAAAAGAACCATCGTTTACTATTGTAAAGCAATATCTTTTTCACCTCAAAAGACCATCGTTTTCTCCACAACTGTTGCAGGAGTGCCCCGGGTCGGGGCAGAAATCTTCCAAATCTTCACAAATCAAACATGCGCGGAGCATATTTTAAAAGTAATTTAAAGGGGAGTTAGGCAAAAGCTAACTCCCCTTTAAGTTACTGCTATTTTCTTAAGACTTTCTTGCCGTTAATGATGACGATGCCCTTGTAGCTTGCATCGACGCGGCGACCTTGCAGGTCGTAGGCGGCACCATCCGTCAACTTTTGTCCGTTGTCAACTGACTGGATGGCCGTCTCGTGCGTACACTTCAGCTCAAACTTGTCGATGTTGCAATAGGGGGCCGTGATGGTGAGGCGGATGACGTGGCGACCGGCCGTGAGGTTCACAAGACAGTTGCCTTCCAGCGACTTATACGTGTCCCAGCTGTTGTCTGCCGTCTTGGGCACACTGACCTCAGCCAACGTGCGGAGCACGCCATTATCAACCAAGCTGAGCCGCAAGCCTGAGCCGGTGGTTCCTGACGAAGCGGTGACGGCATAGGAATACTCACCTGACTTCTTTACGTCGACCGTGTATTCCAACCATTCGCCTGCTGCCGTGTAACCGATGGCCAGACCACCGTTGCCCGTCACGATGTCAACGCCGGGGGCATCCGTGCGGTAGCTGGTGCCTCCCTCGTTCTGCTTGTCGGTGTCATGATAAGCAATTCCGTCAGGGCCTTGGTCGAACTCCTCAGCCTCAATCATGCCGGGAACTTCGCGGGCGACGCTGTTGAACGGCGTGCGCGGCTCGTAAGCCGTGAAGCCCGACAGACGCTCAAAGCGGGTTCCGTCAGTGGCGGTGACAACGGCCTTCAGGCTGTAAGCACCCAACTGCTGCGGCACATAGTCGGTCGTGTAGGGGGCGGCAGTCATGGTCTTGTAGAGCTGATTGTTCACATAGAGCTCAACGCTTGCTATCGTCTTGGTCTTCAGCCGTGCCCGCACCTCGATGCCTAACGGCTCGTCGATGGTGGCCTTGACGGTCTGAGGCCGGACGTAGACGGAGGCTTCCTTCGTCATGCCGGGGAACGGGCTCACGGCGTTGCGCGCCTGATCGGTCTGCATGTATTCGCGCAGCCACTTCAGGGCAGAGCGTTCCTGTCCGTCACGAATCAGGCCCGACTTGTTGTCGCCCCATGTCTGTCCGTAAATCCAGCCCCACAAGGTGACGCCAGCACAGTAGTCAGCCTCCCACATGGCGGGGATGTGCTGCATGAAGTTCCACTTCTGGTTGGCATCGTTGTCGTCCTGAATGTCGTACTCGGTGATATACATCGGAATCTTCAGCGCATTCTGTATTTCCTCCATCGCAGCCACGAAGTTCGTGCCGTTCATGCCGCCCAGGTCGTGGCTCTGGCAACCGTAGGCGTCAATGGGCGCTCCGGCATTGCGCAGCGTGCGCACCAAATCAATGAACTCCGTCTTCTGCCACTGGAACGTGTTGTAGTCGTTGTAGACCAAGATGGCATCAGGCCAGCGTTCGTAAGCCAGCTCAAAGGCGCGGACAATCCAGTCGTAGCCCGTCAGTCCGTCGCCGCCCAGCGCTTCCTTGTAAGGTGCAGGGGCATGTCCGGCAATGGCTTCGTTCACCACGTCGATGACAGGCAAGTCGGGATAGTGGGCTTTCACGGCGTCAAACCATTCGACGATGGCCTGATACTGTGCTTCAGTTGACAGGTTGTTCAGCCAGCTGGGGTACTGGCTTCCCCAGACCAGCGTGTGAAACTTAAACGGGAAATTGTGCTGTTGGGCATAGTTGGCAGCTTTGTCGGCTCCCCACCAGCTGTACTGGCCGCGCGTGCCTTCCACGCTCTCCCACTTCGTTGAGTTCTCGGGCGTCACCTGATTCCAGTAGTTGGAGTAGATGAGGCCGTTGTAGTCCATGTCGCTCGACCAGCCCGTGGTGATGTTGCCCAGAAACTTGTCCGGATTGGTTGACAGCTGCGCGCTGGCAGGCAGCGACAAGAAACAAGCACCGGCGATGGCAATGCCGGCAAACAATGATTTACTAAATGTCTGAATAGTTGATAATGTACTTTTTAGTTTCATGATTATAATATTGGATGTTTCACTTCTCCTTTGTAGTTTCAGGAGTTACAGGAGTTCAGAACTCTGTAAACGTCAGCGGCATCAGCGGTTTGATGCCCTCGATGCGCAGGATGCGTTTACGTCCGTGTAGCAAGATGATCATCTCATGACCAAAGCGCTTCTCGGTCTCCACCATGACCTGCCGGCATGAGCCGCACGGTGAGACGGGCTCGTCAACCAGTTCGCCGTCCGTGCCACGTGCAGCAATGGCAAGCACCTTGACACCGACGTCAGGATACTGCGCACCAGCAGCGAAGAGGGCTGTACGCTCTGCACACAGTCCGACGGGGAAAGCGGCGTTTTCCTGATTACAGCCGATGAACGTCTCGCCGTTGTCCAGCAACAAAGCTGCACCGACATGGAAGTTTGAGTAAGGAGCATAAGAGCGGTCAGTGGCTTCAATGGCCATTTCCACGATGCGTCTCTCTTCTGCGCTGAGCTCGTCAAGTTGATACTCATGCATTAACGATTGAATGATGCGTTCCTCCATATTTGATATGTCTTAGGTTTCATTTTCGAAGCAAAGGTACAAAATAATTGTGAATTATGAATTATAAATTGTAAATTATTTTGTACCTTTGCACGTAAATGAAAGTTTTTGAAACAAAACGACATATAAATGCGCTGCAAACAGCCACGATTTAGAAAGTATGAAGACATTTCCGAAAGCGAAAATAAACCTTGGGCTTAACGTGGTCAGCCGCCGGGCTGACGGTTACCACAATCTGGAAACCGTGTTCTATCCGGTTCCCCTCTGTGACGAACTGGAGGTGATGCCCGCCGCTGATGCGGCCACCGACTGTGAACTGTCAACAGAAGGCGGCGAGCTGGACTGCGACCCGCAGCAGAATCTCGTGGTGCGTGCCTATGAGCTGCTGAAGCGTGAGTTCCCTACCCTGCCCCGCGTACGTGCACATCTGGTGAAACACATTCCCTCACAGGCCGGACTCGGCGGCGGTTCCAGTGACTGCACTGCCATGCTCTGCATGCTCAACCAGCTCTTCAGCCTCGGACTGACGGACAACGAGCTGATGCAGCGTGCTGCCAAGCTGGGAGCTGACTGCCCCTTCTTCGTGCTGAGCCGTCCGGCTTATGCTGAAGGCATCGGTGAACAGCTGGAAGCCGTCCCCGTAGAGCTCTCCAAGCTTTATCTCGCCATCGTCAAGCCGCCGATTCCCGTCCCCACCCGCGAGGCCTTCTCGCTGATACATCCCCATCAGCCTGCCAAGAACTGCCGCACCGTCGTCAGCCAGCCGGTGGAGACGTGGTGTGAGGAGCTGGTCAACGACTTCGAGCAAAGCGTCTTCGCACTTCATCCGGAAATCGGCGAAGTCAAGCAGCGACTATACGACATGGGGGCGCTTTATGCTGCCATGAGCGGCTCAGGCAGCAGCCTTTTTGCCCTGTTCGACAAACCCGTCGAACTCACGGGCTTTCAAGACATGTTCTGTTACGGGACGCAGCTGACGTAAATCATTTCAGTTCCACAAGGCCCGAAGGCGTCGTGCGCTTCAGGACATCAAGCATGACGTCAGCCCCGACGACGATGCCATAGCTGCGCAGGATGCTCTCAACCGTCTTACGTGCCAGTTCGGGATGATTATTCTCCTCACTCAGATGGCACAGCCACACATGGCGCAGATTCCCAGTCATGTAATGAGCCAAGGCTTCAGCACAGTGTTTATTGCTGAGATGACCGTGAGAGCTCATGATGCGCTCCTTGAGATAGGCGGGATAGGGTCCGTTCATGAGCATCTCTTCATCATGGTTGGCTTCAATAACGAGATAGTTTGCCGCGGCAATGTGCTGCCCGATGGTCGGCGTCACTTCACCGACGTCGGTAATCAGACAGAAACGCACGCCGTCGCAGTCGATGCTATAGCCCACGCACTCAGCCGAATCATGCGGCACACTGAAAGGAGTGACATGGAATGACCCCAACTGTATGCTTTCGTCCGTATGAAGATAGTGCACCTTGTCGGGAGCAATCTTCTTGGTCACGCAGTAGTTGCGGAATATGCCGTCATGGATGGCACGTGTGGTGTAGACAGGCAGCTGATAGTCTGCCGAGAGGCTGCCCACCGACTTGATGTGATCAGCATGGTCGTGCGTAATGAGGATGTTGTGCACAGAGGATAGTGATAAGCCGAAATCACGGAAATGCCTCTTGAGCATGCGGAGCCCGATGCCCGTGTCAATGAGCAGACCGTCAGACGGTGTATAAAGATAATAGCAGTTACCACTGCTTCCGCTTCCAAATGAAATGAATTGCATATATCTTGGTATCTTGTATTTTCTTGTTTGTCTGTTTTAGAAAGGCATGCCTACTGCGAAATGGAAAGCAAAGTCACGGCTGAGCTTGGGATGAATGATGGGGAAATGTTCATCAGAGTCCGTCGGATAAGCCGGATTGACAGCTTTCATGCCCATATCAAAACGCAGGATGAAGTAGTCGAAGTTGAAACGCACGCCCAACCCGTAACTGACAGCCAATTGGCTAAGCAGCTTTGACAGACGGAATTGACCGCCGGGCTGGTCGTCGTAGTTGCGCAACGTCCAGATGTTGCCGGCATCCACAAAGAGCGCACCACCCAGCTTCCAGAAGAGATGGGCACGATATTCCACATTCAGGTCAAGCTTCATGTCGCCCGTCTGGTTGATGAAGTCAATGCGCCCGTCCTTACCCGTATAGCTTCCCGGACCGAGTGAACGGACCGTCCAGCCGCGCACGCTGTTGGCACCGCCCGAGAAATAACGCTTCTCAAAAGGCAGTATGGTGCTGTTGCCGTAGGGATAGGCAAGGCCAAGACCGAAATGGAAGACCAGCTGCTGCTTCAAGTCGATGGCAATGTTACGCGTGTATTCGAAGTCGCCCTTGACATACTGCGCATAGGCAATATTGAAGAGCTCACGCTGACCGGACTCTTCATCACGGTGAACGTTCGCCAAGCCGGCTATGAGTGAAAGCGCGTTGCCAGCAGTCTCGACGTTAGCCTTCACTGCGTAGACACCATTATTATAGGTATAGCCAAAACCGAGCTTCATGATGAAGAGGTCCATGTAGTTGTAACGCAGAATGGCATTGCGATTGGTCGTATCAAGCAGATACTCATTCCGGAACGTCTCACTGATCCACGGCATGAAGACGTAGTTCAGGTCTAACAGGTCCAGCTGGTAACGGTCATGATGGTTGGCATCAAACCACTTGTAGCGCCATGCCAACGAAAGGACACGCCGATGGAACTCCGGACGGTTCTGCGAGTCATACAACAGCGAGACCTCACTGGTGGCATTGATGCGCCGCCTGAAACTGCTGCTCAGGAAGGGGGCAATGAAGCGCGGGAAACTGATGCTGGCCTGAGCCGACAGTTCAATGAAGTCCTGATTGCTATAGCCCTCCAGCCCGCGGATGGCTTCATAGGCGCCACGCAGCTCAAGGCTGAGCAGTTCGGAACCGTGGAAAAGGTTACGGTTCTGGTAAGTCAGGGTTGCTGCTGCGCCAAGGTCGCCGGCGGTGTTGGTTCCTTCTGGTTGGAAACTGATGGTGCGCGGTTTGTTCGTTGACAAGCGTATGGAACAATCCAGCAGATTGGTGTCGGGCACTTCCGTAAAATTGATATCAGTATATCTGATCACTCCCAATCGGCCAAAGTGCGTGTAGGTGTTCTGAAGGTCTCGCGCAGAATACCAGGTGCCGGGGGTAATGAAGGTATTGCTGTTGAGCACTTTCTGGCGTATGGGAATCTCTGAGTTGTCAGCGTCTCCGCTGAAAAACTGGACATTGCGGATGATGTAGCGTTGATGAAGCGTATCAGGCAGGTTGTTGCGGTGGAACGGATGAAGATGCAACGCAAGGTCAATCTGATGGTCGCCAGCCGTAGAGTCAGCAACATAGTTGATATACTCCTTGTTGAAACGGTAATAGCCATGATTGACAGCCCAATCGGTAAACCGTTTGCGCTCGTTGTCAAGATTCTCCACGCTGAAGCGCATGCCGCTGCTCAGGGTCCGCTCTAACGACGTGGCTTTCTGTTCGCGGTCCATCAGCGAATCCTCAATCACGTAGTCAACGTTACGCAAGTAATAAGGTTTCCCCGCATGAAGCAGGTAATCCACATCAACATGACGCTCATCCGTCTTACGTATATCAGTGTTAACCCGTGCATCAAGATAGCCGAGGTTCATCAAGGCAATGCGTAATTCGTTACATGAAAGAACGGTGCTAAGTGTATCGAACACAATGGGTTGTCGGACG
The DNA here is from genome assembly GCA_017467705.1 of Prevotella sp. Lineage (GTDB taxonomy): Bacteria > Bacteroidota > Bacteroidia > Bacteroidales > Bacteroidaceae > Prevotella. Next base: position 2,679 of record JAFUSC010000133.1, on the reverse strand, counting down.
AGGCCAAACCAACGGGTCTGCTCGCGTTGTTTCACATATTGCTTCATGAGCGCGGTGTTGACATCAGCATGACGCTCTGTGTCAATCACCTTCACACGGTGAAGCAACACCGCATCGTCAGGTATGTCTTTCACACCAGAACAAGCTGATAACAGCACAGCCAACACGACGGAAACCAACAACTTCAGCTTCATAGAGTGCAAAGGTACAAAATAATTATGAACCAAGAATAGTGAACTCCGTTAAAAAATGAATATTCACGAATAAAAATAAATATATTTATTTTGTATTTCGCTCGGTTTGCACTACCTTTGTCCCACGATTATGAAGAAAGGTTTGATTGCGCTGTCGCCGTTGGCTGTGTTCATTGTACTCTATCTGGTTACGAGCATCATAGCACGCGACTTCTACAAAGTTCCTATCACCGTGGCTTTTCTGGCGGCTTCGGTTTATGCTGTCATCATCACGGGTGGCCTGCCACTGCAAAAGCGTATTGACACGTTCAGCCGTGGAGCAGGCACGGGGCAGATGATGCTCATGCTATGGATTTTCGTGTTGGCCGGTGCCTTTGCTCACACGGCCAAGACGATGGGTGCCATTGACGCCACGGTGAACCTGACACTGACATTGCTGCCCAGCAACATGCTACTGCCGGGGCTGTTTATTGCGGCCTGCTTCGTGTCGCTCAGTATCGGCACCAGCGTGGGTACCATCGTGGCACTTACCCCGATTGCTGCCGGCATTTCCGCACAGACAGGCATGAGCACCGAACTGATGACAGCCGTCGTAGTGGGCGGTTCGTTCTTCGGCGACAACCTGTCGTTCATCAGCGACACTACCATCATCGCCACATCGACACAGGGATGTCGGCTGAGCGACAAGTTTCGCGTCAACTCGTTCATTGTCATGCCTGCTGCCATGCTCATCCTCGTCATCTACCTGTTCATGGGACTCGGCATGCAGTCGCCCCAACACGTGGGCGAAGTGCAATACGTGAAGGTCATTCCTTATCTGGTGGTCTTGCTGACAGCCGTCTTGGGCATGAACGTGATGGCTGTACTGACGGTTGGCATTGTGCTGACAGGCATCATCGGCATCGTGGACGGCTCGTTCGACGTATTCGGCTGGTTCGGCGCCATGGGAACAGGCATCACGGCGATGGGTGAGCTCATCATCATCACCATGATGGCTGGCGGACTGCTGGAGCTCATCAAGTACAATGGCGGCATCGACTTCATCATCAGCACCATGACACGCCACATCAGAGGCAAGCGCGGTGCAGAACTGTCCATCGGTGCATTGGTGTCGTTCGTCAACATCTGCACGGCCAACAACACCGTAGCCATTCTCACCGTGGGCAGCATTGCCAAGCAGATTGGCGACAAGTATGGTGTGGACAACCGCAAGTGCGCCTCCATTCTCGACACGTTCTCGTGCATGATGCAGGGCATTATTCCCTACGGAGCACAGATGCTCATGGCGGCAGGTCTGGCTCAGGTGAATCCCATCGGCATCATACCCTACCTCTACTACCCGCTGGCCATCGGTGTTGCGGCAACACTCTCCATCCTGTTCCGCTATCCACGGCGTTACTCCTAAACAAAAAGAAAGTCAAGCGCAGAAGCACCATGAATGTAACAGAACGAAACTTCCTACGCCTGCTGCGTGCAGGAGTCTTCACAAGCGACGAGGCACTGGAGCCGCTGTCACCATTCAAGTGGCAAAAGCTCTATCAGATGGCCGTCCTGCTGAACGTGGCCAATCACGTAGGGCGTGGTGTGGAAAAGTGTAGTCAAGAGTATTTCGTGAGTCTGATGCCCACCAGTCTGAAGGAGAAATGGACGAAAGCAGCAACAACGCCCCCCAAGGAAATAAACGAAGACACGGAAGAAGAACACATGCCGAGTCTGACCAATCCGTTGCTCAATCACAGATTGGAAGCCATTATGGACGCAGAGTCGGATGCCAATGAGACTCCCACACGGCTTTTGCTGCTCAACATCGTACGCAATACGCGCTACATACTAAACGAAGGCATTGCCCTTCCACAGATAGTGGAACTGGCACAGACTGTCAAGATGCGTACCAACAGCATCGACTATGAGAAATTGAACGGATGGCTGAAAGAGTTGCGACTGCAACCCATGGCAGACCTGTTAGGCACACTGCTCACACTGCTGTTTGGACTCAGCCAACAGGAAATACCCTTCATGAGGAAATCACTGAGCACCCCGGCAGAGCAATTGATGATGGAGATGTTCAACCAACCGGGAGAGTTGACAGAAGAGTGGTACTTCACACAAAGCAGCGACCAGATATTTGCACGCACCACGAACTCACGGGCTATGTTCTGGCACGTAGGACACTCTGCACGTTTTTCAAGGCTTTACCCGTCGGAAGCACTGACTAATTTCTTCAAGAACTTTGCACATTCACTCTCACACATCGAGGAATAGCCGTCACCTCCCCTCTCCTATTTCTTCTTCGCGTCAGCAGCAGGTTTCTTCTTTGTGTCAGTTGTCGGCTTCCTTGAAGTGGTTGCAGCAGGTTTCGCCGTGTTTGTTGCCGGCTTCGTCTGTTCCGCAGCCTTTTTCTTTTCCTCTGCAGCTGCTATACTGTCCTTGCGTGCTTGTTCTTCGGCTGCTAATCGTGATTTGATCTCCTCCATTCTCATAGCCG
>JAFUSC010000132.1 GCA_017467705.1 Prevotella sp. | reverse complement strand
GTGGTGGACGGCACGCTGGGAGTAATCCAGAACCAGGCCGGCGACATCACGAAGAACGTCTGGGTTGAGGGCACGATGGTGATAGGCGGTGAAGGCATCCGCAGCGGTTATAAGACCATCACGGAGGGGAAGAGCCCCGACGAAGTGCTGGATTCGATGAAGCAGAGCATGGCGATGAAGGGCATGTTCTTCGGCATCGGCAAGGGCGTTCAGGCCGGACTGAACAAGATGAAGGACGCCTCGCCCGGTTTCTCAGATGCGATGAAGCCGACGGAGATGCCCGATGACGGATTCCTGAGCGGCAACAGCCAGATTACGAACAACCGGGTGTGGCAGACGGCGGAGAAATACATCGGCAAGACAGGCTTCAATATCAACGGCGGCAGCTATGATGCGGTTGAAGGAGCAGCCGCTGCATCGCAGGAAAGCTTTGCCTCGACGTTCAACATCCTCAGCGAGCGGCACGATGAACGTCAGGCCGCCATCGACCAGCTGGACCAGTTCACGAAGAACGTCAAGGACTTCAGCGACGCCGCAGCGAAGTACAGGAGGACGTAAATAGCGGGGATTGTTCAGGAGTTGCAGGAGTTACAGGAGTTCAGGAGTTACAGACAATAGTTCTAAAGACTCCAGACTCCACTCCTGCGAAGATGAACAAAGGGAAACAGGTAATGTCTGTAACTCCTGCAACTCCTTAAAAAGAAAAAAGCACCAAAAAAACGAAACAATATGACAGAACAAGAGAAACAAAACCGCGAATGGGCCGAGGAAGGCTTCTGGACGGGACATTTTCATTACTTGTTACAGGCATTGGCCATTGCGATCAACCGTTGTCAGGTGTGGCGTCTGGCCGAGACGCGCGACCCGTTCACCGTGACGGAGCTGTTGGAGTTTGCCAAGAGCTACGACGCGGAGCACCCGTTGCCTGCGGGACACTTCTACATGGTGACCCGTGAGGGTGCCATTGGCGTCAGTCCGGGCGTGGAATACCTGACGAAGTGGCTCTTCACGCCGATGGAACCCGGCCGTGAGCGCGACTTCCTGTTGCAGGAGTACCGCGACAAGTTGGCTGAGCTGGCCGCAGAAGAAGAGGCCACAGCCAGCGCAGCGACTCCCGCCGCCGGCGTCAGTCTTGCTGATGACAGTGACGAAACGGTGGTTGTTGACTACGACGAAGAAGCTACCGTAGCCGCTCCGCCGCCCCTGCCGAAGTGAAAAGGAAACGGTCTGTGAACCCTATATGCCCTATAAACCCCATAAGCCCAATAGGACTTATAGGGCTTATGAGGCTTATCAGGCTTACACTTTATTCCTCCAGAAGCGGGCGGTGATGTCCTCGAAGGTGCCATCCTCGCTTTGGCGGTACATGCGTTGATTTGTTGTCGGCTCCTTCAGCGGTCCTAAGTGGCGGATGAAGGGGCCGATCTTGATGTAGTCGAAGTCCTGTTTGTTGACCAGCGACGGCACGCGCAGCCGTCCGCTGTACCATGCCACCTTGAACTGCGGGTGCTCCTCGTGGATGTATTGAGCCAGCAGGTTGACGCCCTTCGGGTCACTGTCGCCCCCCATGAAGGCGATGCACGTGATGTCAGTGCCGTATTGCGCCACGAAGTCGTCAATGGCATCGGTGTCAAGCGGCAGCCCTACGTCCTCCCACAGGTAATGACTGTGGCACCCCGGACACATGCAAGGGCAGTTCGAGATGTTGATGGCCAACGTCGTCTCGTCAGGAATCTCCTGAAAAACTATTCCAGTGTTGACGTACTTAAGCATAATCTCAGTTCATAGTTCATAGTTCACAGTTCATAGTTCATGGGCTGTTCATAGGTGCGCAGCCAACTATGAACTATGAACTGTGAACTATGAATTGACTTAGGCATGCGCATAATACCTGCGTGCGGCCTCTTCCTGACGTGGTTGTGAGAAGTTCGAGACACGTTTCAGGTAACCGATGATGCGAGTCATGTAGTCCACGTTCGTTGAATGGCAGTGCGGGCATTCGTGCAGGTAACGTTTGTCGATGGTTCCGCACTCGTTGCACACCGTGTTCGGTATGTTGAACGTGAAGTAGTTGCACCCTTCCTTGGCAGCCACCTTCAGCAAGTGCAGGTATTGCTCCTTCGACAGGTGCTCGTCGAGGTTCATGTGCAGGGCCGAACCGCCCGTCAGGTGCTCAATGTAGGGCGCTCCGTGTAGCTTGAACTTATCGATGACCGACAGAGAGTCGTCCTCTACGACGTAGAAATAGCTGTTGTAGCAGTCGCGCGGAACGAAGTAGCCGTCCTCGCGGTCCCACTTGGCATGCTTCACGCCCACGTTCTCAGCCGGAATCATCTCGCAGTTGAACATCACGTCCTTCGTGCGATACTGCTTGTTGTACTTCTCTATCAGGCCGAGGATGCCCTGAACGAAGTGCAGGTAGTCGTCGTTCGGCGTGATCTTCAGTCCCATGAACTCGGCAGCCTCTACCAGTCCGTTGATGCCGATGGTCAGATACTGGCGGCCGATGTTGATGTATCCCGCGTCGAACAGCGGCAGCATGCCGTGCTGTTGCAGCTCCTTCAGGTTCTCATTGTAGGCCAGCTGCACTTTGTGGCACAGGTCTATCATCTCACCGAGGTACACCAAGTAGTCCAGTTTGTGGTTCACAGCGTACTGTATGCAACGGTTCAGATTGATGGTGAGCACCGACTTCGAGCCCGTCGAGACGCCTCCGGCACCCAGTGTGTACGAGAATCCGTTGTCAGTGATCTCGTTGCGCAGGCGGCAGCAGCTCGACAACGAGTCGGCATTGTCGCTCATGTAGGTGAAGAATGAGTGACCTTCTGCGTACATCTCGGCCGTAAACTCACCCCATTCCTTATCCTTGCACTCGCCGTTCTCGTCAACAAGCAGTGCCATCGTCTCCACGGGGAAGGTCAGCATGGCCTTCGTGCGCTCCTGGTTAAACCACTTCATGAAGCGCTTTTGCAGCCATGACAGGCCATCCCAATCGGGTTTCGACCCGTCGGGGAAGTAGAAATCACCGAAGATGGACTCGAAGTAGTAACGGTCGTAGTAAGCTACGTTCCAGAACACGGCCTGATAGTTGCGTGCACCCGTCGGCTGGTTGAGCGAATAGACTATCTGTTCAAAGTAATCGGTGATGACTTTGTCCAGTGTGCGGTGCTTCAGCGAGAGGTCAACCACCTCGTCGGCGCGCTTCCAGTAGTCCAGTCCGAACTCCTGACCGATAAAGTAGTTCATATACATGAGGAACTCAGGCGTGGCACAGGCGCCGCTCAGCATGGAGCTGACCATGAACACCATGTTGATGAAGCCGCCGCAGTACGACTTCAGGTTCGTCGGAGCGGTGGAGTTGCCGCCGATGCTGGTCGTTCCGCCGATGAGCCACGGGTACATCGTGATGCTTGCACAGTAGTTAGCCAGGCTCGTCTCGTCGTTCTTGTAGATGAAGTGGTGCGTCAGCTTGTCTATATACTCGTCAGCCAGCTGCTTGCCGTACATCTTCTTGATGCGGTCTGTCAGCAGTCGGCGGTTCAGACGGATGAAGCTCGACTTAGGCAATTCGCCGATCAGCGTGGCAATGTTCTTGTGTTCCACGTTGGCATTGGCGTCGTACTTCGACCCCGTGGCGGCATTGACCGACTCCACGTAGTCCGACAGGAACTGCAATCGTTGCAGCGTCTCGCGGTCTTCCGTGTGCTGTTGGCGGTAAAGCATGAACGACTTGGCCACCTTGTAGTAGCCCTCGCGCATCAATGCCTCCTCCACCTGGTTCTGAATGTCCTCCACCTTGATGTCGTCACGCATGTCGAGATGGCTCAGTATCTTCGACAGCGTGCCGAGGTCGGTCGGCTGTTCCACACTCTCAAACGCCTTGACGATGGCGTTCATGATTTTGTCTAACGAAAAACGGTCTTTCGAACCGTCACGTTTGGTAATGGTAAAATTTTTAATTTCCATTTTATAGGTATATATTATTCTTTTATAGTTACAGTCTTTTTTAGGTCACAGGCTTTAGGTTGTGGTCGCAGAAGTTTTCCGTTTTGGGAAACTTTTTTCTCCGAGCTTCGAAAAAAGTTTTCCGTTTTGGAAAACTCTAACCGGATGCAAAGGTACAAAAATTATCCGTTCCGTGTATCTTTTTTATAAGAAAAATTTGTAAAAAAAATTGTTCACGCAAATTGCACAGCCTTCAAGCTCTGTGCACTTTCCCCGTTTTTTCCCTTGATTGCAGCTGTTTGGAGGTTAAATTCTAACTCAACTTTCCCGACACCCTGCTCCTTGTGGGAACACTGAAGGGAAGAAGGTATTGTCCTTTAACTCCTTTAACTTCCTTAACTCCCTTAACTACAAGAAAGTGAGCGGATGCGAAACTTGAAATTTTAACTTTACAATAGTTAAATTAAGTCCCGCGAGAAGAGCCACTTTTCAAACTTTTCCCTCCCCGCGTGCGTTTTCGCTCTCTTTTTGCGGGTTCGCTAAGTCGCTGCAATGCAGCGACTTGTGTCAAACGTTGCCCCCGTTTCAACACTTACTGAGCCCTTTTTGCCTGCAAAAGAGCCACAGTAACCATGCAAAAGAGCCACACTAACGCTGTTACTGTGCCTCACTAACGTGGTTACTGTGGCCCTTTAACAGTGTTACTGTGCCCCTTTTCCGTCAAAAACCAGCCCCGCCACCTCGGAATGTGTAACCTTTTGCTACGTTGCCGTCTCAAAACGCTCCGTTCAGGTCGTACCTTTTGTCACAAAAGTTGTACGTTTTTGTGTCATATAGTGACATAACGCAGCGTCTTAACGTTCTGCTGATTTCTTTAAGGTGAAGTTGAAGCAGAGGCCGGTGTTGTTGCTGGTGGCGGTGATGTGGCCGCCGTGCAGCTGTACGGCGTTCTTGACGATGGCCAGACCGAGGCCCGTGCCGCCGAGAGAACGGCTGCGGCCCTTGTCAATGCGGTAGAAACGCTCGAAGATGCGCGGCAGGTGAGCCGCGGAAATGCCGATGCCATTGTCGCGGAAAGTGAAGGCCCAGTGCTGCGGTTGTTCCTCGGCAGTGATGCTGATGGTGGTTCCCTCGCCGGCATAGTTGATGGCATTGTCCATGAGATTGCGGAAGATGCTGTAGAGCAGTGACCAGTTGCCCTTGACGCAGATGTCCTCGGGCAGACAGTTGAGAACCTTCATCTGCTTTTCCCCGACGGCCAACGTCGTTTCCTCAATGATGTCAGCCACCAGTGCCGACACGTCTACGCGCTCCATGGTGAGCATTTCAGGGGCGTAGTCCATGCGGTTCAGCGTTGAAATGTCCTGCAACAAAGCCGTCAGGCGGCGTGCCTGCGCGTTTGTTCTGACGATAAACTGCTGTCGGGTCTGCTCCGTCATGCCGGGATTGTCAAGGATGGTGTCCGTATAACCGAGTATGCTCGCCACAGGAGTCTTCAGTTCGTGGGCGATGTTCTGCGTCAGTTGTCGGCGCATGGCGTTCTCCTTCTCCGCCTGTTCGCGGCTGATGCGCTCGTCCATGCGGCGTGCATAATGATAGAGCAGCACGCCCAACAGCAGCATCACGGCGATGGAGAAGATGAGCAGGTGCCAGTCGCTGACCTCGTCGAAGGCTTGCAGGAACTGACGGTCGTAGTCTTCAAAGAGAATGAAGATGAGTGCATAGGCAAGAAACACGCCCATGACGCTCATCCACATCTTCTTTCCTTCAGTGAGTTTTTTCATTTTGAGTTTGTAAGATTTTCTTTTAGGAGTTACAGGAGTTCAGGAGTTTCAGGAGTTACAGACGTATGTACCGTAGGGTTTGATGAAGTGCATGAACTGTTGTCTGCAACTCCTGAAACTCCTGAACTCCTGTAACTCCTGAAGAATTCTTCTTTCTTTTAATTTTTATCCTTTCCTTCTGTGTAGACATAACCATATCCTTGGCGTGCAACGACGCACCGTGCGTAGCGTCCCAGCTTCTTGCGCAGGCGTGCCAGGTTCACATCCACCGTGCGTTCGGTCACAATCACGTCCTTCGGCCACACCTGTTCCAGCAGTTGTTGGCGTGAGAACACCGTGCCCCGGTGCGTGAGCAGCAGCCACAGCAGGTCGAACTCCGTCCGTGTGAAGGCCACGGGCTCGGCGTCTACTGTCACCGTTTTCTGTGTGTTGTTCATCACCAGTCCCTCATGGGCAGCCCTCTCCGGCTGTTCTTCGCCTGTCGTTGCAGCGCGTGCCAGCACCGCTTTCACCCTTGCCAGCACCTCGCGCACGGAGAACGGCTTGGTGACGTAGTCGTCAGCACCTATGTCGAACCCCCGCAGGGTGTCGTCTTCGGTGTCTTTCGCCGTCAGGAAGATGATGGGAATGTGGGTCGTCTGTGCGTCTTGTTTGAGCCGTCGGGCCAGTTCAAAGCCCGACATGCCAGTCATCATGACGTCAAGCAGCAGCAAATCGAAGGGGTTTGAGAGTTGCGATTTGAGGTTTGAGATTTTGTCCAGTGCCTCTTCTGCCGAGTAAGCAGCCTCCGCCTGATAGCCTGCTGACGTCAGGTTGAAGAGCAGGATGTCACATAAATCCTGCTCATCGTCCACTACCAGTATTCGTTTCTGTTCCATATTCAGGGGCAAAGTTAATGCAAATCAGGGGAACAGCCAAATTCTTCGGGCATTATTTACTGAATCTTGCCTCCACGACGTTCACCACGTAATCGCCCAGTTTCTCGCACTCGTTGATGAGATCAATATACATGGTGCCGACGTTATAGTCATACTCCCGCTCGTTGACGGCCCTGATGTTGTCAGCTTTCAGCTGCTGTCGCATCCGGTTGATGTCGTTCTCTATGCGGAAAGTCTCTTGGATGTCGTGCTCATGGCGGTGCCCTGTCATCACGCTGTTCATCTGTGTCAGGGCATTGTCGCACAGCGTCAGCATGTTCTGCAGCTGCTCTTGCTGCGTTGCGGTGAAGTCCTTGCCCGACTCTTGCAGCCTGTTCTGCGTGCGGGCCAGGTTGTAACAGGCGTCGCCGATGCTCTCCAGCTCGCTGATCTCGCGCATCATCCGGCGTATTTTCTGCTTCGTGTCGTCCGACAGGTGCTCGTCGCTCACCTTCTCTAAGTACTTGGCAATCTCAATCTCTATCTTGTCCGTCGCGTCCTCCTCGTTCTCTATCTGCGTGAAGACGTGCACAAACCGCTCTTTGTCGTGCTCGCCGAACAGCTGGAGAACCATCTTGAACATCTGCTGTACCCGCTGACCGTACAACTGGACCTCCTTCTGGGCCTGCAGCACGGCGATTTCAGGCGCCTGCATGGGTCCGGCGTCGAGGTATTGCAGCCGCACTTCCGGCCGTTTGTCGCCCGTTTCCTGTCCTCCGCGGATGACCCAACAGACAATACGTTCTATCTGCGGGATGAACCAGATCAGGATAGAGGTGTTGACGATGTTGAAGCAGGTGTGGAACGTGGCCAGTACGAAGCTCAGTTTGTCAACGCCGCCGCCCACCAGCTGGCACACGAAGTCGACAAACGGATGGAACACCAGCAGCATCCAGCTGACACCGAAGAAGTTGAAGAACATGTGAGCAAAGGCAGCGCGGCGGGCTTGCGTCGAAGCAGTCATGGCTGCGAGGTTGGAAGTGACCGTGGTGCCGATGTTCTCACCCATCACCAGCGCGATTCCCTGATAGATAGGCAGGGCGCCACTCGAACAGAGAATCATCGTAATGGCCATGACAGCAGCCGAAGACTGCACGCACATGGTCAGCACACCGCCTATTAAAAGGAAGAGGAGGGTCGTGGTGAAGCTGTTAGGGTCAAACGATGAGAAGAACCGAAGCACCGCTTCGTTCTCGCCGAGGTTCATGTCAACACCCGTCTGCCGCAGGGTTCCCAGCCCGAGAAACATAAAGGCAATGCCGAAAAGGAAGTCGCCCACGTTCTCATGACGTTTCCTGTAAATGAGGAACATGGCCACAACAAAGGCGGGCCAGACGAAGTCTGTGATGTTAAAAGAGAATCCTGCAGATATGATCCACGCCGTAAGTGTGGTGCCGATGTTGGCACCCATGATGATGGAAATGGCCTGTGCCAGCGTCAGCAGTCCTGCATTGACGAACGAAACCGTCATCACCGTCGTGGCAGTTGACGACTGAACGGTGGCCGTTACCAGCACACCTGTCAGCATACCCGTAAATCGGTTGGTGGTCATGCGGGCCAGAATGTGGCGCAGTCCAGGCCCCGCCATCTTCTGAAGTGTCTCGCTCATCAGCTTCATGCCGAAGATAAGCAGGGCCAGTGAGCCCAACAGCCTGAAGCCCATCATGAGATAATCATGTGTTGTTTCCATTTCTTTTCTTGTTGATTTCGCCTGCAAAGTTATTCCCAAATTCCGGGATGACGGCATCAAAGAGGTTACAATCCTGTTACAGCGCCGAAATGTAACAGGATTGTAATGTCGGATTTTTCTGCGCGTTTTCGCCTGATTGTCGCGGGAAATGTGTAAATTTGCAGCCGAATAAGTAACTATGAATATGGAACATCCTACTACTGACCGCGTGTTGAGCATCTTCGCTGAGCTCAACCGGATACCGCGTCCCTCGCATCACGAGGAGCGTGTGGCCGACTATCTCTGCCGGTTTGCACAACGATTACATTTAGAATATGAGCGTGACGCAGAGAACTGCGTCGTCATTCGCAAACCCGCAACGCCGGGTTACGAGACGGCTGAGCCCGTCGTGCTGCTCAATCACATGGACATGGTGTGCGTAGGCATGAAGGATCCGCTTCATGACACCGTGGAAACCTACGTTGATAATGGCTGGATGAAGGCCCGCGGCACATCGCTGGGGGCCGACAACGGCATCGGTCTCTCCATGGCACTGGCCGTGTTGGAGAGCGACACCATCAGTCACCCGGCCTTGGAAGTGATGACGACGACCAACGAGGAGGACGGAATGACGGGCGCTGCACGGCTGTCAAAGGACTTTCTGCGCGGACGCAAGGTCATTAATCTGGACTCTGAGGACTATGATACCATCACAACGGGTGCTGCCGGGGCCTGTTTGCAGCTGCATCGGCTGCCCATGCAGCCCGAACCGTCGCCCGGAGGGAAGCATCGCTGGTATCACATACGCTTCGAAGGCGGACTGGGCGGGCACTCCGGCGTTGACATCAACAAGGGACGCTGCAGTGCTGTCATTCCTGCATGGGCCATTCTGGCTGCTATCTATAACGACTACGACCTGCAACTGGCCAGCATGGAGGTGGGGGAGGCTAATGCTTCCATCGCTTCGACGGCTGACCTGACCGTCTGTGTGCGCTCAGGCGAACCGGCCGAGTTCGTCAAGGCACAGGAAACGAGCATCAACGAGTGGCTGCGCGAGGAATACGGAGCCCATGATCCGGGGATGCACTGCACCATCACCAAGTGCGACAGGCAGCCGACGGTCATTCCCAACCAGACTTTCGAGGCGTTCATGCGCTGTTTGGAGCAGATACCGCAGGGAGTGGTCAAGATGAGTGACACGATGAAGGACACCGTAGAGACGTCGAACAACATCGGACGCATCAGTACGGCGGGTGACCATCTGCTCATCAGCACCCACACACGCAGCTTTATCGACGCTGACATGGAACAGCTCAGTCGTGAAATAGCCGCCACGTTCGCCGCGGCAGGTGCCCGGTCTGAGACCGTCATGTCTGCTCCGGCGTGGCAGGAAGACCAGCAGTCGCCCTTCCTCCGCCTGACCAGTGACACGTTTCAGGACGTCTTGGGCTGGCGTCCACGCATGGTGGCCATGCACTTCGTGCTGGAAGCGGGATTCTTCGTCCGGCATTACCCCGGAATCCAGATGGCCAGCATCGGTCCCCGCATCGTGGAACCACACTCAGCCAGCGAGCGTGTGGAGCTGAAGACCATTGATGACATCTGGCAGGTGCTGCTGGAACTGCTTAAACGGCTGAAAGCGTGACAGCATCATGACATCACTACCCCTCAAAAACAACAAAACAAGAATACAGTTTATGACAAAGAAAGTAATGGCTTTATTGAGCTTAGGCTTCATGCTGACGGCTTGTGGACAACAAACAAAGAATGAAACGGACATGGACTTTACAGATGACGTGACAGTGGCGCTTGCCGACAGTGGTCGCATTGACTTAAACCGTCTTCAATGGACAAGGGAACCGGGCGGCTTTGAGATGAAAGGTGACACCATCCGCATCACCACTGCGCCGCATACCGACCTCTGGCAGCGCACGTACTATCACTTCCAGAACGACAATGCGCCCGTTCTGCAGATGAAAACCCGCGAAAAGTTCTTCAGCTTCGTAGTGAAGACCGACTTCACGCAGAGTCATCAGCGGTTCGACCAGTGCGGCATTGTGATGTATCTGGACAGCGAGAACTGGCTGAAAGGGTCCGTAGAGTATGAGAACGACGCATTTCAACACCTCGGCAGCGTGGCCACAAACAAGGGCTATTCTGACTGGGCAACGACGGCAATCCCTGCCGATGTGAAGACAATGTGGTATCGTTTCTCACGCCGTGCGGAAGACTATTGCATTGAATGTTCCGCTAACGGAGTCGATTTCAGCCAGATGCGCATCTGTCACATGTACGAAGGTGCCGACGAAATCAGCTTCGGCATCTATGCCTGCTCACCAGAGGAGTCTTCTTTCACGGCCATCTTCTCGGACATGAAAATCACCGAATGTGCATGGAAGGCCCACGACGGCCAGCAACCAGACAAGTTAGCACCAGCCCTATAAGAAAAACTTAACCCCGAAGTTTGTCTTTAGGACAGGGACTCCGGGGGATTACGTTGCAAAGGTAGGCAAAATATCTGAATTACGCAAATAAAAGGTGGAAAAAGCCTCTATGCACAAACGAATTATGCCCTCATTTTGAAGTATATCGCATTTCTCGGCTATGATAAGGATGACCTTCTCTTTGGCCTCGACGTGATGCCAGACGCAGTGATGAACAAGATAGTCCAATTGTAATGCTCTTCTGTTTGAAGATAGAAGAAACAGAGATACTGTAGTTTAGAATCTGATAGTAGTTCTATATCTTGAGCGTATAGGCTGCCCGTCCTTTTTCCCTGGAACCCATCTGGGCATAGTTTCTAACAACCGTACTATTTTCGTTTTATCTTCTTCTGTGACATTAGACACTTCAATATATGTTATCGAACCGTCACATTCAACTAGGATGATGTAAAGCTCCTCGTGGGTCTTGTGCGTGTGGAGGAATCCGCTGTCCTGACCCGGAAGGACAACGAAGGCAAGCTCATGACCCTTGTGTTTGACAAGAACAAAGCGAAACGAAAATCGCTTAATGTAGAATGTAGAAATGTAGAAATGTAGAAAAAGACGGCAGCCGCTCATTTACGGTTGCCGTCTTTGTTGTTGATTTTGCGGTCGATGATGATGTCAACGCCCAGTGCTGCGCCTGCGTAGAGCAGGC
>JAFUSC010000131.1 GCA_017467705.1 Prevotella sp. | reverse complement strand
CTACGGGCGGCTGATTCAGGAGTCGTTGGAGAAGCTGAAGCAGATGCCTGAGGGTGAGGAACGTGACGAACTGGTGCGGCTGACGGCTAACCAGATGAAGCGTGACCTCCAGACGTGGGGCCATGGCTCCATGGACAACGAGAAGGTGGCCGACGATTTGGCACGTTACACCGACGGCGTCATACAGATTGACCTCAACTCTTTCCGTTTCGACCGGATTGACGCCAGAAGCCTGCAGCCCGAGGCCAAGCGTGGAAAGCGGAAGAAGTAAGTGGCAAATTGTAAATGGTAAATCGTAAATAACAGGTCGTGTCAACATTCATCATTGAGGGCGGACATCCGCTGAAAGGAACCATCACACCGCAGGGCGCCAAAAACGAAGCGCTACAGGTCATCTGTGCCACGTTGCTGACATGTGAGCCGGTCGTCATAGAGAACATACCCGACATCCGCGACGTCAACAACCTCATACAGTTGTTGAAGGATATTGGGGTGAAGGTCACCTCCTTGCCCCTTGCCCCTCGAACTTTGGAATTTCAGGCTTCCGACCTCAACCTCGCCTACTTGGAGAGTGATGAGTTCGTGAAGAAGTGTGCGGCGCTGCGTGGTTCCGTGCTGATGATCGGTCCGTTGCTGGCCCGCATGGGCAATGCCGTCATTACCAAGCCCGGAGGTGATAAGATTGGGCGTCGCCGGTTGGATACGCACTTCCTCGGCTTTAAGGCACTGGGAGCTAAGTTCCGCCACATTGCCGAGCGCAACGTCTACGAGATCGGAGCGAAGCAGCTGAAGGGCACTTACATGTTGCTTGACGAAGCCAGCGTGACGGGCACGGCCAATATTATCATGGCTGCTGTCTTTGCCAAGGGCACGACAACCATCTATAACGCTGCCTGCGAACCTTACATCCAACAGCTCTGCCACATGCTGAACAGCATGGGTGCCGATATCAGCGGCATCGGTTCGAACCTGCTCACCATACGGGGCGTGACATCGCTGCACGGCACGACGCATCGCGTTCTGCCCGACATGATTGAAGTGGGGTCGTTTATCGGCATGGCGGCCATGGTGGGCGAAGGCATACGCATCAAGAACGTAGCCTTGCAGCACCTCGGCATCATTCCTGATGCCTTCCGTCGGTTGGGCGTGAAGATACAGGTTGACGGTGATGACCTCTTCGTCCCGCGACAGAAACATTACGTGGTAGACTCCTTTATCGACGGCACCATCATGACGCTCGCCGATGCTCCGTGGCCCGGACTGACGCCCGACCTGCTGTCGGTGCTCATTGTCGTGGCTACGCAGGGCCGGGGCACGGTGCTCTTCCACCAGAAGATGTTTGAAAGCCGCCTGTTCTTTGTTGACAAGCTCATTGACATGGGTGCACAGATCATTCTCTGCGACCCCCATCGCGCGGTGGTGGTCGGTCATGACCGTAAGATTACGCTGCGTGCACAGCGTATGTCGAGCCCCGACATCCGTGCAGGCATCGCCCTGCTCATTGCGGCCATGAGTGCCCGTGGCACCAGTCGCATTGATAACATCGAACAGATTGACCGCGGCTATGAGCACATAGAAGACCGCCTCAATGTGTTGGGAGCAAAGATAGAGCGAATGGACTAGAACGACTAGCATGACTAGAACGGCTAGTATGGCTAGCACGAATAGAAAAATTGTAATAACGATGATCAGGAAGGAAGACTGTTACAAGATTGGCCGGTTGGGTAAGGCGCACGGCGTGAAGGGCGAGGTGTCGTTCCTGTTTACGGATGATGTCTTCGACCGTGCCGATGCCGACTACCTCATTATCGATGTTGACGGCATACTGGTGCCGTTCTTCATGGAGGAGTACCGCTTCCGCAGTGACAGCGTGGCACTGGTGAAGTTCTGCGACGTCGACACGCAGCAGCGGGCATCGGAACTGACCAACAGTGACGTGTGGTTTCCGCGCTCCCTGACACCCGAAGAGGACGCCGCTCCCTCTCTCTCCTTCCTTGTCGGTTTCGATATCGTCGAAGCTGAAAGCGGAGCAATCGTCGGACGCATTGCCGACATAGACGATTCCACAGCCAATCTGCTTTTCTGTCTGGATGACGGACGTCTCATCCCTGCGAACGACGACCTGATTACCGACATTGATGCTGAACAGAAAAAGATAACCATGAATATCCCGGAGGGATTATTAGATATATGAATAAGAAACAAATAGCCATCCTCGGCTCTACGGGGTCGATAGGCACGCAGGCACTTGAGGTCATCGAGGAACACAGTGACCTGTATGAGGTCTATGCACTGACGGCTAACAACAAGGTGCAACAGCTGGCCGAACAAGCACATCGGTTCAGACCGGCCGCTGTCGTCATTGCCAATGAAGAGCGTTACGACGAGCTGCGCCGACTCATGGACGACATGCCCGATGTCAAGGTGTATGCCGGTGCCCGTACATTGGACGAGATTGTGGAGGCCACCCCCATTGACATGGTGCTTACGGCTATGGTGGGCTTCGCCGGACTGTCGCCTACCATTCACGCCATCCGTGCAGGCAAGGCCATTGCACTGGCCAATAAAGAGACGCTCGTCGTGGCTGGTGAGCTGATTTGCCAACTGGCACAGCAGTATCACACACCCATCCTGCCCGTTGACAGTGAACACTCGGCCATCTTCCAGAGCATTGTGGGTGAAGACCAGAACCCCATCGAGAAGATTCTGCTGACGGCTTCAGGCGGTCCGTTCCGCAAGATGTCGAAGGAGCAGTTGGCTACGGTCACCAAGGCCGACGCCCTGCGCCACCCCACGTGGGACATGGGAGCGAAGATTACCATCGACTCTGCCACGATGATGAACAAGGGCTTCGAGGTCATCGAGGCCAAGTGGCTCTTCGGCGTCGATGCCAAGCAGATTCAGGTGCTCGTCCATCCGCAGAGCATTGTCCACTCTGCCGTGCAGTTTGCCGACGGCGCCGTGAAGGCCCAGCTCGGTGTGCCCGATATGCGCCTGCCTATCCAGTATGCTTTCTCATTCCCACAGCGTCTGCCGCTCAGCGGTAGCCGGTTGGACTTGTTCCGGCAGCCGTTGGAGTTCTTTGAGCCCGACTTGGAGAAGTTCCGCTGTCTGGCATTGGCGTTTGAGGCCATCGACCGTGGCGGTAACATGCCCTGCATCGTCAACGCCGCCAACGAGATTGTCAACCGTGCCTTCTTGGAAGACCGTTGCACGTTCCTGCAGATGAGTGACGTCATTGAGCAGACCATGCAGCGCGTAGCGTTCGACAAGCAACCTACCTACGACACATACGTGGCCACTGACGCCGAGGCACGGCGCATCGCCACAGAGTGCCTCCCCTAAGAGCCCCTCCCGGCCTCCCCTAAGGGGAGGAGGGCCTACGGACAAGACAGGAGTGTAATGAAACAATGGGAACATTAACATAGTCATCAACAAATAGCAAGCCTGGGAATTCCCCCTGAAATCCGTCAGGCACTCCCCTCCTTGGGAGGGGTGAGGGGGAGGTTAATAACATTATGGAAGTATTTTTGATAAAAGTCTTACAGTTCATGATGGCTATCTCGCTGCTGGTACTGCTGCACGAGGGAGGCCACTTCTTCTTTGCCAAGCTCTTTGGCGTACGTGTGGAAAAGTTCTACTTGTTCTTCGACCCCAGCATCTGGAAGTGGAAGGGTAGTCTGTTTAAGTTTAAACCCAAGAACAGCGACACCACCTACGGCATAGGCTGGCTGCCGTTGGGCGGCTATTGCAAGATTGCGGGCATGATTGACGAGAGTTTCGACAAGGAACAGATGGCCCAGCCCGAACAGCCGTGGGAGTTCCGCACGAAGCCCGCTTGGCAGCGCCTGCTCATCATGATTGGCGGCGTGCTGGTCAACTTCCTGCTGGCGTTGTTCATCTACTCCATGATTCTCTTCTGGTGGGGTGATACGTATATTCCCGCCAAGAACACCACGCTCGGCATGAAGTTCAACAAGGAAGCAAAGGCCATGGGCTTTGCTGACCATGACATTCCCATCCTTGCTGACGGCGACAGCATCAAGTCGCTGGAGTGGGCCGGCGGGCTGACTGACGCCCTGCGCACCCTGTCCACGGCAAAGCAGGTGACGGTGCTGCGTGCTGACACTACCGCCCAAGGCGGCCAACTGCGATTCAAAGAGGTTATCATCAATACCCCCGGTGACCTTGATTTCCTTGACATGATTACCGAATCGCCGGCCTTTGCACTGCCGTTCATGCCGGCTGAGATTGACAGCGTCGTGGTGGAGTCCGCGTCGTACAAGGCCGGTCTGCGCGCAGGTGACAAGCTGATAGCAGTCAATGGCAAGAACGTTGACTCGTGGAATGAAGTCAACGAGCAGGTGGGCATCATGGAAGATGTGTATTTCTCGAAGCCCGACGAAGCCCGGCAGTCAAAGCAGCCCGTGGCAAAGCTCGTCGTGCAGCATGCACAGTCTGACGTGATGGACACCTTGTCAGTGCAGCTGACGGAGTATGACAAGAAACACCTCAGCTTTGACGGCATCTACAACGTTAATCCCTACCGCAAGTATGAGAAGCGCCACGTTGACTACGGCGTGCTCTCCTGTATTCCTGCCGGTATAGCCCATGGCACTCATACGCTCTCGGGCTACGTGCGTGACCTGAAGTATGTCTTCACGTCGAAAGGCTTTAAGTCGCTCGGCGGCTTCGGTGCTATTGGTAATCTCTTCCCCGCTCAGTGGGACTGGCATCGCTTCTGGGAAATGACGGCCTTCCTCAGCATCATATTGGCGTTCATGAACATTCTGCCCATCCCTGCGCTTGACGGCGGACATGTGCTGTTCCTGCTCTATGAGATGGTGACGCGCCGCAAACCGTCGGAAGACTTCATGATCAAGGCTGAGTATGTCGGCTTCGGCATCCTCATTCTGCTGATGGTCATAGCTAACCTGAACGACGTGCTGCGCTGGTTGGGAATAATGTAAGAGAACGTCCTTTTTAGGGGCTTTTCAGGCACTTAAAATGAGAACCGCCGTTTTCCGAATCGGGAAACGGCGGTTCTCATTTTGGGAAACGGCGATTCCCGATTCGGAAACCGCCAGTTCTCGACGCGGGAACTGGCGGTTTTCGTCAGAGGTGGTTGATGCCCCACTGATAGACACGCTCAATGTGGGGGGCTTCTATGTGGTGTTCGTGCATCAGCCGGCGCACGATGGCAAGCCCGTAGGGGAAGTCTTCCGTGAAATAACGGCTTTGGAAATCAGGGACGTAGCCGTCTCCGACTTTCGTCATAGGCGAAAGAATGTCTTGAAAAGCCTGTATGCTGTGTAACTTTCGTGTCAGTGACGGGGCGTCACTGCTTTCATAGTAGTCAAGAATGGTGGGGATGCTGCCCGGACGCACGGGCAGGACGGCCAACAGACGGAAGAACTCCCGGTCCATGTCAATCAGCAGCTGCGATGCCTCGTCGGTCCAGTCAGCATAGAACCGGCTTTGCGCCGGGTAGACCATGCCGTCATGCCACGTGTGCCACATGCTGTAGAGGCGTGAGGTGTGCAGCAGCGGGTTGCTGTTGGTCAGGCTGGCCTCGTAATAACTGCCCAGAAGTTGGACCGGAGTGTTTAGCATTTGGCTGATGATTGTCGCCAGATGTTCTTTCTGCTCCGTTTGTTCAACAGCCATACTGAGTGATGGCTTGTAGCCTAACAGATGAGCAGAGTGTCCATAGTCTTCAACGCGGGCAATGAAAGGCACGCGCTGGAAACCGAAAAGAGGGGTTGAGGCCGACAGCTTTGTCAGGGCTTCAAAGAAGAAACCCGTGCTGCTGACCACGCTGCCGACGGGTGTGCCTGTCGCCAGATGGGGGCGTATGGCGGTCAGACAGTCGGCAATGCCATAACCGGGTAGACACAACAAAATGATGTCTGCTTGCGGAATGACGTCAGAAGGCTGATTGGATATGCGGTTGATGTGACCTGTGATGGTTGTTCCCTCGGGGGTGTCGATGGTGATGTCGTGGCTCCACCGCTCAGGATGTCGCGTCAGCAGCTGCACGTCATAACCACGATGAGCAGCGAAGGCTGCAATGACGTGGCCGAGATTGCCGCCACCGCAAATGGTCAATGTACCCATAAATCTCAAATCTCAAATCTCAAACCTCAAATCTCAAATCTTCCAGTGCTTCGATGAGCCGGTCGTTGTCCTCCGTGGAGCGTACCGACATGCGGATGTAGTTGCGGCCACCGAGCGACGACTTGGAGTTGCAGTCCTTGATCATGATGTTGAAGCGGGCGAGCAACAATTTCGTCAGTTCGGCCGATGTGTAGCGGTCGGTAATCTCACAGCAGAAGTAGTTGGCCTGTGTGGGCAGCACGCGCAAATAGGGAATCTGGCGCAAACGCTGTTCGAAGCGCTTACGTTCGGCAATGAACCGATGGCAAGCCTGCACGTAGTCCTTCTCATATTTGCCGAAAATCTGCATGTAGAACTCGGCAAACGAATTGATGTTCCAGATGCTCACGTCCTTCTTGATGTGCTGTATCAGGTCTTGATCGGCTGAGGCCATGACGCCCAGTCGCAGGCCGGGCACACCGTAGCTCTTCGAGATACTCTTCATGACCACCAACCCCTCGTAGCTTTCCAAGATGTCGTTGGTGAGCAGGGTGTTGTGCTCAAAATCGTCGCTGAAGTCAACGAAACTCTCATCAACGATGAGCCTGATGCGTTGTTCCTTGCACCATGCTATGAGTCGCAACAGGTCGTGCTTCGGAATGAAGTTGCCCGAAGGATTGTCGGGATTGATCAGCAGCAGCGTGTCAATTTTCTCTCCTCTCTCCTATCTCCTCTCTCCACTATAAAACGCCATCAAGTCGTCGGCAGTATAGCTGAGGTCTGCGTTTTGTGGCATGAACGGGACAATCTGTTCCTTCTGCAGCCGGTTGGGATATTCCTCGAAGGTGGGATAGATAACACCGAATTTCCTTTTGCACCCCGTACCTCGCACCTCGTACCTCGAATCTCCTGTTTCCATCAGGCTCTTGATGAGCTCTGCTGCACCGTTGCCCACGACCACATAGTCCTGACGGATGCCGAAGTACTTGCCGGCCAACAGCGAGTTGACATACATGCCCGACGGGTACTCCGTCAGCAGCGTGTCGAAGTTGGCACGCAGCTCCGCCTTCATGCGCTCCGTGGGGAAGTAGGGGTTGACCAAGTAGCAGTAGTCCAGCATCTTGGGGAAACGCCAGTGTCCGCCATAGCGGTAATTAAAGCGGCGCAACATCTCATCGCCGTCAGCAAAAATGGTCTCGGCAATGTCCAAGTCCTGCACGTCGTCAATCTCGTACCACTTGGCATTACCGATGGGCAGTGCCTTCAGGTCGGCATGGTCAATGAGCGTGATGACGCGCAGCACCTGTTCGTAGTATTCGTTGTTGCCCAGTGCTGCGCAGTAGGCGTTGAGGAAGGGCACATACTTATGTTCGGCAAACTCGCGTGAGAACTTGTAGATGTTCACCGTCTTGTAGTACTTATCCACGTCGGCATAGTTAAACGCCTTCTTCGGTATGAAGTTCACGATGTTGTTGTCGGCGTCGATGCGCACCATCGTGCCGTCCATCCACGTCTCGTACTTCGCCACCAGCGCCAAGTTAGGGTAGGGGTTGTCGAGAATCATCCGGAAGAGGCTGTCCTCAACAATGAGGTCACTCTCTATGAGCAGCGTGTCATCCTCCATCATCTTGTCCTTGACCAGCGACAGCGAGTAGATGTTGTTCGTCTTGTCGAAGATAGGGTTCTCGGCGAACTCAATGTTCATGCCATTCCCCGCACCTCGCACCTCGTCCTTCGCACCTCGCACCTCGCACCTCGTACCTCGTTTTCTGTACCTCGATTCAACGTGCTCACGCAGTTCCTTGCCCTTGTAGCCGACCACGATGATGACGCGGTTCAGCTGCAACGTTTCGAGCTGTCCCAACAGCCGGTCAATGAGTCGCACACCGTTCACGGGCAC
Organism: Prevotella sp.; assembly: GCA_017467705.1. Classification (GTDB taxonomy): domain Bacteria; phylum Bacteroidota; class Bacteroidia; order Bacteroidales; family Bacteroidaceae; genus Prevotella. Next base: position 4,976 of record JAFUSC010000131.1, on the reverse strand, counting down.
CATGCACTTGGTGTTGTTCTTGGTCAGTTCACCCAGTCGGCGCCCCAGTCCTGCTGCTAAAATGATGGCTTGCATATCAAAAAAACTATCCCACTTGACTACCTGGTTTTACGTCTTTGGTCGTCGTGACCACGCTGAGGCTCTCGTCTGCATCGACGGCAGAGAGAATCATGCCTTGACTCTCGATGCCCATCATCTTGCGGGGAGCAAAGTTCGCCACGAAGAGAATCTGTTTGCCCACCAGTTCCTCGGGGTTCTCATAGAACTGGGCGATGCCTGAACAGATGGTACGTGTCTGTCCGCTGCCGTCGTCAATCAGGAACTGCAGCAGCTTCTTCGACTTAGGCACGCGGTCACAAGCCATCACACGTCCCACGCGGATGTCCAGCTTCTCGAACTCTTCGAAGCTGACGGTGTCCTTGATGGGGGCAGCCTTATACTGGGCGGCTTCGTTGGCTTTCTTGGTAGCTTCCAGCTTGTCCAACTGCTTCTGAATGGTCTCGTCCTCTATCTTTTCAAACAGCAGTGACGGCTCAGCCAGCTGATGACCGGCTTTCAGCAGGTCGGTGCTGCCCAGCTGTTCCCACTCGAAGTTCTCAATGGCGAGCATCTCGCGCAGCTTCTTCGAAGAGAACGGCAGGAACGGTTCGAAGGCAATGGCGAGGTTGGCCGTCAGCTGCAAGCAGATGTTCAGAATCGTCTCGCAGCGCTTCGGGTCGGTCTTCCATACCTTCCACGGCTCACACTCGGTGATGTAGCGGTTGCCGATGCGGGCGAGGTTCATGGCCTCGAACTGTGCATCGCGGAACTTGAACTGTTCCAACAGGGCTTCCACTTTCTGCTTCACGTCCTTGAACTCTTCCAGTGCCTGACGGTCCACATCCTGCAATTCGCCGCAGGCGGGCACCACGCCGTTCCAGTATTTCTTGGTCAGTTGCAGGGCACGGTTGACGAAGTTGCCGTAGACGGCCACCAGCTCGTTGTTGTTGCGGTCCTGAAAGTCCTTCCATGTGAAGTTGTTGTCCTTGGTCTCAGGGGCATTGGCCGTCAGCACGTAGCGTAGCACGTCCTGCTTGCCGGGCATGTCCTCCAGATATTCGTGCAGCCAGACGGCCCAGTTGCGCGAGGTGGAAATCTTGTCGTTCTCCAAGTTCAGGAACTCGTTAGCGGGCACGTTGTCAGGCATAATGTAGGAGCCGTCGGCGTGTAGCATAGCAGGGAAGATGATGCAGTGGAACACAATGTTGTCCTTACCGATGAAGTGCACCAGCCGCGTGTCCTCATCCTGCCACCACTGCTGCCACGAGCCCCACTTCTCGGGCTCTTTCTCACACAGCTCCTTCGTGTTCGAGACGTAGCCGATGGGCGCGTCGAACCACACATAGAGCACCTTGCCCTCAGCACCTTCCACGGGCACGGGGATTCCCCAATCCAGATCGCGCGTCATGGCGCGGGGCTGCAGGTCCATGTCGAGCCACGACTTGCATTGTCCGTACACGTTCGGACGCCACTCCTTGTGCTCCTCCAGAATCCACTGCTTCAGCCATTCCTGATACTCGTTCAGCGGCAGATACCAGTTCTTGGTCTCTTTCAGCACGGGCGTTGAGCCGCTGATGGTCGACTTCGGATTGATCAGCTCCATGGGCGACAAGTCACGTCCGCACTTCTCACACTGGTCGCCGTAGGCCCCCTCGTTGTGGCAGTGGGGACACTCGCCCACCACGTAGCGGTCAGCCAAGAACTGCTTGGCTTCCTCGTCGTAGAGCTGTGTCGTCGTCTCCTCGGTCAGCTTGTCCTCGTCGTAGAGCTTGCGGAACCACTCAGCGGCAAACTTGTGGTGTGTCTCGCTGGTGGTGCGGCTATAGATGTCGAACGAGATGCCGAACTCCTCGAACGAGTCTTTGATCATTTTGTGGTAGCGGTCCACCACGTCCTGTGGTGTGATGCCTTCCTTGCGGGCACGGATGGTGATGGGCACGCCGTGCTCATCGCTTCCGCCGATGAATATCACGTCTTTCTTCTTCAGGCGCAGATAGCGCACATAGATGTCAGCGGGTACGTAGACGCCGGCCAGATGGCCGATATGAACGCCACCGTTGGCGTATGGCAACGCCGCCGTCACGGTGGTTCTCTTGTAGTTTTTCTTTTCCATGTCTGTTTTGATGTGATGTTATTTTGTGTGCAAAGGTACGAATAAATTACAAAATTACGCGAATTTCACCGATTTAATTTAAATCGTGAGTCCCAAGACTTCGGGTAGTTGGCTGAACTGCTCAATCTTCACCATGTTTTCATGCTCGAAGTCTTCGTGCACTTCCAGTTGCCACGTCACGTGGAAGGGAATGTGCACCGCCAGTGCGCCCACGGCCACGGCCGGGGCGATGTCGCTCTTCAGCGAGTTGCCCACCATGAGCATCTCGTCGGGCCTGATGCCAAGGTGCTCGGCCAGCTGCCGGAACTCGTGCTCCGTCTTGTTCGACGTAATCTCAACGTGTTCGAAGTATTTGGCCAGTCCGGAACGCCGCAGTTTGTTCTCCTGATCTTGCAGCTCGCCCTTGGTGAAGCAGACCATTTTCAATTCTTCATTCTTCACTCTTAATTCTTCATTTAGAAAATCCAGCGTCTCCACTACACCGGGCAGTGGGGTGGCGGGTAGGTGCAGCAGTCCCTTGCCTGCCTCCAGCAGACTGGTCAGCTGTTCAGCTGTGAGGTCAGGACCACAGACGCGCAGAGCGGTCTCCACCACGCTGATGGTGAACGCCTTGCAACCGTAGCCCAGGTCTTCCATGTTGCTGCTTTCCGTTCGGTAAAGCTCGGCGGCCGGGTCAAGACAATAAGGGGCAATGAGCCCATACAGCTGTTTCTCCACCTGTTCAAAGTGCGACTGGCAGTCCCACAGCGTGTCATCGGCGTCGAACACCAATGCACGTATTTTTTCTAAGTTCAGCTTCTTCATAGGGTGCAAAGGTACGAAATAATTATGAACCAACGGTCACGAACACCTATAAAAAAAGAAAAAGTGAGTGATAACGCGGATTATGAATTATTATGAAAACTGAATTAAATATAAATTATTTGGTCGTTCTCGCAATTGTTCGTAACTTTGTGGCACGTTTTAATGAAGAATGATTATGAAGAAAGCAAATCGCTTTTTGGTTGCAGCCTGTGTGCTGCTCACCATGACAGCCTGCTCAGCTAAGCTGGATCCGTTGGCTGCTGATAATTTCAAGGTCAATCCTAACCCGTTGGAGAGCCATGCCGGTCAGGTGCAGGCTACCATCAGCGGTGCCTTTCCTGAGCGCTACATGAAGCGCAACGCCGTGGTGACGGTGACGCCCGAGATGCGTTACGTCAGCAATGGCGCGGAGCAGACGCTTCGCGGTGACGCCGCAACGTTCCAAGGCGAAGAGGTGCTGGGCAATGACCAGGTTATCTCATACATGCTGGGTGGTCACTACACCATGCGCACCAGCTTCGGCTACGTGCCCGACATGGAGCAGAGCGAGCTGTGGCTGCGCTTCAATGCCCGTGTGGGCGACAAGCCGGTGGACGTGCCGGCGGTGAAGGTGGCTAACGGCGTCATCTCTACCTCTGAACTCTACAAGCGCACGGTCATCACCGCGCAGCCTGTGGTGGCTGAGGATGCTTTCCAACGTGTGACGGAGCAGAAGCTGGAGGCAAACATCAAGTTCCTTGTGGCGCAGACCGAACTGCGCAAGAGCGAGTTGCAGAACAACTCCGTCACTGAGTTCGTGCGGCTGTTGCAGCGTGTCAACCGTGACCGCGAACTGCTGAACATCAACAATATCGACGTGTCAGCCTACGCCTCGCCCGAGGGTAGCCTGAACATCAACGAGCAGCTGGCCAGCGGTCGCCAGAAGGTGACGGCAGACTATGTGCGCCAGCAGCTCAACGAGCAGCAGCTGAACGCCTACGTGGACACGCACTACACCGCAGAGGACTGGGAGGGATTCCAGCAGCTGGTGCGCGCCTCTGACATTCAGGACAAGGACGTCATCCTGCGCGTGCTGTCCATGTATCAGGACCCCGAAGAGCGCGAACAGCAGATTCGCAACATGAGTGAGGCTTTCCGTGAGCTGGCTGACGGCATCCTGCCCGAGCTGCGCCGCGCGCGTCTGACGGTGAACTACGAGATCATCGGCCGCGACGACGCACAGATCAAGCAGCAGCTGAAGGATGACGTGACGCGGCTGAGCGTCGAGGAACTGCTTTATGCGGCCACGTTGACCGACGACCCTGCCGAACAGCTCAGCATCTACCAGCAGACCGTCAAGCTGTTCCCCAACGACGCGCGCGCGTATAATAATATAGGTAATGTGTATTTCCGTCAGGGTGATTATGAGACGGCGGCGCGCCACTATCAGCGTGCGCTCTCCATGGACCCCGGTTGCGGCGCCGCCAATGCTAACATCGGACTGCTGGAACTGCTCAGCGGCAACACCGCCGAGGCAGAGAACAGCATCGGGCGTGCCTCGTCAGTGCGCCGGTTGGGTGAGACGCTGGGCAACCTGCACTTGGCACAGGGCAACTACGCCTTGGCTGAGCAGGACTTCGGCTACACGGCCAGCAACAGTGCTGCCTTGGCACAGATCATGAACAAGAACTACGCCCGCGCTGCCCAGACGCTTGACAACGTGAAGCAGCCCGACGCCATGACCGACTATCTGCGTGCCGTGCTCAATGCCCGTCAGGGCAACAATGAGGCTGCGGCCAACAGCCTCGGCAAGGCCGTCAGCAAGGACTCCTCGCTGAAGACCATGGCTGACAGGGATTTGGAACTGACGAAAATCAAGAAATAAAAAAGTCATTCATGTTTACTGAATATTCAGAGATCGTTTCTGACCAGCCAGCAAATAATTTATGATGGATAGTTACTTATACAATGTAGCAGGCAAACGTCGTCCAGTCAAATGCGAAGTAAGAAGCCTCTCTTTTTTATTTTTTTATTTTTTTAT
>JAFUSC010000130.1 GCA_017467705.1 Prevotella sp. | reverse complement strand
CTTATTGGCTTTCTCAATCTTCGCCTTCAGTCCAGCCTTGTAGTCGCTGAGCCGATGGGCAATCTGTTCGTCGCTGAGGGCCAGCATCTCGACGGCGAGGATGGCTGCGTTCTGGGCGCCGTTGACGCCAACGGTGGCCACGGGGATGCCCGGTGGCATCTGGATGATGCTGAGCATGGCGTCCAGTCCGTCGAGCATGCCCTTGATGGGTACGCCGATGACGGGCAGCGTGGTGGAGGCGGCAATGACGCCCGGCAGGGCTGCGGCCATGCCAGCGGCAGCAATGATGACGCGGATGCCGCGCTCCTTGGCGCCGCGGGCAAACTGCTCAACGGCTTCAGGCGTGCGGTGGGCTGAGAGGGCATTGACTTCAAACGGTACCTGCAACTCGTCCAGTTGCTTGCAGGCTTTCTCCATGACGGGCAGGTCGCTGGTGCTGCCCATGATGATGCTTACTATTGGTTTCATATTTACAGATAAATAATTGCAATGACAGAACTAAACAGCCCTATGGCAAATCCGCCGACGACTTGCGACAGCGTGTGCTGGCGCAGAATCATGCGGGCGCTGCCCAGCATGCCGGCCAGCATGAAGAGCAGGCAGAACCACCACACGGGGTTGAAGCCGAAGGCATCAGCAAAGACGAACAGCGCCCCCATCATGCCGCCGATGGCGGCCGTGTGGGTGGAAATCTTCCACCAGACGTTGATGATGGCACAGACAATCTGCACCACCAGCGCGGCAATGACAATGCTGATCATGAAGTGCGGGATGTGCTGCGCATCCATCAGGTAGATGCAGGCAACGTAACACAGGATGCTGATGACGTAAGGCACCATGCGGCGCTCCTTCTGTCCCAGTTCAATGAGCGTCCAGCCCTGATAACGGCGGTAGAGGCGGATGAACAGGGTGGGCAGGAAAATGGTGAAGAGGTAGACGATGATGAGCACTTGCAGCTTGAACGCCCATGGATAAAGACTCATGTAGCTGAACAGGAACAGCGTGAGCAGTCCCAGTATGGGCAGATAGAACGGTGTGAACAACATGCTCACAATGCGTGCGGTCAGTATGATTTGCTTCTCTCGGGTCACCTCAGTTATTTACGGTTTCTTTGTTTGTTAATTACTTGCGCAACCGGGCAATGGGTATGCCCAGCTGTTCGCGGTATTTGGCCACGGTGCGGCGTGCAATGGGGTAGCCACGCTGGTGGAGCAGCTCACGCAGGGCGTCGTCAGAGAGCGGGTGCTGCTTGTCTTCGGCTTCAACGAGGTCGCGCAGCGTCACCTTGATTTCACGGGTTGACAGTTCTTCGCCGCTCTGCGTCGTGTAGCCGTCGCTGAAGAAGTAGCGCAGGGGGAAGGTTCCCCAGCGTGTCTGCGCGTATTTGGAACTGCATACACGCGAAATGGTGCTCAGGTCGAGTCCCGTGCGCTGCGACACGTCTTTGAGAATCATCGGACGCAGTGATGACTCGTCGCCGTCTTCAAAGAAGCGGTGTTGCAACTGAATGATGGCTTGCATGGTCAGCGAAAGCGTGCGCTGACGTGTGCGGACAGCCTCAATGAATCCTTGCGCAGCGGCCACTTTCTTCTTGGTGTAAAGCAGTGCCTCCTTCATCTGGCGGCTCATGTGCTCGCGGTTGTTCTGATACTCGTGCTGCGTGTCGGCAAACGACTGCGAGATGTGCAGCTCAGGCACGTCGCCGTGGTTCAGCTGGAACGTCACGGTGCCGTCGTCCTGTGTGTCAACAATGAAGTCAGGCGTTATCTGCTGCATGCTGCGACCGATGCTCTCGCCCATGGAGGCGCCGGGCTTGGGGTTCAGCTTGCGTAGTTCGCCGATGAGCGTCTCCGCCTGCAAGTCGTTGAGCGACAGTGCCAGCTGTATCTTGTCCCAGTGCTTGTGGGTGAAGTCGTCGAACTGGTGCGTGATGACTTGCTCCATCAGGTCGCGCAACCGTGAGGGCTCACGGCGCCGGATCTGCAACAGCAGACACTCCTGCAACGAACGCGCGCCGATGCCTGCCGGGTCGAACTCTTGCAGGCGGTGCAACAGGTGTTCCACTTCGTCGGTCGTCGCGTCGATATTGTGCCAGATGGCCAGGTCTTCACAGATGGTGTCGAGCGGTTTGCGCAGCAGTCCGTCATCGTCAAGTGAGCCGATGAGATATTCCACGATGTAGCGTTCGCGGTCGGTCAGCTCCAGTTCGCCCACCTGCTGATTCAGCTGGTCGTAGAACGACACGGTGCTACCGAACACCATTTCCTCACGGTCTTCCTGACTGCCGTTGTTGTGATAGACGGGCAGCTCGTCGTCGTCGCGCCCGATGCTCTCAAGCGCAGCATCCAAGGCCGACTGCCGGTCCTCGCGGTCGCGCTCATTGTCGTAACCGCCCATGTCGTCCGTCGCGTCGAGTACTTCTGATGTGTCCTGATAGTCCTGTCCGTCAGGGGCATCGCCAATGGTCGATGCCTCCAGCGCCGGGTTGTCGTCCATCTCGGTGTTGATACGTTCGAGCAGCTGCGTGATGGGCAGTTCCACCAGCTGCGCCTGCAACAGTTGTTGCTGCGTGATGGTCTGCGTCTGCTTCAGCAGTTGCTCCTGCTTTTGTATTTGTATCTGTTCCTGTGACATGGTTACTTGTAATACTCCTTCAGCTCCTCAGCCAGTTGCGCTAAGCGGATGGTGTCCATGTTGCCGTAGCGTCGCCAGATGTCGGAGCACGGCCCGATGAGCGGAGTCAGCAGCACGTCGCGCCGGTTGAGGTAAGGGTCAATGTGCTGCAGCACGTCCAGCACTTCCACGACGTCAGCCGCGGTCACGTGCAGCAGGCGTGCCAGCTCCTGCACCTCTGGTGTCTGGCTCACCATGGTCTGCGGCGTCAACCGGAAGTAGAGGTCAAGCACCAGCATGAGTGCAACGGGTGTGAAGCGCTCGTCTTCACTGAGTGGCCGGAAGTCGCGCTCGAAAGTCTCGTTCAGCTCCACACCGTCGTAGAACTCGCTGGCATTGCCGTAGCCCGTGCGCTCACGCAGCAGCCGTACGGCGCGACTCAGCCGGCGCGGGTTCTCGCCATACTGCTCCCAGATGCGTTCTATGCGCGGCGTGTCCAGATTGGCCACCTGACACATCCTGTCGTGCAGGATGCGCGGGTGCACGTGAATCTCAAGCGCCACGTCCACCACCTCGCGGCTGAACACGGGCTTCACCCCTACGGGCTTGCGCAGGTAGAGCTGCATGATGAGCAGCCAGTATTCGTCTTTCCAGTTCGTATTCTTTGCCATATTCTGCTTTGAGATTTGAGATTTGAGGTTTGAGATTTCAACTTTCAACTTTCAATTTTCAACTTTCAACTCACCTGATGCCGCCGCCACTGCCGCCGCCAGAGAAGCCGCCGCCACCGCCGAACGATGCGGAGCCGCCGCTGCCTTTCGCGGCTTCGGCGGCCATGGTCTTCTCGTACTGATGGAAGCCGCTCAGCGTGTAAGCCGTCAGCAGATAGGTGCTGTCCTCGTCGGCTATCTGGCGGAATGCCTCGTCCATGGACAGGTATTCCGGATTGACGCGCATCATGTCCTTGCGCACCTGCTTGGCAATGCCGAAGAGCTCAGCGTAGATGAGATAGTCTTTCCACAGGCCCAGCTCCGAGGCGTGGCGCTCATTGGCCAGCGTGAAGTCTTCCAGAAACTTCTTCATGCCGAACACCGAGCGCGTGTTATCCAAGTCTTTATCACAACTGCTGATGCTGCGGCTCTGCCTCAGACTCTTCACAAACGGCTCCACCTCCGACGTGTGATGCCGCATCCACTGCGTCAGCTCGTCGGGTTGCAAGATGGCATCATCGCCCGATGCTTTCATGAAGATGGCGTGCAACCGCTTCAGCAGTGGCATGTTCTTGATATCAGGCCGGTCAATGAGCGGATAGATGGCGATGAGCTTCATGCGTTTCGGACTGGCGCCCAGCACCTTCTTCAGTCCTGTCGGCTGCACGTCGTGTTCTTCAATGCGCAGCGCGCCTATGCTGAGCAGCCGCAACACCAGTGCACTGATCAGGTTCTTGTAGTCGCAGGTGAAGTAGCGGTAGGCGTTCATCACCTGATTGGTCTTCATCAGGTCACCCTTGAAAGGCAGGTCGCGGTACCACGTCATGTCGCGTGTGGCTTTCCTCTTCTTCAGGAATACGTAGCCGACATAGAGCCCGAAGACTAAAGGCAGGAGGAAGCAGAAGCAGATGATGACCAGAATAGACTTGAAATCCAGTTTGCCCACGTTTTCATAATAGCTGCCTTCAAAGGCTTTGTCCTTCAGCGTATCGAACTTGTCGCTCTTGCTGACGGCGGGGTGGAGCATGTCCTTGTCGAAGCGCAGCATGACAATCATGCCCTCGTCGCCCGACAGTCCCTCGTCGGCATGTGCCACCACCTGACCGTCCACCCAGTTGATGTCGCCGTGATAGCGGAAGGCCCACATCTTCGTGGCCTCTTGGGGTAGTGGCTTCCCGTCCTTGCGACCGATGGTAATCGTTGCCTTCTCGGGGCTGGGCTTGATGTCTGATGCTACGAACATGAAGTTGAAACCGTCATAGTCCTGATAAGCACGAACTACGTTTGTAATGACATAGCTGGTGGTGTAGGTCCGCTCACCGGCATCGCCCAGTCCCCAGCAGAGTTCGTAACCATTTCCTTTCTCTACGATGCCGCATTTGTAGGTCTTCCATTGACGGTCGAATTTCACTTCCCATTTACCGATGTTCCTGAAGTTTACCCCCATCTCGTCGGACACCTTGAGCTTTTCGACACGGCTGTCGTCGTCGAGATTGCCGATGACGATATACAATTCCGTGCCCTTGTCGTCAATGGTCATGCGGCGCACCTCAGTGATATAGGCATCACCATTGTCATCAAGCAAGACGGTGATGTCCAGGTTGTGCAAACTTGACGTAGCACTGGCCGAGAAGGGTAAAAAGGTAAAAAGGCAAAAGAGTAAAAACCATCTTACCTTCACTTTGAACTGTGGGGAATACTTCATGTCCATACTCCGTTTGGATTTGAGCCTTCAACTTTCAATTTTCAATTTTCAACTTTCAATTTTTCTTAAATGCATCGTCAATGTCGGGATAACCTTTCTTCTTCTCCTCGTCGACGGTGAGGTATTCCTTCTCGTCGAAGTGCAGCATGCCGGCCACCATTGACGACGGCCACTGGCGCACCATGCGGTTCATCTTCGTTGCCGTGTCGTTGTAGACCATACGGCTCATGCGCACGTTCTCCTCATACTGCTTCATGCCTTCCATGGTCTCCAGGAACACACCGTTGGCTTTCAGTTCGGGATACGACTCGCTGACTGCAATCAGGCGTCCCAGCACTTCGCTCAGCGCACCCTGCTGCTCGTTCACCTGTGCGGCAGTGGTCACGTTGCTGATGCGGCGCTGTGCAATGACGTTCTGCAGCGTCTCCGACTCATGTTTAGCATACTGTGCCGTCATCTTCACCAGACCCTGCACGGCGTCCCAACGTGAGTTGAGCTGCACGGCTATCTGGCTCATGGCGTTCTTACAAAGTTCATCGAGGCTGACCAGCTTGCGCTGTGTCATGACGAAATAGGCGGCGAGAGCCACAACAATCAGCACCAGCGCGCCGATGCCCAACAAAAGCAATACAATCAAAATTTCCATATCCGTTCTTTTTTAGTTAATAAATTTCTTTGGTTCATCAAACACTGTTGATTGATGTCGCAAAGATACGAAAAAAATGTAAAAACAGCGAAAAAAGAGCCTTTTTTTTAATCACAGCGGGCAAATAAGGGCAAAAGCACTCCTTCGCGCGCGCGTATATTAATAATGTATAGATTTGAGAATCGCCAGTTTTCGTTTTGAGAATCGCCAGTTTACAATTTGGGAATCGGCAGTTCTCGCGTTGGGAATCGGCAGTTCTCGCGTCGGGAATCGGCAGTTTACAAAACGGGGAATTTCTACTGAGCGGTGCGTCGGTTGATAAACTGCTCAAAATCAGCGCGAAAGCTCTCCGTGACGTGGATGATTTCTTCGCCGATGTAGATGCAGTCATTGCGGTCCACCTTGCGAATCTTGTCGAGCGCGACAATGTAGGAGCGGTGCACGCGCATGAAGCGGTCGGCGGGCAGAATGTCCTCGACGGCTTTCATCGTCATGTGGGTGACAAGCGGACGCGGCTGCGACTGCAAGTAGAACATGACGTAGTCTTTCATGCCGCTGACGTAGACGATGTCGTTGATGAGCACTTGGCGCAGCTCACCGTCCACGCGGACAAAGAAGCCTCCACCCACACCCCTCTCAAGGAGGGGCGACGCTTGGCTGGCTCCGAACTCCCCCTCCTTGGGAGGGGGTTGGGGGGAGGCTCTCCTTTTCGCCTTCTCCACTGCCGTGAGGAATTTGTTGTAGCGCACGGGCTTGAGCAGGAAGTCAACGGCGCTGACCTCGTAGCTGTCGAAGGCATACTCCTTGAAAGCCGTGGTGAAAATAATCTTGGTCTGCGGCGGCAGCATGTGCGCCAGTTCCATGCCGTTCAGGTCAGGCATCTGGATGTCGAGGAAAATGAGGTCGACAGGCTGTTCACGCAGGGCGGCAATGGCAGCCACACTGTCGGTGAATGAGCTGACGAGCTGCAAGTCAGGCGTCCGCCCCACAAACGATTCCAATAATTTGACGGCCAGCGGCTCGTCGTCGACAATCATGCAAGTCATTGTGTTACAGTGTAATTCTTATTTTATAGATGTTGTCATCGGTGACAGTCTGCTGCCAGGTGTAGTGGCCCGGATACATCAGCTCCAGCCGGCGACGGGTGTTCTCCAGTCCGATGCCCGACCCGCTGCGGTTCTGGTCGTCCTTGGGGTAATTGGTGTTCTGGCAGTCGAAGATAAGCGTATCCCCGTCAGTCTCCAGCCGTATGTCAATCCGTGACGGGCGGCTGCTGCTGACGCCGTGCTTGAAAGCGTTTTCAATGAGTGAGACGAAGAGCAGGGGAGGGATGGTCGTCTGAGGGGGAACCTCAGCCCACGAGGTGTTGATCTCCAGCTGGTTGTTGTGGCGCAGGCGCATCAGCTCAATGTAGTTCTGCATGAAGTCAATCTCCCCCTTCAGCGGCACCAGCGGCTTGTCGGTCTCGTACATGGCATAGCGCAGCAGGTCGCTCAGCTGGGCAATGCTGTCCTGTGCGGCGTCGGCGTCAATCTGTATGAGGCTGGAAATGTTGTTGAGCGTGTTGAACAGGAAGTGCGGGTTGATCTGGTTCTTCAGCCATGCCAGCTCGGCCTCGGTGTGATGCTGTTGCTGTTCCTTCAGCTGCTCCTTCAGCCGGCGCGAACGGATGTAGTGGCGCAGGCCGACGGTGAGGGCAATGAGGGCAATGAGGAACAGCAGGTAGATGAACAAGCCCATGGCGTAGCCGATGATGGCCATGTCATTCCCTGATGGTATGATGCTGAAGTCCATGAAGAACAGCCAGTGGTTGGTGATCATGATGAGCAGCACGTTGGTCACAATGAACTGCCAGCGACGGCCCTTGTGCCACAGCCATGGCTCCAGCAGGTAGAAGTTGATGAAATAAAGCACCAGCGGTGAGCGCAGCATGTAGAACAGAATCCAGAACGTAGCCACGGCATTGTCCCACTTCTGGGTAAAGAAAAGTACAGACAGCACAGGCAACAGCAGGACAATGGTCCATGCTGCTGCCTGCATTGTGAATAGCAGAATATCACTGCGGGTGATTTGAGGTCGTTTCATATCTGTTTGTTTATTCCATTCCGATGTTGTTGATGCGCTCCTCGTTGCTCTCGTGCTCCATGTAGTCACTCTGCACGCGGCTCTGGAACTGCTTCATCTGCTTCTTCGTGTTGCCGAAGGTGTAGCTGACGGTCAGCGACACTTGGCTGATGGGCACCTGAATCTTCATGTGGTTGGTGAAGTCGGCCGCACGGCTGTAGCTCTCAATGTTCAGCTTGCCACCCTTGGACAGTCCGACGAGTCCCTGCACGCCGACGGTCAGGCGGTCGTCGAAGAATGACTTGGTGAGTGAGCCGGTCAGCATCTGGAAACCCGTGCTCCAGCCTTGCAGCGTGTAGCTCTTGCTCGATGCAATGGCAAAGAGGCTCATCTTGAAGTCGGCGGGCAACGTCTGCTGCAAGCCGCCCATCAGGTTATACTGCCATCCGCTGTTGCTGGCACCGAGTGCATCAGAGTGCAGGTCGGTGTAGCTCACACCGCCGTTCATGAAGATGCGCGTGTCGGTCAGCGGCATCCATGAGGCGTAGACGTTGAACGACGTCAGGTTACGGCGGGCCATGTTGCCGTAGGTCGTGTTGAGCAGGTTGTCACGGTAGAAGCTGTACTGCTCAATGCCGTTGTTGCACAGTGACTGGGTGAGCTTCAGGTTGAGCATCAGCTTCGGCGTATACATGTTGAACACGAGCCCAATGCTGTGCGACTTCTCCACGTCGAGGTCGCTGTTACCGTAGGTCAGCGCGGTGGGGTTGGTGCGGTCAACGTAAGGATTAAGATAGGTGATGCCCGGACGTGCAATGCGCATGTTGTAGGTCAGGCCGAGGTTAACGGTCGGTGCAAACGAGTAGCTCAGTGAGGCTGAGGGAACGAGGTTGCCGTAGTTGGTGTGGAAGTCGCTCGTGTTGCCCAGACGGTAAGCAATGCTCTGCCACGTGTGCTCGTAGCGTAGGCCAGCCTTCATGCCGATGTTGCCGGCATGTCCGTCATACTCCATATAGGCGGTGCCGATGCTGCTGTTGTGGCTGTAGTCCATGCTCATCTGTTCGGTGTAGACATCGTTCAGGTAATACTTGGCATCAGAGTCAGACAGACGGGCGATGTACTTCGCACCGAAGTTCAGCTTGTTCAGTGTGCTGAGGGGCACGGTGAAGTCAGTCTGCAATGTGTGCTCGGTGGTGTGCTCGTTGTTGTCAGAGTAGCGGTCGGTCAGGTCGAAAGGATAAACACTTCCGCTTTCTCCCGAGGAAGGAAGTACGGAGAAGTCGCTCCACTGCTCGCTTCTGGTGGGAGCCGATGTGAGTTGGTAGGTGACGGCCATGGAACTGGTGCGCTCGCGGTTGAAGAAATGCTGGTAGTCAACGCTGCCGCTGAACGATGTGCGTTTGGTGTGCGTGTCGTTGGTGTTGACGTAGCTGAAGCCCTGACCGTACAAGCCGCCGCCCATGTTGGTGGTTGACATGCCGTTGTTCTTCATGTTCATGTTGGTGACAGAGAGCATGAGGTTCATCGTGCTCATGGAGTCCAGCTCGTAACCCAGATTCAGGCTTCCCATGACGAAGGGCAGCTTGGTATCCGTCGTATTGTTCATGGTCAGAAGCGACGTGGCTGTGCCCAACTGCTCACGTTCCATGGTGACATCTGACGTGCCCGGCTTCTGGTAGTTATACATCAGGTTTGTGCTGAACGACAGGCGGTCCTGCTGGCCGTTGACGAAAGCACCGGCACCCCAGCCCCTCGTGCTGGCATTGGCACGCACGGTGGCATTGTAGCCGTTCAGACTGGCCTGAGCCTCAGGCGTCTTGTTCATGACGATGTTCAGCACGCCGCCCGTACCCTCTGCGTCGTAGGCTGCGCCGGGATTGGTGATGACCTCAATGTTCTTGACGGCGGCTGCGGGCATGTTCTTGAAGATCATGCTGGCATTGCTGGAGAACATGGCGTTAGGTTTGCCGTCCACGTAGACCTTGAAGTTCGACTGGCCGTTGACGGTGATGTTATCCTGTCCGTCAACTGTCACCATCGGCACCTTGCGCAACATGTCGAGCACGGTGTTGGTCTTCGAGTCCTCATCCTCGGCTACGTTGTAGGTCATCTTGTCAGTCTCCATCTTCACCAGCGGTTTCTGTGCAATGACCTCAACGGTGCCCAGCGACTGGCTGTCGTCGTGGCAGAGAATGGTGCCGAGGTCTAAATCGCCGTTGGTCGTCACCTCGAAGGCTACGTCGCGCTGTTGCCAGCCGATGCAGCTGGCGCTCAAGACGAATTGTCCGCGGCCGGTCAGTTCCTGTCTGATGTGTCCGTCGCCGTCAGTGACTGACATGGCAACGGCTTTTTTCGTATTACCTTTCTTATATACGCGAATAGTGGCATAGGGAAGGCCCTCGCTTGTCAGTGAATCAACGAGGATGCCCTTGATGGTTGTGGTTTGTGCAGCGACCGGCAGCGCCATGACGAAGGCGGCGATGGTCAGAATGGTTTTCAATGTCTTCATTTTCTTTTGCGTTTTGTTCGTTAATTTGTCGCAAAGGTAAGCTTATTTGCTACACGCTCCAAGAAACTTTCGACGACTTCCCGTATTTTTTCGACGAAATAAAGCTTTTATGCCTATGGGTCTTATAGGGTCTATAGGTCTTATAAGGCTTATAAGTCTTTCATAAACTCACTGATGCCTGCCACAAGCAGGTTGTCTTCCCATGGCAACTGTGCCGACACGCGGAAGAACTGATTGCCAAGTCCGCTGAAGTTGGAACAGTCGCGGATGAGTATGCCATGTTCTTCTATAAGATACTGCTTGAGTTCGCTGCCCGTTGCGTTTTCCAGCATGCCGAGCATGAAGGTGCTCTTGCTTTCAAACATACGTACGCCCGTTATCTGTTTCAGTTCCGTGCGCAGACGTTCAGCCTCTGTCAGATAGGTATCAAGGTCAGGGATGCAGCTCTTGCCGTGCTGCACGAGATAGCGGCCGGCCCTGAGTGCTAGCGCATTGACCGACCATGGCCGCCGCAGCTGACGCAGCCGGTTGACGATGGCGGCATGAGCTGTCACGTAGCCCAAGCGTAAGCCGGGAACAGCATATTGTTTGGTCATGGAATGAAGCAGCACGAGGTTGGGGATGCGCAGAACGTCGCGCGGCGAAAAAAGTTGCTCGCGGGTGTAATGCTCGTACGACTGGTCAACGATGTACGTATACTGGCTGTTACGCTTGATTTCATGATAGAGGAACCCCATCATCACCACATTGCCTGTCGGGTTATTGGGATTACAAAGCCAGTAGATGCGCTCTTCGGGCAAGTGCGCCAAATTGTCATTTTCGCTGCCGATGATGTGGTTGAACTGCTCACAGGCATCGGCGTACTCACTGAACGTCGGTTGCGGAATGATGCTGGCATAGCCGCTGTAGAGCTGTGCCAACAGATAGATAGCTTCAGTGACGCCGCTGGTCACCATCACACATTCGCGCGGGATGTTGAACTGCTCAGCCAACATCCACTCTAATTCGCGCGGTTCTGGTTCGGGGTAATGGCGCAGACACTTGTCCATGTGGCGGACCAGATAATCCTCCAGTCCGTTCAGGTCAGCATGGCTATAGATGTTGCTGCTGAAATCGAGCCTGATTTTGTCGCCGTAGCGATAGGCATCGTCGCCGTGTCCAGTGAGCATAAGCTTATAGTAGTGTTATGAGTTTGTTGAATATTTGATTCATAAGGTCGTTCTTCCGACCGCTTGGCATCAGGTGTTCACCCTGATGGTCATGTCCTGCGGGTCGAACAGCACCCCCGGGCGTTCTATGAAGTGGCTGAGCATGCCGTTGAGGGCTAACTGCTGCGGGGTGCCGATGCTGAGCTGCTGGTCGTCGTCCATGAGCCAAATGCGGTCAGCCAGTTGCAAGGCGAGTTCCACGTCGTGGGTCGACAGGAAGATGGTCTTGTGCTCATGATGAGCTAACCGACGCAACAGTTGCAGCATCTCCACTTTGCTGGGGAAGTCAAGAAACGCCGTCGGCTCATCCAGCAGGATGACGGGCGTCTGCTGTGCCAGCGCTTTGGCTATCATGACCTTCTGCCGTTCGCCGTCGCTCAGCGTGTGCACCAACCGCTGTCCGAGCGGCTCAATGCCGACCAGTCTCAACGCTTCGTCAACCACCTGACGGTCATCGTCATGCAGACGGCCCCAGAATCCAGTGTAGGGCGAACGGCCCAGTTCCACGAGTTCACGGGCCGTCATGTTACGCACGTCAGGTTTCTCGGTGAGCACTACGCCGATGATGCGGCTCAGTTCCTTGTCCGTCATGCTGATGAGGCTGGCCTTGTTGCCGTCGTCTGCCGGCTGCTCGCTGATGAAGATGTCGCCGTCCAGCGGAGGTTGAAAGGCTGAGAGCGTGCGCAGCAGCGTCGACTTGCCGATGCCGTTGCGCCCGAGCAGGCATGTCAGCTCACCGCCGCAGATGGAGGCACTGATGTCTTGCGCCACAACACGCAGGCTACCCTTGGTGCGGTAGCCGATGGTGAGCTTGTGCAATTGAATGTTTTTCAATGTGCCAACGTTCTTTTTTTTGATGTTGTTCTATTTGTTCAGCCGCCACGTGACGCCGTCCTTCGTGTCCTTCACCTCGAAGCCGGCAGCGGCCAGCTCGTCACGTATCTGGTCAGAAGTGGCCCAGTCCTTATTCGCCTTGGCCTTGGCGCGCAGTGCCAGCACCATGTCAACCACCTTGCCGAAAGCCTCTTCGCGCTCCTCCTGCTCCTTGCCTCCGGCTCCTTGCTCCTTCAAGCCCAGCAGCTCCTCGGTGAAGAGGTGCATCACCTCCTTCAGCTCCTTCAGACAGTCGGCGCAGATGGTGGCTTTGTGGTCAATGAGTTTGTTGATGACCGTGCAGGCTTCAAACAGATAGCTCAGCACGAGCGGCGTCGCAAAGTCATCGTTCATGGCGTCGTAGCACTTCGTGCGCAGCTCCTTCACCAGTTTCTCCGTCTCGGCGTCACACTTGTCACCGGCGGTCACGCGCTCCAGATCGCTGATGCCCTGCATCAGTTTCTGCAGTCCCTTCTCGGCAGCCAGCAGCGCGTCGTTCGAGAAGTCCACGGTGCCGCGATAGTGGGCTGACAATATGAAGAAACGGATGGTCATGGGCGAGTAGGCTTTCTCCAGCGACGGATGGTCGCCCGTGAAGAACTGCTCCAGCGTGATGAAATTGCCCAGCGACTTGCCCATCTTCTGCCCGTTGATGGTGATCATGTTGTTGTGCATCCAGTACTTCACGGCCTGGTGGCCCATGGAGGCCGTGGCCTGTGCTATCTCGCACTCATGGTGCGGGAAGACGAGGTCCATGCCGCCGCCGTGAATGTCGAACGTCTCGCCCAGATACTTACGTCCCATGGCCGTGCACTCGCAGTGCCAGCCGGGGAATCCGTCGCTCCACGGTGACGGCCAGCGCATGATGTGCTCGGGCTGTGCTTTCTTCCACAGGGCGAAGTCGGCCTGATGATGCTTCTCGCCGACACCGGCCAGCGTGCGGCTCTCGTCCTTGATGTTCTCTAACGAGCGGCCGGAGAGTATGCCGTACTTATACCTCTTATTATATGCCTCTATGTCAAAATAGATGCTGCCGTTCGACTCGTAGGCAAAGCCGTTGTCCAGAATCTGCTGCACCAGTTGCTGCTGCTCGATGATGTGGCCCGTGGCGTGCGGCTCAATGCTGGGAGGCAGCACGTTCAGTGCCTCCATGGCCTGATGATAGCGGTTGGTGTAGTGCTGGGCTATCTCCATCGGCTCCAGCTGCTCCAGCCGTGCCTTCTTGGCAATCTTGTCGTCGCCTTCGTCAGCGTCGTGCTCCAAGTGGCCCACGTCGGTAATGTTACGCACGTAGCGCACCTTGTAGCCCAGATGTTTCAGGTAACGGAACACGAGGTCGAACGTAATGGCCGGGCGGGCATGTCCCAGATGGGGGTCGCCATAGACGGTGGGTCCGCAGACGTACATGCCGACGTTGGGGGCATGCAATGGCTCGAAGCGCTCTTTCTGGCGCGTGAGCGTATTGTAGATAACGAGTTTTGAGTCTACCATAATGCTTTTATTTTCTTTAGTTTTGTTAATTTGCTTGCAAAGTTACAAATAAGCGGGCAAAACGCAAAACTTTTTCCTGTTTTTCTAAAAAGCACAAAAAAAGGGACTTCGCTAAGTCCCCACCTTTGTTAACCTTAAATCTAATACTATGAAAAACACAGTGCAAATGTAGGCGTTTTCCGTGTGATATGCAAGTAAATCAAGCAAAAAGTACCAGCTGTGGCCTGCTTTCTTGACATAAGTCAAGCGTAAAAACCGCCGTTTGCCCACAAAAAAGCCGCAAAAACAAAAAAAACGAATCAAACATTTGGCAGGATGGAAAAAAGTTACTACCTTTGCCGCGCAGAAAGAAAAACATATTAATGTAGGGATTCCGACGCGGAGAAGTGTCGGGATTCTTTATTTTTTGACTGCTAAGAGAAAAAAACAACAAACAACATCATTAATAATAAGAAGAATATTATGGCATACATGTCGCAAGAAGGCTATGACAAACTGATAGCCGAACTGAGACGCTTGGAGGGCGTGGAACGTCCCAAGGCGTCTGCCGCCATCGCCGAAGCACGCGATAAGGGCGACTTGAGTGAAAATTCAGAGTATGAGGCAGCTAAGGAAGCCCAGGCACATCTTGAAGATAAGATTAACCAGCTGAAGTTGGCTATTCAGGACGCGAAGGTGGTGGACACCTCACGTCTGAGCACCGATTCCGTGCAGATATTGACCAAGGTGGACATGACCAACCTGACCACCAAGGCTAAGATGAGCTACACCATCGTCAGTGAGAACGAGGCTAACCTGCGCGAGGGCAAGATCTCCATCAAGACCCCCATTGCCCAGGGACTGCTGGGCAAGAAAGTGGGCGACGAGGTGGAGATACAGATTCCACGTGGCACCATCAAGCTGCGCATTGATAACATTGCGCTGGCGTGATAATAATGCTTAATGAATAATGCTTAATGCTTAATTAGGGAAATGGACATATTCAGTAAGATAGCAGCTGGCGAGATTCCCAGCTACAAGTGCGCAGAGAGCGAGAAGTTCTACGCTTTTCTTGACATTAATCCGTTGGTGAAGGGTCACACGCTGGTGATTCCCCGCCGCGAAGTGGACTACATCTTCGACATGGACGACGACGAGCTGGCCGAGTTCCAGCTGTTTGCCAAGCGCGTGGCGCTGGCCGTCGGACGTGCGTTCCCCTGCCGCAAGGTGGCGCAGGTGGTGCTCGGGCTTGAGGTGCCTCACGCCCACATTCACCTCATCCCCATGCAGACGGAACAGGACGTGGACTTCCGTCGTGAGAAGCTGAAACTTGACGAGGCTGATTTTCAGGACATTGCAGCCAAAATCAGGGCTGAGTTCAAGTAGTGGTAAAAGACGCTGTTTTGTAAACTGGCGATTCCCTATTTGCAAACTGCCGATTCTCAACGCGAGAATCGGCAGTTTGCAAATCGGGAACCGCCAGTTCTCGCATCGGGAATCGGCGGTTTTCAAAACGCAGCCTTATTTGACGTATTCTGCAAAGTCGGTCAGTTTCATGTCGCCCTTGCGTGCCAGCGTGTCGTGCATGGCGAAGGCGGCAGGCAGACAATGGCGTGTGTGCCCCATCTTCGTAATCTTCAGGTAGTCCCACAGCAGCTGCTTGTAGTCGGGATGCGCGCAGTTCTCAATGATGCACTCGGCGCGCTGTGCCGGCGACTTGCCGCGCAGGTCGGCTATGCCCTGTTCGGTGACGATGATGTTCACGTCGTGTTCCGACGAGTCCTGATGGCTCACGAAGGGCACGATGCTGGAGATGACGCCGCCCTTGG
>JAFUSC010000129.1 GCA_017467705.1 Prevotella sp. | reverse complement strand
TGCCCCCCTCGGGGGACGAAAGGGGGGCTAAAACCTCTTCCACGGCCAGCAGCAGCGTGGCTTTCGACAGCTGACTGCCGTGATAGCCGTACTTGCGATAACGGATGGGGCTGACGGTGAAGACAATCTGCACGTCGGGCCGACGGCTGCGCAGCAGTTCAACGGCCTGCCGCAGGTAGCCGACACACTCGCTGACCGTCAACACTTCTTCCTGAAACAACGCCGCGGGCCGCTTCTGGCAGTTATCAACAATCTCGCCGGTCTCCTTCAACCGGTAGACGTGGTTCGTGCCAAGGGTGAGAAAGACGATGCGGGGAACTTTGCTTAACTGTTGAAGCGTGTGCAGCACGCTGACGGGATTATACATCGTGCCGAAGGGGTTGACCACGGCGCGGAACTGCTCTTGCTGAAAGCGGTGTCCTATCTCTGCGGCAAAGCACGAGCCCACGAAGAGCATCTCCTCGTGCGGTTCAATCTCAAAACCCAGCCGGGGAATGTCTACCTTTGTCCTGAACTCCATGATGCCGATTACTGATGACGGAAAATGTGCGTAAAATGCTTGCTTCCGCGCGTCGTCATGATGCTGTCGCCACCGGGATAGACGAAGAGCAGCACGCGGCTCCAAGAAGCCCATTGACGCCCGGTGCCGAGGCTGTCGGTGCTGGTGTTCACCTCGTAGAGTGCATAGACGCTTTTGCCACGGGCCTGCACGAATTTGGTGACGGGCTTGGTGGTCAGCGTAACCTCCAGCTCCGTCTGCTGGTTAATGTCAACGGTGCCGACGGTGAGGATGCTGTCACGCTGCTCAGCCAGGTGGAACTGCAAGGTGGAACCCGTGACGGGGTTCTGGTAGACGCCCTCCAGCGGCCGCTGGTCAACATCGGTCAGCGGGAAATGGACGCTGAAATCATCATGCCGGTTCAGCTCACTGATGGAGTCCATCAGCTGGTCGATGGTGAGCACGGGCCCACCCTCAGCGTTCAACAGGTCTCCAAGTCTGTTCATCTGCCACGTTCCCTTGGGGTCGCAGGCAGCCATCAGCATGAGGGCCGTCATGCCCATCAGCAGGTTTCTGAATGTGTTTCGCATCATCATCAGGTTTACTTGTTTTCTTTGACATAGGCTCCGCCGAGCATGTTGCCACGACAGATGACCAGACTGTCGGCACCGGGATAGACGGAAATGACGGCAGCCATCGTCTGCAGGCGTCCGTCCGGGAAGTTGCGCGTGCCGCGGTCAGTAATATAATATAAGGTATAGATGCCACGTCCGCGCTGCTGCACGTAGCAATTGTAGATGGTGTCCTGGGGGAAGTACATCGGTTCCTTGAAACATGCGTCAGCCTGACCGATGGTCATGGTCTGCTTCATGGTGACGGAGTCGGCTGCCAACGCTGCGGTGAGCACCGTGTCAGCAGCCAGCGTGTCGGCATTGAAGCGGAACGTGATGAAGCCTTCGGTGTCAGCCTGACGGTAAGTCACGCCGTCCAGCGGCTGCGGATTGGTGTCATCCGGGGCCAAGGGCAGGTTCACCTGCACGTTCTCGTCCTTGAACGTTGCCAGTTGTTCAGCCGTCATCCACGCTCCACCGTTGTGCGTGGCGTCGCCGCGCTCATCGTCAAGGTCGGCGGCAAGCCAGAACTCGCCCGCCTGCTCGTAAGTCCAGCCGTGCATGATGGGCTGGTGTTTGCTGCCGTTAATGTCGGGACGCCCCATGTGACAGGACGTCAACAGCACAACTGCCGTCAGTAAAAGCATCTTCTTCATCGTCGTCAGGTTTTAAGATTGGTTTTTTAATGATGCTACAAAGATACTCATAATATGAGAAACAACGCGCACAATTCGAGCTTTTTAACTTACGTTTATAGAAATTGTAACCGGTTTCAGCCTGTTTTCCGTTCGTGTTTCACTGACTTTAAAAAGTAATAAACGGTTTATTAGAAAGTAATAAACGGTTTTTTACTCGGTAATAAACGGTTTATTGGTCGGTAATAAACGGTTTATTACTTTGCAATAAACGGTTTATTACTTTACAGAACCGACAAAAAATAACAGCAAGGGAGTCTGTTTCCCCTTGCTGTTACGCTGTTTACGGATTGTCTGACTGTGCAGAATCAAAAGGCGTCTTATTTTCCCGTCAGGTACTGATAGTTCTTCTTGGACATTTTCACGTAGAAACCGTGATCGAAACTGATGTTCGACACGTCGTCGTGCAGTTTGCCCTTATTACAAGCTTCAAAGGCTTCCGACTTGCTGAGCAGCAGGAAGAAAGTCTTACCCCCTTCCTTGTTCAGCACGTCGCAGAACTTCTTTTGCTCGCCGTCCAGAACAATGGCAGCCTTAGAGACGCTGGTGTTCTTGGTATGTTTCTTCACACCGGTTACAGCCCAATACTCATACCACGTGACGGGCGTCGTGGTGATGTACCAATTACCGTAGGGCTGCATGCGCCCGATGAGGTTCTTGATGACATGATCGCGCTGGTCGTCATTCAGCTTCTGTGCGTTGGCCGTCGTTGTCAGGGCCAACAGCATGGTCATTAAAACTAACAATTTCTTCATAACACGTTCAATTTAAAATGGATGATTAAAAACTCAGGATAACTAAGAAAATCAAGAGGACGACGAACAACGCCAGCGCACCCAGACAGCCACAGCCACAACAGCAGCCGATGAACTCCTGGTTTTCCTGTTTGTTGTAATCGTCGTAGGTCCGTGTGCCGCCCAGCGCATGGTTGATCTTGTAACGCCACTCGGCCACCATGTTCGGCTTCACCAGTCTGTCCACTTGGTCAATGGTTTCATTCGACGCCTCTACGCCGCCGAACGACACCAGATGGTCGAACATATTGATGACGCCGACAATGGGATAAGCAATCAGGTCACTCAAAAAGTCTATCATAATCAGACAGTTGCATGGTTAGTACGCCACAAAGATAAGCATAATTACAGAAAGACTCCTATAATTTACGTATTTTAACCTTTTGGAGTTACAGGAGTTACAGGAGTTGCAGGAGTTACAGACAATACATTGCAGGCTCCATATCATCACGTATCCAAGCCCTACGGTACTATTGTCTGCAACTCCTGCAACTCCTGAACTCCTGTAACTACAAAAAAGTTAAGAGTTCAACTGCGGCTGATCTGTAGTCCTTTTTTCGAGAGTGTCATGTCCACAAAGCGGGCATTGGCGTTGGGTCGGTGTGCGTTGAGCGTCTGCTTGATGCGTGCGGCCGCCTCAGGGTCCTTGGCCACCATGTAGAGATAACCGCCGCCGCCCGCGCCCGGCAGCTTGTAACCCAGACAGAGGTCGTCAACCAAATCAGTCAACGCCCGCACGGCATCGGGGTTGGTGCCGCTGTCGAGCTGTTGGTTCTGCGTCCACGTGCGGCGCACCAGACGTCCCATCTCGCCGAAGTCGTTGCGCTGAATGGCCTCATACATGTCGAGCGTGTGCTGTTTCATGTCGCGCAGCAGCTGAAGCTGCTCATGTTGGTTGAGGAACATGCGCCGCACAATCTCAGCCAGGATTTTCTTCGCCGTGCGCGTGATGCCTGTATAGTACAGCAAGTGGCAGGCTGCATATTCGGGTTGCGTGTAAAGGTCATCGGGCAACCAGCGCACCACGGGCAGTTGCGTGAGACCGGCCTGCGTCTGCAACAACTTGACACCGCCAAGCAGTCCGCCAAACTGGTCCTGCCAGCCGCCGCCCGTCGTCAACAACTGTTCGAGCATGAGCGTGCGATGGCCTATCTCGTTCTTGTCCCATCCCAAACCGCAAAAGTCATTCAATGCTCCAAGCACGGTAGCAGCCAGAATGGAACTGGTGCCCAGTCCGCTGCCGGCAGGAATGGCTGAGAGCAGCGTCAGCTCTATGCCGCAACCGAAGTCCTGCAATTGACTGTCAAGCGTCGGGTACTGAGCGCTTTGCGGAGAGAAACCGGCCAACACCAGTGCGGCCTTGGGAATGGAGAACGGTGAACCGACGTGGGCGAAGTCAAGCAACTGCTCGTAGGTCTCTATGCACTCGCTGGCTCCGAGGTCGATGCTCCGTAGGATGATGTGCGGTTCACGACACGGCTTGACGTACGTCTGCAATGGCGGCTGCCCGTTCAGTTCAATGGCCAGATTGATGACGTTGCCGCCCTCCATCAGACAATAAGGCGGCGTGTCCGTCCACCCGCCAGCAATGTCAATGCGCACCGGCGACCGCGCCCAGACAATCTGGTCAGGAGCAGGGCAGACAGAAAGCGAACCACCCCCGACCAGCCTGCCCTCCAGC
>JAFUSC010000128.1 GCA_017467705.1 Prevotella sp. | reverse complement strand
CCAGCATGGGGAACACTATGGGGATGCGCAGGGCGGAGGCGACGGACGAGATGAGCGTGTAGGTGGTCATGGTGCTGATGTTGCCGCCGAGCTTGCCCGTCACGACGGGGGCTGCGGCAGCCGAGGGTCCGATGATGCAGGTCAGCACGCTCTCCCAGAGCAGCTTCTGTTCGCCCTCGCCGACCCACAGGATGATGCCGATGTTGAGCGCCACGAGCAACAGCTGCGCCACGAGCACGCCGGCATGCCAGCGGTGGGGGCGCATCTGGTGGAAGTCCACCTTGCAGAACGTGACGAAGAGCGTGAGGAAGACGAAGACGGGAAACAGTGTGTCGAACACGGGCGCCAGCGCCGTGCCGGCAGCGTCGAGCTGCGGCACGAGGTCAAACGTCAAGTAGGCCACGGTGCCCACGGCAATGGCCACGGGCAGCGTCCAGTCCTTCAGAAAACGCAAGATGCCTTTCGAACCTACACTTGACATGTGCTTAGTCATGACTCTTCACTGGCGGCGGCGGGGGCTGCCTGTTCTTGTGGTGCTGCGGGTGCCGGCTTCGGGGCCTCGGGCTCCTTCGGCGTGTCGGGTGTCGTCGGTGCGTCGGGCTTCGGCGTTGTCTCCGGCTCTGTCGGCTGCGTGGCGTCAGGCTTCTTCGTCGGGGCGTCGGGCTTCTTCGTCGGCGCATCGGGTGCGGCATGCGTGCCGGCACGCTGGGTCAGGAAGCGCAGATACATCTTGTACGTGCCGTCACTGTAAGCCTTGAAAATATTGTTGGCAAACAGGATGTCGGTGATCTTATGTTCGGTCACGTAGTCCTTCATGTTCTTGGTGAAGTAGCGTGAGTCGATGACGTGCACCTCCTCGAACGAGAAGAACAGGTAGCTGGGCAGCATGTTGCCGAAGCTGTCCTTGAGGATGATGACGCGACGGCCGTTCTTGGTCGACGTGCGCACCTGCGTCAGCTTGGTGTCGCCGCCCATCATGGTGCAGTAGGCGCCGCCGCTGCCGTCCTTGAACTTGAAGAAGAAGGCGGCCTTGTAGGGACGTCCCTCGCCCGTCACCTGATAATTCTTGTTGATGTTGTAGTTGATGTAGGTGGTCTCGTAGTCCACGCCCTGCGGCACGTAGTAGACGAAGTCCTCGGGGGCGTTCTTGACGGAGATGTCCTTCGAGTAGCCGTACATGCTGCCCACGTAGCCGTGGGTGACGCGGCGCTCGTAGTGGCTCAGGTCTTGGAACGGCACACCGGCGACGCGGGCAAACTCCTGCGCGGCGTAGTAGCCGCCGAGCGGCGACCAATGGTGATCGGTGCGCAGGTAGATGTCTTCCTGCTTGTGCTCAGCCAGCGTGTTGTAGATGTTGACGGGCTTCACGCCGGGGGCCAGATGTGCAAAGATGTTCTTGATGGTGGGCAGCTGGGGATTGGTGCACTTCTTCGCCTTCTCGGGACAATAGAACTCCGTGCTGGTGGGGATGACCATGCAATAGACATTGACCTTGTCGCCGAACACTTCTTTATACTTGTTGGCTGCCTCGGCATAGCTCACGCCGCCCTTGGCCGAACCGCCGTAGGCCATGAGCGCACGCACGTTGGCTCCGGTGCCGACGATGATGATGCCCTTGTTGGCAATCTTCGCGTTCTCTTCGATGAAGTCGTTGTTGAGCGAGTCGGCCAGATTGATGTCGGCGGTCTTCTCGCCCTGCTCCTGCTCGTCGTCGGCGGGCTGTGCATCGTCGCTGGCATGGAAGCGCACGGCCTCCTCGTCGTCGCCGATGGCAGGGCTGGCCGTCAGGTGCTTGATATACATGCTCAGCTCCATGAGCTGGTCGCGGAAGGGCTCACTGTCGCTGAACCACGACGAGACGTCGCGGGTGAACGAGCCGTCAGCCAGACGTTCCCACGAGAACTCGGGGAACTGCTTGAGCTCGCGCTTTTCCAATTCTGACACCTCGCTGCGCGGGAACGTGTCAAACACCACGGCAAAAGCCAGAAACACCACACCGATGATGGCAATGTAAACTTGATGCTGCTTCATTTATTGAACATTTTTTCTTTATAGGAGTTAAAGGAGTTAAGGGAGTTAAAGGAGTTAAAGGACAATACCTTTTTCCCTTCACTATTCCCACAAGGAGCAGGATGTAGGAGCCTTTAGCGTTCGGCTCTGCCGCTTTGCTCAGCAAAGAACATACGTCTTTCGCTCGGCTTTGCCGCTTTGCTTGCAAAGAACTCCTTTAACTTCCTTAACTCCTTTAACTCCATAACTTACTGTTCCAAATAACGTTTATACGACTCTGCCGTGGCGGCTGTGTAGGCGTGACCGGCGTTGTTGGCAAAGAGGATGTCAGAGATGCCGTGGCGATAGACGTAGTCAATCATGTTGCGCGTGAAGTAACGGCAGTCCACGACGTGAATCTCCTCGAACGAGAAGAAGAGGAAGCCCGGCAGTGCGTTGCCGTAGCTGTCCTTCAGGATGAGCAGGCGGCGGCCGTTCTTGGTCGACGTCTTGACGGTGGTGGTGTTCAGGTCGCCGTGCATGAAGGTCATGTAGGCGGCGCTGTTACCGTCTTCGTATTCAAAGAAGAACCGCCCGGACTCTGGCTCGCTCTCGCTGACGACGGTCTTCTTGTTGCGGCCGAGCTTGTACTTGACGTAGGTGGTGCTGTACTGCACGCCGCGCGGCACGTACCACGTGAAGCGCTCGGGGGCGTTCTTCACGGCGGCGTCGCGCGAGAAGCGGTACATGGTGCCCACGTAGTTGTTGAGCACGTGCTTGTCGTAGTGCGTCAGGTCGCGGAACGGCACACCGGCCATGCGCGCAAACTCCTGCGAGGCATAGAATGCACCGAGCGACGCCCAGTGGTGGTCGGTGCGAGAATAGATTTCCTCGTCGGCATGGCGGGCCATGATGTCGAACAGGTCAACGGCCTTGACCGAGTCGTTCAGCTGACGGAACAGGCGGCGCACGGAGGCGTATTCGTCCTTCGTCCACATGCTGTACTCATTGGGACAGTAGAGCGCCACCGCCGTGGGGATGACCATGCAATAGACGTTGACACGGCCCTCGAACGTGCGATAGTACTCGTTGACGATGTTGGCATAGGCTGCCCCGCGCTCGAAGGTTCCGTTGAACGGTTCCACGGCGCGCACGGAGTCACCTTGTCCGATGATGATGATGCCCGACTTCGTGCGGCGCGCAGTGTCCTGCTGCGCCACGCCGTCAACAGGCAAAAGGGTTAAAAGGCAAAGGGGTACAAGAACCCGGAGCCAGTTGCTTATGTTGTTTTGTTTCATTCTTTGAACATTATCGTTATGGAGTTAAAGGAGTTAAGGGAGTTAAAGGAGTTAAAGGACAATACCTTTTTCCTTTCGCTATTCCCACAAGGAGCAGGGTGCCGGAGTCTTCAAAACATACGTCTTTAACTCCTTTAACTCCCTTAACTCCTTTAACTCCCCCATTATATTCTTCATTAAAACCGTGTATAGATAAACGCATTGTTCGTGGCACCGACAAGGAGGGCGACGCTGAGCACGAGCATGACGACCGACACCACGATGCGGGCGGTGGCAAACGTCAGCTGGCGCGCGCCGTCAGTCTTCACCAAACGCTCAGTCAGGCTGCCCAGCCACTGGCGCACGGGCAGACAGAACAGCAGGGCGACTAACCAGAGCCACAGGTGGTCGGTCAGTGCCGTCTGGTCCACGAAGTCGAACGCCTCGACATAGTTGCCGAAGAAGGCGTTGAAGAAGACAATCATCTGGTCGAAGTTGTCGAAGTAGAAGATGCCCCAGCCGGCGATGACCAGCAGCATGCTGTAGATGTGCAGCAGCGGTGCGGGGATGCGGTCTTTCCAGCGCAGCAGCGTGTACTTCTCCATCATGACGATGAGACCGAAGTAGACGCCCCAGATGATGAAGTTCCACGAAGCGCCGTGCCACATGCCGGTGAGGAACCACACGGCGAGGATGTTGACGGCCTGATGCCGGCGGTTGCCGCCAAGGGGAATGTAGACGTAGTCACGGAAGAAGCTGCCCAGCGAGATGTGCCACCGGCGCCAGAAGTCGGTGATGCTGTCGCAGCAGTAGGGATGCCGGAAGTTCTCATTGAAGTGGAACCCGAGGCAGCGGCCCAGTCCGATGGCCATGTCGGAATAACCCGAGAAGTCGAAGTAGATCTGCAACGTGAAGGCTACGATGCCGATCCACGCGCCGGCCATGGTGAGTGAGCCAAGACCGTTGACCAGAAACTGATCGGAAATCTCTGACAGCTGATTGGCCAGTATGACCTTCTTGCCCAGTCCGCAGAGGAAGCGGAAAGCGCCGTCAGCAAAGTCCTGCGCCGAGACGTGGCGGTCGTGCAGCTCGGCTGACACGGTGTTGTAACGCACGATGGGGCCCGCAATGAGCTGCGGGAACATCGACACGTAGAGCAACAGGTCACCGAAGCGGCGCTGCACGGGCGACTCGCGGCGATAGACGTCCACCAGATAAGAGATGGACTGGAACGTGTAGAACGATATGCCGATGGGTAGCGCAATGTTCGGCACGGCCACGGGGATGCCGATGCTGTTGAGCTGCGTGGCAAAGAAGCCTAAGTATTTGAACGTGCACAGGATGAGGATGTTGCACGTCAGTCCTGCCACGAGTGCTGCCTTGCGGTGCTTCTCCTGACGGTCGATGCCGAGTCCGGCCAAGTAGTTGACCAGCACACAGAACAGCATGAGAAACACGTAGACGGGCTCGCCCCACGCATAGAAGATGAGCGAGAAGAGCACCAAAGCCCAGTTGCGCGCGGTGAGTGTCTGTCTGCTACGGTCGTACCACGTCGCCAACAGGTAAGTCAGCATGAACGCCGGCAGAAACACGAACAGGAAAAACAAATCAGAAAAAACCATTTCTTATTTTTTTATTTAGGAGTTACAGGAGTATGTACCGCGCCACAAACTCGCCTATCATCCGGGCTCCAGCCTCGTTGGTATGCACGCCGTCGACGGTGTAGCGGCGGCGCTTCAGTTCCTCGTAGCGCTTGACGCAGCCCTCGCGGTCGAGGCGTATGACCTCGGCGCCGAGCTGCAAGGCGCACTGCTCAATGATGTCACCCGTGCGGCGGATGGCGCCAACGGTGACCTTCGTGGCCTGCATCGGCGTGATGAGCACCAGACGGGCGTCGGGGAACGACTGTCTGAGCAGTTCACAGCTGTAACGCACGGACTCGGCCAGCGTCAGCACCTCAGACGCCGGACGGCTGGTGAACGTGTCGCCGGTGACAAAGGCCTCGATGCCTTTCTGCGTGTAGGCCAGCGGTCGCTTGGCGGCAAACCAGGCATCGTTGGTGCCGGCCATGATGATGATGAGCGTGGGCTGCGCCTGCTCACCCGCTGCCACGGCCTCCTGCAAGCGGCACACCTGATTGTAAATGACGTTGTTGTCGCCCAGCACCTCAATGTTCTCTTCCGTGTTGCGCACGGTCTGCGGCGTGTTGGTCCACGTGGCACCGCTGCGGGCATAGCTGCGGCACGTCGTGGGCTGCACGGCATCGCAGAACCACTTGTTCCAACCGCGTGCCTGATTGCACGAGTCGCCGCCGATGAACGTGTTACTGTCGCCAAGCATCACCACATGCAACGGCCGCTGGGCCTGCATGCACCCCAGCGGCATCAGCACCACCAACACCGTCAGCAGCACCTTGATCCATCTTCCGACAAACGTCATTTGGGTCATAACACACTGAAAATCGGCTACAAAGGTACGAAAAAAACATATAAACACCACACAAAACGCATGAATTTATAATCACCGCGCCCGTTTCATGACCTATGTAAAGCCGCAGCCCCGCTCAACGGGTTACTTCCTGACCATGACCTCGCGCACGGTGCCGTCAAGACCGCGGACGGTGAAGCGGTAGGTTTCGCCACGGGCGAAACGCCACTGCTGGAATGTGCCGAACGTCGTGACGTCGCGTCCGTCAATCTGCAGGATGATGTCACCACGCCGCAGACCGTCCTCGTAAGCCTGACTCTCTTCGCGGATAAGCCCAATCATGGCGCGGCCCTGATAGGGAACGACGGACATCTGAGGCTGACGGTTGCTGATGGTGACGGTGTCGGTGCCGTTGTAAGGCTGGAAAAGCATGCGCTCACGGCGCGGGTTGATGATGAGCGCGCCATGCTGCAACAGCTCTGCGCCGATGTGCGAACTGCCGTCGCTGGTGCTGGTGTGATAGTCAAGGAACGAAAATTCGTCCCACTTCAGGCGGTCAAGCGCCAGAAAATAGACAGAGTCAGCCGACTCGACGCTGTTGAGGCCGATGGTACTGCTGCCAAGGGCGCGGCCTTCCACCTGTGCGGCCACCTGCCGGCTCTTGTAGACATGTTTCTGAAAACTCTCGCGGCTCATGGAGTAAAGCCGTGAGAAGCCAGTATCAAAGAGGGCGCAGTCCATGTGGCGCTTGAAAGGACTGACCCACACGTAAGGAACAAAGGCTTGCAGCTTATACTTCACCTCGTAGCCCTGCTCGTCGGCAAAGTGCTTCTTGCGGTCAGTGAGTATGAGGCGTTTGTTCCGGGTGTCAATCTTGCAAAGCAGTCCTTTGTTGATGATGTCGAAGCCTATCATGCCATCGTAAGGCCGATGCACGCCCCGCCCGTTGACGACCTGCGCCACGTAGCCGTTGACGGTCAGGCGTCCCAACTGGAACTTCGGCAGCTGCACCACGCGCACGGTGTCAGCACGACCGTTGAAGTCGACGGCCACCACGTAGCCGGCCTCCTTCACATAAGGCAGGCCGCTGCCAGTGAAGCCCACGCCCTGACTGGCGCCGGTGTCGAGCAGGAAGCGGAACTGCCGCCCTGACATTTCAACAGGAATGATGATCTGATTGTCAACGAACTCTATCGCAATGGTATCGGCAAAGTTCTCCTCTACGCCGTCGCAGGTAACAAGGAACCCCGTGTCGTAGAGATGCTTTTGCGCCCCTACGGGGCTAAATGAGAAATGAAAAATGAGAAATGATAAACCTATCACCCTACCTATCATCTTATTGCAAAGCATAACTTTATCATTTCTCATTTATCATTTCTCATTTCTCATTTAGGACACCTCGTGTCCGCTCATTTAATGCGCATTGATTTCGCGCAGCAGACGGTCGGCGTGTCCCCAGCGGTCCATCATGAAGAGCACGTAGCGGATGTCAACGCTGATGGTGCGGGCCAGTTCGCGGTCGAAGAAAATGTCACTCGACAGCGAGTCCCAGTTGCCGTCGAAGGCCAAGCCGATGAGCTCACCCTTGCCGTTGAACACCGGCGAGCCGCTGTTGCCGCCCGTGATGTCATTGTTAGACAGGAAGCAGAGCTGCATGGTGCCCGTGCGCGGATCGGTGTAAGTGCCGAAGTCGCGGGCTGAGAGCAGCGTCTTCATCTCGGGTTCTGCCTCGTAGTCAATGACGCCACGCTCACCGAGCAGCATCTTGTCGACCATGCTGCTGGCCGTGGTGTAATAGTCTGACTTGGTGCCGCCCAGCGTGTAGCCGCCAATCTGTCCGTAGCTGAGTCGCAGCGTGAAGTTGGCATCCGAGTAGTTGGGCATGTCCTGCTCCATGCGCAGCTTGGCGGCGCAGAGCTTCATTTCCTGCTCGTCAATGTCGGACATGCCGTCGCGTATCTCGCCCATGATGCTCATCAGCACGTCGATGAGGTCAACGCCGTACTCCACGCCACGGTCGCGGCCGTAGTTCTTCTTGTTGATGTAGATGGGCTCGCCGCTGCGCATCAGGATGGAGTTCTTATAAAGATACTCCGCATAACGGGTGCAGTCGCCGCCGAACTCCTTGTCGATGTACTTGTAGAAGTCAGGCAGATACTGCGGCAGGGCCTGCTCACGGTAGTTCTGCAGCAGGGCACCCATGATCTCGCAGTCCGTGGCCTGGTCCCACTCGTTGCGGTTGTCGACGAACTCAATGTACTGCTTCTCGGGATTGTCCTCCGGGCCCTGCACCTTCATGCGGCCGTAGCAGGCACGAAAGGCGCGCGTGGAAAGCTCGTCGGCAAAGAAGGTCTCCTGGAACAGGGTGAACATGCGCGTGGCATTGAACCGGCGGGCGTAGAGATAGTTCATCTGGTAGAAGTCAAGCTCGCCCTTCAGGTAGCCCGTCTGGTCCTGCCAACGGCGCAGCTGGTCTTCAAAGCGCTCCTTCTGCCCAATGAGCCCGATGCTGTCGATGCACTTGTTCATGCCAATGGAGTTCTTCCAGTAGTTGGACGACTGGGCGTACTTCGAGTCATACATGATGCGCACGGCCTCGTCGGCACGCATGTGACGGATCATGACATCCTGCTTGACGCCGCGCACCTGAGCGCGGGCAGCGTTCTCGGCGTAGCGCTCCTTGATGCCGTAGCTTGACAGGTAACGGCTGGTAGAGCCGGGGTAGCCCATGGTCATGGCGAAGTCGCCCTCCTTGTAGCCCTGCATCGACACGGGCGCCCAGTGCTTCGGGTGGTAAGGCACGTTCTTCTCGCTGTACTCAGCGGGGCCGTTGGTGTCAGGGTCGGCATAGACACGGAACACGGAGAAGTCGCACGTCTGGCGCGGCCACATCCAGTTGTCGGTCTCACCGCCGAACTTACCCATCGACTTGGGAATGGCAAACACCAACCGCACGTCGTGGAAGTCGCGGTAGGTGGTGACATAGTAGCGGTTGCCCTCGTAGAACGGCTTAACCTCCACGCGCAGCGTCGGGTCAATCTCGCGCAGCTGGCGCGACAGGACGGACTCAACGGTATCAACCAGTTCTTCAATCATTGAATAGGGCATGTTGCGCACGCCCAGCGAGTCCATGAGCGACGTGATGTCCTTCTGTGCCACCATGAAGCTGACGAACAGGTTTTCGTTAGGCAGCTCCTCAGCGTAAGAGTTGGCAATGAAGCCGTTGAGCATGTAGTCGTGCTCGACGGTGGAGTGTGTGCGGATGGCATCGAAACCGCAGTGATGGTTGGTGAACACCAGTCCGTCGGGGCTGACCACCACGCCGGAACAGAAGCCGCCGAAGTTAACGACCGACTTCATGACGGCATTGTCGGCCTCGTAGAGTGACTCATAAGGCAGCGCATAGCCTTCGGCCTGCATCTGCTGGAACACCGGCTGCGGCAGGTCAAACAACGTCCACATGCCCTCATCGGCCTTTGCCTGAAAAGCGGCAAGCGCCACAACGAATGATAATAAAATCTTTTTCATTTTCTGTTTTTTATTTTTTGTTAGTGATGATTCTTTATTGGCCGGACTTTCCGGACTTTCTCCTGAGGATGCTGCTGAGCGGCAGGTCACGGCGGAGGATGCAGGCGACGAAGGCCATGATGAGCAGAGCGTTGACGGCAATGGATGCCCACTGGGGCAGGCAGGTACGGCCATAGGTCATGCCGGCGAAGAACAGCAGCGTCAAGCCGACATACAACAGGATGGACCGCACGGGGTAGGCAATGGGATGGTAACGCAGGCTGACCAGATAGCTGAGCGTCATGGCCACGGCGTAGCCCGAGAAGCCGGCCCACGCACAGGCGATGTAGCCGTAACGGGGCACGAAGATGACGTTGATGGCAATGAGCACGGTGCAACCGATGCCCGAGAAGACGGCACCCCAGAACGTCTTGTCCTCCAGCTTATACCAGAACGACAGGTTGAAGTAGATGCCCATCATGATCTCCGCCGCCATGACGATGGGCACCACGCGCAGCCCTTCCCAATAGTCGGGCGCAATGAGATACTTGATGATGTCAATGAAACCCACCACGCAGAGGAAGGCCAGCAGCGTGAAGATCAGAAAATACTTCATGGCCGATGCCTGCACCTCGTCGTTGTCCTTGTCGCGCGACTTGCCGAACACGAACGGTTCGTAAGCATAACGGAACGCCTGAGTAATCATGGCCATGATCATGGCAATCTTCACCGTGCCGCCATAGATGCCGAGCTGCATCTGCATGTCGCTGCCGCTGTAAAGGAAGGGGAACAGTATCTTGTCGGCCACCTGATTGAGGATGCCCGCAATGCCGAGGATGACGATGGGCCACGAGTAAGCCAGCATGCGGCGCATCAGCTGACGGTCGAAGCCGGCACGGATGCCCATGAGCTCGCGGTAGAGACAGAGCGTGATGACGGCTGAGCTGACCAGATTGATGTAGAAGGCATAACCGGGATCATGACCGCCGAGCAGCAGATAGTAGACGAGGTTCAGCGTGATGTTGATGGCGATGTTCAGCAGCTGCAAGGCAGCAAACTTCAACGCTTTCTTCTGCTGTCGCAGATAGACGAACGGAATGGCGCGCACGGCATCGATGGCCACGGTCAGCGCCATAGCCGACACGTAGGTCGGATGGTCCGCATAGCCGAGGAACTGGCTGACAGGCGTGATGAACAGCATGACGGCCACGGCAAACAACACGGACGCCGAGCTGACGCCGATGAGTGCTGTGGAGAAGACGCGCCGCGGGTCCTCGCCGCCTTTGTTGGCGAAGCGGAAGAAGGTGGTCTCCATGCCGAAGGTGAGCAACACGAGTATGAGCGCGGTCAGCGCATACATGTGCGTAATCACGCCATAGCCGCCACTCTCCGCCGACATGGTCTGCGTGTAGAGCGGCACGAGCAGGTAATTGAGAAACCTGCCTACGATGCTTGACAGTCCGTAGATGGCCGTATCCTTGGCCAGCGATTTGAGGTTTGCCATAATGCTGCAAAGGTAATAAAAAGAATTGAAACGCAGTACTAATTCACGAATAATAACAAAAAAAAGAAAGGGCACCTGCGTCGCGCAAGCGCCCTCTCCATCATTTTAATTATAGAGTATTTGATGTATTATTCATTCGTTGTTGTCCACCACTTCGAGCTGAAGTTGTTGGCAGTAGCCCACTCCACGAAGAGAGGATACTCAGCCTTGATGCTCTGACGCTCGCTCAGGATGGTGAAGGTCTGGTCAACAGCCAGCTTACAAGCGGGCTCACCCTTCGGAGCGGTCATCTCCTGCCACTCGCCGTTCTTCTTCACCCAGAGGCGGAGCTTGGTGTTAGCTTCAGCAGCGTTCTGGATGCTGAGGTTCAGCTTGTCGGTCAGGTCAACAACAGCCTTGTTGGGACCCTTACCGGTGTTCACCATCTCGCTCAGCTCAACGCCGAAGAGCTTGTGTACTTCGAGTTCCTCATCCATGTTGATGCAGAGGGGCAGCGTACCACCAGCAGCAACGAGCTTAACAGTTGCGGGGCTGCCATAGGTCACGTCGAGCACGATGTCGTTGAAGTCGAAGTCAGAAGCCTCAGTAGCGCTCAGGTCCTCAGCAATGATGCGGAGCTGGCCTGCGGGCTCTTCGTCCTGACGCTGTGCCTCAGTCAAGGTAACAATCCAGTCAGTGAAGTAACCGTCGCTCTTACCAACCTTCACCCATTCGGTCAGGCTCTTGTCTCTAACGGGCAGATAGCCATCGTTAACGAGCTGCTGAATCTTCGGCAGGTTGATGACTGCCTGATACTTATTACCATCGTAAACAAGGTCTTTGATGACAACAGCGTCCTTCACGTCGGTCAGGGTAGCTGCCTGAATCTCACCGTTCTGATAGGTCTGAGCCAATGTAACCTTGTCTGCTGCTACATAGAAGTTCTGGTTAGTTGTCAAGAAGCCTACGCCAAAGATATTTTCATAACCCTCCAAATATTTAGGAGTCCAGTCTTCGTTATGGCCATCGGCAATCTGAATAACCTTCTCACCATCCCATGCATACTGGGGAGTTTCGGGAGCCTGTGCATAAGTTGCATAGACAACATTTCCGCCTTCATCAGTTGCATAAGCCTCAGCACCTTCTTTGAGAGCGAGGTCGAAGCCAAGGAACGAGCGGTTCCAAGAGTCGGTCACAGCTTCACCGATGTTGTTGCCTTCACTTACAGCCCAAGCGTCGATGACAGCAGCGCTGACAAGAGCGCACTTGTTGTTGTGAGCAGAGCTTGAAGCAGACTCCGTATAGGTGAATGTAGATGTATTGTCAACGTTGACCATCAGCATAATCTGGTCTGAGTGGTGTTTACCAGTGTTTACATCTTCGCCGTTGTCAAGCACATTGGGATAGTAACTTGCAGTACCATCTGTGAAATTATTAATCTTATAATCTTCATCAACATTGGGACCTACATACAGGGCACCCATCACACTGCTGTT
Organism: Prevotella sp.; assembly: GCA_017467705.1. Classification (GTDB taxonomy): domain Bacteria; phylum Bacteroidota; class Bacteroidia; order Bacteroidales; family Bacteroidaceae; genus Prevotella. Next base: position 7,630 of record JAFUSC010000128.1, on the reverse strand, counting down.
AGACACATTTCCATTGGCAGCGGTAATGGTTTCAGCAGAAACTCCTGACGGGTCACTTCCACCAGTGTATACCTGCTGCACAAAGAAGTGACGCAGATGGGGATCTTCGTACGTAAGGTTAGGATGTGACTGGAAGTAAGCCTTCACACGCAGTTTCTGGCCATCAGTCAAAACATCGGGAACTACCCAACCACCAAATTCTTTAGGATTGGCACCAGTTGTAGATGCAGCCCACTCATTACCGTTGGCATTGATGTGTCCACTTGTTGCGGGATAATCCTCACCGGGGTTGTTGCTACGGGTTGCAGAGAAGCCCCAGTCCTGATCAGCAGCGATGTTACCACCTACATAGCGGAGGAAAGCCTGATCGTACTTTGCCTTGTCAATCTCAGCCTGGCTGAGCTGAGCCACCTCATGATTTGAGCAGCTTGCCAATGCAACTGCTGCAAAAGCCATCATCAAATACTTCTTCATAATTGCTTTTTTAATAATGATAATAGTTATACTTTAGTTGTAAATTAATTTCGACGGTGCAAAATTACATAAAATCATACTATACGCCCAAGAATTTAAGTTAAATTTCTTAAATTGTTACGAAAACGATTGCAGGAAGGGAATTTTTTAGGAGTTAAAGGAGTTAAGGGAGTTAAAGGAGTTAAAGACAATACATCTTTCGCTTGCTTTTTCCTTTGGGAATCAAATGATGGAACCTTTAGAACATTTGTCTTTAACTCCTTTAACTCCCTTAACTCCTTTAACTCCAGTAATGTCTTTAACTCCTTTAACTCCCTTAACTCCTTTAACTCCAATAATGTCTGCAGCTCCAGTAATGTCTTTAACTCCTTTAACTCCCTTAACTCCTTTAACTCCAATAATGTCTGCAACTCCTGTAATGTCTTTAACTCCTTTAACTCCTTTAACTCCTTAACTCCCCAAAACTAATACACTGCCCCGCTCACGGGATAGAGATACCAGTCGGTGGCTTGGTCGCGGTGGGCGGCCCACTCGCCGAAGGAGTGTCCGCGTTCGCGGTAGGCACCGAACAGCACACCGTTCTTGTAGCTGCCGATGGCGTTACCCTCGGTGGGGTAACGGAACCATGAGTAAGGCACTTCCAGCGCCCACGTGTAGCCCGTGTCGTAGTTGAAGGGGTTGCCGCCGTAGTATTCGAACAGCACCTCGTCGAGCTTGTACGTGTATTTGTGAATCTCCCACATGGCGCCGTTGTAGCCGTAGACGATGAAGGGGTCAATCTTGTCGAAGGCCACCTGCTCGGCGCGGCCTGCGGTGCGGAACTTGACGAGGTAGCTGACGGTCGGCGGCGTGTGATACTGATAGCCCGCCGAGGCCAGACTGCCCACGTTGTAATAAGAGCGCACCACCTGTCCGTTCTGGTCGAAGCCGTAGGTGTTGATGGCGACATGGGCATCGTCGAAGAGATTGATGACAGCCTCATCGTGACGGCTGCGCAACAGGTCGTCCTCCTCGGTGATGATGTAACGGCCATACTGCTCGTTGCTGCCGAAGTGCTTGTCATCGACGCGCGTCAGGCTCTCCACCTCGTCGTAGCTGATGCCGACGAGACGGATGGCGGCGGCCTCCTGCTGGGTGGTGCCCACGGCGGCGAGCGTCACGTTGAGCTGCAGCGTGTAGTCGTCGACCACGGTGCGCGACAGCCGCAGCACGAGGTCGTTGAAGTCCCACGTGGCGCTGGGCTGCGGGTAGCCGAGACAGTAGCAGTAGTACACCTCCTGCGCCACGGGTGCATAGGCGCGCTGCGTGCTGGCGGCGTCGGTGTTGAGCGTCACCTGCGCGTCGCCCTTGTTGAAGGGGGTGACGTGATACTTCCCGTCGGTGGTCACGGCAGCGGCATACAGCTGTTGCAGGGCCAGATGCACGGAGTAGGTCATGCTGGCAGAGCCCACGCCGTTCATCGACTGCTCGGCCAGCAGCTCGGCCTGCTCGCTTTCGTGCGGGTCGGCCGAGAGCAGCACGATGCGCGCGGTGTTAGGCACATTGTTCGTCACCCGAATGGAGTGTTCGGTCATCAGTCGCCACGTGTGGTTAGCGTCCACCGTGTCGTTATGGAACGAGCGTTCCAGTATCTCCTCCACCTTTCCTTGGTCGAAATATTCTTTGTTGCAGCTCTGTGCAGCCAGCATCAGCCCACAGAGCATCAACCATGTCCATGTCTGCTTCATTGTTTCTTCTGATTACGTTTGAGGGTGTAAAATTACAAATTTTTCTTTACACGCACGTCATCTGTAGTGTTTTTTAACATTATAAGTATTGAAACACAAAACACAAAGACACGAAGACATGAAGAAAAAGAGAACAACTACTTATAATTTCCTGATATGGGAGTCCACAAAGGAAAGAGCTGCGACCGCAGCTCTTCTTTGTGACCTTCCGTTAAAGGAATAACAAGCAACAATGTCTTTGTTACTTTGTGACTTTGTGTTCAGTTTCAGATGAACTCAGGTATATATAATAATAATGTACGTGCGCGCGTATACCCCTCGCTCGCGTCGAGAACTGCCGATTCCCGACGCGAGAACTGCCGATTTACAAAACGAGAACTGCCGATTCCCGCGGTGGGAATCGGCAGTTTACAAAAACATGACTTTTATAAAAGCTATTCTTCTTTACTTCGACATGACGTTGCGCACGGGGTAGTTATACCAGTGAGCGGCAACGTTGGCCTGCGTGCTGAGTGCGAAGGTGCGGAAGCTCTGGTCACCCTCAGAGGCCGTGTTGGTGTTGCTGTAGGCGTTCATGATGTTGACGCGCTCCGTCGGCCACTGCCAGTTGCCGGGGATGATGATGCCGAAGGGAGGCTGGCCCGTGCGTGCAAGACGCATCTCACCCTGCTTCACAGAGTAGATGGCCAGCGGCAGGCAGGCGGGATTGTAGCTGCCCTTGTCGATGGTGATGACAGCAGGCAGTGCGTCAGCACCCTCGTTGGTGGTCACGCCCGTGTTGAGCATGATGCACCGTGTCTGTCCCTGCTCCAGCGGAGCACCCATCATGGCGTGCACCTCCTTGGCGTGATACTTGTCATCCTCCAGCTCGGTGTACTGTCCCTCGTAGTGAGCCACCTCGCCCGTCTGCGGTTCAGCAGCCGGATAGAGGCGCAGGTTGAGTTCGAGCGTAGCACCCGAAGCCACGACGGTCAGCTGAATCTTACCCTCAGCCGTCTCCTGTGCACGGATCACGACGTCGTTCATGTCGTAGTCACCGCCGTTGGTATCCTCGAAGGCGTAGCTGTAGATGGGATAGGTGTCTTCTATCTCAACAATTTCTTCTTCCTCAGCAGGTGTAAATGCAGGAGCACACTCACTTGCTTCTGTCGGAACAGTATTGAAACCATCCTTGGTAGTGAGCATCGTAGCACTTGTACCATCGCCTATCTTATTCTCCCAGTTTGTCCACTGATTCGTATCTAACACAGACTCATTAATCATGTTGTACCAGTTTATGCTTACATCATTATTAACAAATCCACCCACATAGAGGTAAAGCTTATTAATAATCATGCCCGGATGAGACGTTGTGGGATTTCCTGAATAATTGCTCCAATTCCACAGTGTTATTAAGCCTTCTACACAGACATAAGCGTAATCACCAGAGGCAGGTCCTATGAGCGAAGTGTTATTACCATTAAAATTGCCCGTTGTTACATTGTCGCCTGTACGTTTTTTCACTACAAGGCGAGAGCCTGCATCAGCAGCCATGTAAGAACCAAGTCCACCTCCGCCTTCACCGTCAGACATTGCTAATTCTCCACATTCAAGATATGCATTTGCACCATTCTCAATGATTTTGGCACTGACCGTATTAGAAGCAACAAAATAGCAATTATTCTTAATCTGGAGATTTGCAGGTGCACTAGAATTTCCATAAGCCTCCTTCACATTAATTGTTCCGTGGTTGACAAAACAACTTGTGCCAGCACCACCTATAAGTGTTTCTGACGTAATCGTGCCATAATTGAAGAAGTTGCCAAAGTTTTCGTTCAACTGCTTAACACTGATAGTACCATAGTTATAGCTCTCTTCACCCGCAGCTGAACCATTGCAAACCGTGACGGTACCTGTGCCGGTAACCTTACCTCCCTCAAGCACAATCAGCCGAGCCTGATTTGCCAAATTCAAGTTACCATTGACTTCGAGTTCACCACCTTTTCCAACGACAATGACACCGTCAACGCCGATACCTCGATATCCGTTACCACAGACTTGATAGGCTCCCTCGGGGATAATCCATTTGCCTGTTACGTACACCGTACGCGGTACGATTTCATAGGCAGGAATTTTGTTGCCCCATTGTTCAGTCCATCCACCAGTCAGCTGATATCCGGCAGCACCTAACTTAGGAACCAAGCCATTCCACGTTCCCGATATCAAATAGTTAATCACATAGTTCTCATTCTCTACAATCCCATTATTTGACTCATCAGAATACCAATAGCTACCCCATGAATCTTGATCTTTATTCGCATCCGTCAATTCTTTTGACTTAGCTAAGATTTCAGCAGCGTAAGCGGCAGGATTGGTTCCAACAGGAATATTGACATTACTATTCGTTGCAGAACGAGTCGCACTTCCGCCAAAGTTGGTCTTAAGGACACCGTTTTCCAGTGAGGCAGGTTTTACATACACATAGCCTTTATGGTCTGTAAACGCCACATAGAAGACATTTTGTCCGACAGGAGCGGCAAAAGTCGTTTTAAAAGAACTACCGCTGGTCGCGCTGCCTTCGGCAAGCAGGACACCAGAACCATCAATCAAAGGATTGTTCTCATAAATCTTAACGAGGACATCTGTCCCATAGTCACCATTTACAAGAACATCAGTTTCAACACTCGTCGTCATTGCCCACGACTTGCTGGGGTCAATCGTGATGCCCAGCTGTTCCTCGGCATTGGCGAGGGCATCTTCTTCTGACAGGCTCTGGCCTGTGTACTCGAAATCATTACCACAGCCTGCGACGGCCACTGCAAGCACAGCAGCGGCAAACGTCTTGGTTAAAAATGAATTTTTCTTCATAAACTTACAATTATCGATAATCTTTTTATTACTTTATTCTCTGTGAAAGTATGTATCAATTGACAGTTCACATTGTTAGCAACTGCAAAGGTAAGCATTTTCTTTCATACGCGCGCATAAATAAAGAAGAATTTTACAGTTTTTTGCGTTTTCGGGTGTAAAAGACATGTTTTCCTTTTGCATTTCACTCATTTATTCGTAACTTTGCACTCTCATTTTAAACTAAACAGCTATGCACAGAAGATTGACGACCTTCATGCTGACAGCCATTGCAGCACTCCTGACGCTGACGGCCTGCGGCGACGGCGGGAAATACGAGGAGAAACATGGCTCCATGTATTACACTTACTGGACCTTCAGCTTCGGCACCATCGAGGAAGAGCTGACGGGCGCAGACCCGGCGACGTTCGAGAGCGTCAAGGACTGGCTGGGGCGCGATGCACAGCACGTGTGGTTCAAGTCGAGGCTGGCGGAGGGTGCTGACCCGTCGACGACGAAAGCCGACGACTACCCGCTGTTCCACGACAAGCGCGACTACTATTTTGAGGGCAAGGCCATCGGCGTGAAAGACCCGCAGACGTTCCGCACGCTGAAGTGCGACCGGGACGAGATGTGGGGTGTGGACAGCCAGTACGCCTACTACGACAGTCTGCGCATTGACGACTCCGACCCGGCAACGCTGGAGCTGATCTGCACGTTCGAAGCCAAGGACAAGCGCCACGTCTACTACTTCGGCAAGATTCTCGAAGACGCAGACCCTGCCACCTATACCACCCTCGGTGAGTACACCGTCTATACGAAGGACCGCACGCACGTGTGGTACTGCGGCAAGCCGGTAGAGGGGGCCGACCCCGCCACGTTCGAGGCGGAGAGCCACGACGAGTATGGCATGCCCGACGCGCACGACAAGCACCGCAAGTATCGTGACGGTGAGCCTTGGGTGCCTGAGACAGATGACTAAACATAACAACAAGAATATGGACGAACAACTGAAACAAATTGGCGAGCGTCTGCGCGGATTGCGCGACGTGCTCGACATTCCCGTCAGCGAGATGGCCGAGACCATCGGCATTGACGTGGAGAAGTATCAACACATAGAGGCCGGCGAGATGGACATAACCATCTCTAACCTGATGAAGATAGCCCACAAGTACGGCGTGTCAGCCGAGGAGCTGATGTTTGCCGAGACACCGCGCATGAAGTCCTACTTCGTCGTGCGCAAGGGTCAGGGCATGTCGGTGGAGCGCACGAAGGCGTACAAGTACCAGTCACTGGTGAGCGGTTTCGTCAACCACAAGGCCGACGTGTTCATCGTCACCGTGGAGCCGAAGCCCGGCGCCCGCACCATCTACAAGAACACCCACGCAGGACAGGAGTTCAACCTGGTGCTGGAGGGACAGATGGAGCTCTACATCGGCGGCAAGACCATCGTGCTCAACGAGGGTGACAGCATTTATTTCGACTCGTCGAAGCCCCACGGCATGCTGGCCATCGGCGACAAGGCAGTAAGATTCTTGGCATTTACAGTGGAGTAATGTTTAAATTAGTAATTAGAAATTATGATTACTTTTTTAGTGGAGTATTATGATTGAAAGATTTTTGAAACAGACGACCTTCACCAGTGTGGAGGACTACAATAAGCATCTGGAATTTATCATCCCTGACCATTTTAACTTTGCCTACGACGTGATGGACGTGTGGGCAGAGGAGAAGCCCGACGGCTTGGCCCTGTTGTGGACGAACGACGAGGGGGCAGAGATACGCACCACGTTTGCCCAGCTGAAAGAGCAGACGGACCAGGCGGCATCGTACTTGCAGACGCTGGGCATCACGAAGGGCGACCCCGTGATGCTGATCCTGAAGCGTCGCTATGAGTGGTGGGTGGGCATGCTGGCCCTGCACAAGCTGGGGGCCGTCGTCATTCCCGCCACGCACATGCTGACCAAGCACGACATCGTGTACCGTAACACCCGCGCCAGCGTGAAAGCCATCATCTGCGTGGACGACGAGTACGTCGTCAGCCAAGTGGAGGCCGCCATGGACGAGAGCCCTACGGTGAAGACCTATATCGTGGTGGGGGACCCGGATGACCGAGAAAAGGAAGGTTCGTCTGTTCGTACATCCGTCTCAAAGCCGTCTTCCCGTCTCTGGCACGACTGGCAGTCAGAGTGGCAAACGGTTCCGCCGTTTGTACGCCCCGACTTCGTCAACACCAACGACGACACCATGCTGATGTACTTCACCAGCGGCACAAGCGGCGAGCCGAAGATGGTGGCTCACGATTTCCTCTACGCCATGGGCCATCTGACCACCGGCGTCTTCTGGCACAACCTGCACGAAGGGTCGCTCCACCTCACCGTGGCCGACACGGGCTGGGGCAAGGCCGTCTGGGGTAAGTTCTACGGACAGTGGTTTGCCGGGGCAACGGTCTTCGTCTTCGACCATGAGAAGTTCAACGCCGACACGCTGCTGCGCCAGATAGAGAAGTATAAGGTGACGAGCTTCTGCGCACCGCCCACCATCTACCGCTTCATGATACGCGAGGACCTGTCGAAATATGACCTGTCGTCGCTCGAATACTG
>JAFUSC010000127.1 GCA_017467705.1 Prevotella sp. | reverse complement strand
CTACTCAAATAGCGATCTCAATGACGACCTCAGCATCTTCCATGCTGAAAACGTGGAGCAAAAGGTCAACAATATTCCCTACTTAAAGAAGAGCTACGCGATTTATATCAACGAACTCAAGATCAACCCGAAGCGGCACCCTGCCATTGAAAGAGAAATCATGAATGAATAAACAAAACATAAAGCTATGGATATCAAAAAGACGGCTGTGAGTGACATTCACAGGCTTATTCAGAAAGACTACAAAAGTCTGTACCAACAGTTGCAGAAGACGCTGGGTGACAACCAGCCTTTTGCCGAGATACAGATTGGCAGCGGTTACTACGTCTGGTCTGATGCCCGCTGCGAGTGGCATCAGATGATTGCGGCCAGCAGCATCAAGCAAGACTTTGTCAAGGAAGCCATGGCCCACACCCGCGAAGAGGTGTGCCGCGTGCTGGGCAACGAGACAACGGAACGCCTGTTCACCTATCCCGACGAGAGCTATATCTACTACAATGACGACGAAGGTCAAGTACGTATTCTGTTAACCGGTTGGGGGTTCAAAAAGCCTGTCTTCGGTCACGGCACGGCAGACAAGAGCGATGTCAACCTGCGGTCAGGCAATGCAGTCAACGTGTCGTTCTCCTTTGATGGTGAACGGCTGCCCAATTACGATTTTGGACTACGGCTGGCACATCAGGTCAAGCGCTTCTCTACTGATGACCTGGGTGTGCATCACTTCGATGACCTGAAGGCAGGTGAGCACTTCACGCTGGTTGACTTGAACAGCAACCGTGAGTTCCCGCTTGACATTGTGGCTGGACAGCATGATTACGACTTTGATGTCACGACATACGCCCCCGTTACGTTCAGTGCTACGTGCGACGGACAGCCCGTTGCCGGCGAGCCTATTGATGTGAACTACGGCGGCAAGCAGTATAAGGCCATCACCGACGCAGCCGGTAATGCCAGCATGCAGCTACCGTTACGACAGGGCGAGCAAGTCAACGCTGCCATGCGCGACCAACAGGCCGACGCCATGATAGAGCTGCAGGGCACACACATTGACTTTGCGTTCCAGTCGCCCGCACCGCCGGAGATACCCGTTGTCACGCCACCCGAAATTCCTGAGGTGGTTCCGCCTGAGATTCCGAAGGAAGAACCGAAGGAAGAGCCGAAGATCAAGGTTATGGTGCGCACAATGCACGGCCAGCCGCTGAAGTGCCAGAACATACGTTTCAGCCAACAGGACAGGCAGGACCTTGTAACACAGCTTGACCCTTCGGGCAATACCTTCTTCAATAAGAGCGCCTTTGCCCCCCATGTTCCGTTGACCACCTTCATCAACGGCGGTACCCGCAGCTATGCTCCCATCACGTTCACGCTTGAACCCAATGAGAACACCTATCTGCTACAGGAACTTGAGGACAAGTCATCGGCTGGCACCATCCTGCTGGAGATTCTTGCTGTCATCGGCACCCTCATCTTCTTGTGCATACTCTGGTACGTCTTCGCCAACTTCTTCGTCGGCGTTGTGTCTCCCTTCATCGCATCACTGCTTGCACTGCTTTAATGCTTTATTTATTATTGGTAATTTATAATATTATATACTATGTTCCTTGCAACACTTGACCTGCTGGTCATTTTCTTCATGAGCTGCCTCACCTTCGCGTTGTTCGGCTTCGACAAGCATCAGGCTCACTTCCAGGGTTCCCGCATCCCCGAGGCATTGTTACTCATACCAGCCTTCTTGGGCGGAGCCTTCGGCGGACTCTGTGGCATGCTCTTCTTTCGTCACAAGACACAAAAGACGCTCTTCATGGTCTGCGTCCCTCTCTTCTTGTTCCTTCAGCTCGGTGGCATCGTGCTGATGCGCACCATCCTGTTTTCACTATTACCCATTCACTAAACACCCGAATCAAAGATGAAAGCCCTCAGTGCTGTATTAGCCTCCATCTACGTCATACTTATCATCCTGCTGCTGCTCAGCAACTGCCACGGATGTGAACACCGTGCGACGGACAACACGCCGCGCATGGACACCATCGTACAGACACGCATTGACACCGTTGTGCAAACACGTGTAGACACTGTCGTGCGCGTGGACACTGTACGCGAACAGCCTCAACCACAACCGCAACCTCAGCCTCGGCAGGACGACGCCGTGCGTCAGGCCGAACAGGTGGGTAACAATGGCCAGCTGAAAATCACGTTGCTGTGGGACTTCCTGGCTGACATTGACCTGCACGTCCTGCAACCCAACGGCAATGAAATCTGGTTCCGCAACCTGAAAGACGTGTCGACAGGTGCTCAGCTTGACCGGGACAACAAGAACGGCGGACAGGGTGCTGCCGAGAACATCTACTGGCAAAACCCGCCACGCGGAGCTTATAAGGTTGCTCTGAAGTATTATGGCAAATCTATGAGCACTGGCAAGCTGGAAAGCGGTGTGTGCACCGTCGTCGTGTTCCAGGCCGGCAAGCAGCCGAAGACCTATAAAGTCAACATGTCGCAAAAGGGACAAATTGAGCAGATCTGCACCATTAATCTTTAATACTTTTATTCTTTTATTATTTATATTCTTGAATGAGAACCTGTCCGAATTGTAAGAAAACCATAGAGAACGACAAAGCCCTCTTCTGCCGATACTGCGGAACCCGGTTGCCCGACCCGCCCGTTGAGACTCCTGTTGAAAAGCCCGTGGAGACGCCTGTGGAAAAGCCCGTTGAAACGCCTGTGGAAAGGCCCGTTGAAACGCCTGTTGTCAACCGGCCGACTCCCCCACCCCTGCCGATGACGAACAACCAGCCAAACGAGGCAGAAGACGAGGTAACCATCATCTATGCCTCGCCTGACGCTGCACAGGACTCCATGTCGGAGTCTGACCCGACCCTGCCACCCATCCCAACAGCGGCAACGGCAAACGTTCAGCCCTCAGTCCTCAACCCTTCACCCTCAGCCCTCAACCCACACCCCTTACCACCCGGCAAGAAATCTTCCGTCGGCATCGTTGTTTTCATTGTCATCATCGTACTGGTCATCATGGGTCTCGCTGCCTTCGGGCTTTACTACAACGGCGTCTTCGGCAGCACCGAAGAGACTCCCTACGAAAGCTATGAGCCCGTTGACAGCGTAGCAGTGGCTGACAGCATTGCTGCCATGGAAGCTGAACCATATAACAACTACAACGAGACATCTGCACAACCTGCCAACCCAAGCACAGAACAGTATGAGGATGCAGAACAATATAATGATGTCGACAACGTCATCGATCGGCTCGTTGTCGATGACGATGCATACAGCGAATAAACCGTTCTTTACCTGAACTCACACGCCTGCACCACTGCACCATCAATGAGCTCTGGATGAAAGGAATGGGTCTCGTCCACAATATCCAGATGCTCGAAGCGGAAGCGCTGCAGGCTGTACTTATCGCTCTTGCCAACGTCAAAGAAACAGTGGCAATGCATGTTGACATGGCTCACAGTGATGTCATTGCAACGTGAAAGCGGCATGTCCTCACGTTCTTGTGGCTTGAAGAACTGTGTCCAAGGACGCACCACAAGGAAACTGCCGCACTGTCCCTGCAACTCACTCACGCTGACATACTCATAATGCTGGGGCGTGTCAGGACGCATCTTCAGCCACAACACGCGGTCAGCCTGACTGACCGTGCAGCGACGCAGCACCACGTTGCGGTTGTAGACCGACTCCGAGCCCAATGTCAGGCAGCCATGCACCCGACCATAGCAGCAATGTTCAATGAGCACCCGCTCATTAGCGCCGTTCGTCGTGTCGCGGTCGGCAAACGTTCCCTTGCCACCCTTCAGCACCACGGCATCATCATTCACGTTCATGTAGCAACCACGCACCACCACGTCAGTACACACGTCCAGATCAATGGCATCAGAACTGGGTGCCTTCACCCCCTCCGTGGGAGCGAAGATGTGGCAGTCCGTGAAGCGCACCCGGCTACAGCGGTAGAGGTGATTCGTCCAGAACGGACTGTTCACCAACCTGACTCCCTGCACCGTGACATCATGCGAGTTGGAGATGTAGACCAGCCGTGGGCGCTGCGCGTCCTTATTGGTGCACTGAGGATTCCACTGTCGCCTAATCCAAAACTCCTGCCAATAGTGAAAGCCGTTGCCGTCGATGGTGCCGCTGCCGGTGATGGTGAAGCCGTCTACGCGGTCAGCATTGATGAGCGCAGCAAAATAACGGCACGTCTCCCCCTCTATGCGGGTGTCGACCACAGGGAAATGAGCAATGCGGTCACTTCCTTTCAGGCGTGCCCCCTCGCAGAGATGCAGATGTGTGCGCGGCCTGAAGAAGAGCGCACCGCTCAGAAACGTGCCCCGCGGCACCACCACAACCCCGCCGCCACGACTGGCCGCCAGATCTATGACGCGCTGAATAGCCTCTGTCTGTACTGCGGTGGAGTCCTGAACCACGCCAAACTCCGTCAGCACGTAAGGTGTTCCCAAGCTGCTTACATCCACGTGCGTAGTGTCAGCAAACCATGCGTCCATGAGTGAACCGTCAGGCCAACGGTCCTGTCCACTCGCCACGGTCACCACCTGTAGCAGCACAGCCATCACAACCAAAGTCCGTCTCATGTTACGCAGCAATGATGATACCTTACTGATTGGCGGGTAACAAATACGATAATACGGCATCCCAATCGGGAAAGCGGTCAGAGCCGAAGTGTATCCATTCACCTGTAAAATCCTTGGCTCCATTATTCGCGCTGTCATCTATCAGGTAGTCACCCATACAGAAGTCTTTGCGATGGGTGATAACCACTTTCTTCTTAAACAGGTCGCCGAAATGGTTTTTCAACCAAAGCACTTTCTCTGTCCATGCGAGGGGATTACCCCAAGGGGCAGTGGAGAGGATATAGACATCATACACCTCGGCTAACCGATGCACAGCATCAATAGCCCCCGGCATCGGGTCCATCAAAGAGAATAATCCAGGTATCTCATCCTGACGGTCTTTCCCGCCAGGTGTCTGCGCCATGTATTGTGCCCTGACAGCCTCATCCACTTTGTATAAACCTGACTTGAAATCCACCAGGACATTGTCCATATCAAAAAATAACCTCTTTTTCATCATAGGATTAGTTAAAACCGTTTTTTTCATATCAGTATCTTTATTTTATTGCAAATATAATCATTATTCCTGTAACATCATAAGGAAGTGGCTGATAATTAGTATTCTTTAAGAAAGAGCTCTACTCCGGTAGCTATTTCCCGAAACGCAAATTTCTGTTAATTGTGTTAAATTTTCGGGCTGATTTTTTCTGGGATTTTTGGTGTAACCACAATTCAACAGTGGGGTAAAACCATATAGTTTGAGCGGAAGGCG
>JAFUSC010000011.1 GCA_017467705.1 Prevotella sp. | reverse complement strand
ACTTCGCGTGAGAACTGCTGGTTAGTGGTGCCACCGCCCAACTTCATGTCCGAACCACTCAACAGCTGGATGCCGTCCATCTTCACCACTTCCATCTGAGGATGCATATATTGCTTTTTCATCTTTCTTTTCCTTTCTTTTATAATGAATAACTTTTCTTTTTTTGTCTAAGTATTTTAAGGATTTAAAGGATTCTGCTATTGCGTTTATTCCTTTTGATCCTTTTAATCCTTAGATATTTCCTCTTTTTTGTCTAAGGAGTCAAGGAGAGAAGGAGTTTACTATTGCTTCTATTCCTTTTAATCCTTTAAATCCTTAGACTAAAAATCTCTCCTTAGCGGATAACCACCTTCTTGCCGTTCACGATGTAGATGCCCTTCGTCGGGTTCTCCACGCGGCGGCCTTGCAGGTCGTAGACGGCCCCCTCTCCTTGGGAGAGGGTTGGGGTGAGGCTCTCAATGCCCGTCGTCTCACCGTCCTCCTCTTCCAGCGTGAGACCACGTGCTGACATTCCGTCAAGACTTGTAGCTGGGATATATGCCTTTCCTGCTGCCAAAACAGAACCTGTGAACTCATAGAATCCGATGTTGCCGCCGCTCAGTCCTAAGACGTAGTATGTCTCAGAACCAATGTCCTTGTTGGTGTTCGAACCCTCTAAAATATTATCTGTGAAGTCGCCTGCGGGGGCTGTTTCCGTGTAACGCAGCACTATCTCGTCCTCCGTCGTCTTCAGCACCACCGCCGTAGCATCAGGAATGATGCGGTCGTCAATGGTCGTCAATGTCAGCGTCGAAGCATCTTTCTGCTTTGCTTTATATACTGTTGTATTCTCATCAGCCACAAGGTTCGGCTTCGTACTTACTGTTGCCCCGAAATAATAGGTTGAATACTTGGCTGTACCGGCAGCATTAGCAGTCAGCTTTGTGGCCAATTGGGCTTTGTTGTCAGAAAGAGGCCCATTTGCCCATTCTGCCAACCTGTTAAAGTGAACGTAAATGGATGTCAGACTACTGCAATTACGGAATACATAATTTCCCATTGTCGTCACGCTATAGGGAATAGTGATATCTGTCAAACTGCTGCATCCGTCAAACGCATTATTTCCAATGCTTGTTATGCTGTTGTCAATGATAACTGATGTCAGAGTGCTGCAATTATAGAACGCAGCACCTCCGATGCTTGTCACGCTGTGGGGAATAATGATGGATGTAAGACTATTGCAATCACCAAATGCATAATTTCCAATGCTTGTCACGCTATTACCAATGATGACAGACTCCAATTCTCTGCAATCTTGGAATGCATTGTTTCCAATACTCGTAACGCTGTTGGGAATGGTTATTGACTTCAACCCAGTGCAAAGACTGAAAGCATCCTTGCCAATAGTCGTTACGTTGCTGGGAATGGTTATTGACTTCAGCCCTGTGCAACCATGGAATGCATGATCTCCAATACTTGTTATGCTATTAGGCATCTCAACAGACCTTAGAAGTGTACATGTATAAAAAGTACTTTCATTTATGCTTGTTACATTATAGCTTTTACCATCATAGATAACAGATTCGGGAATCTTCAAATTACCCATATAGGTATTAACATATAAATAAAATTCACTACCCCGATAACTGACAGCTACTTCCGTTTCGCTAGTTATCACATAATAGATAGTGTACCCGTCAGAGTTTAGAACTTCAAAATCGTGGGCCGATGCCCTTGCTCCAACCATGCTCATGAGCACAGTGAGCAGAAATGTAAGTTTAATTTGTTTCATAATACATAAATGATAAAATATTAATAATGATGTTAATAATATATCTAACTCCTGTATGGTACTTTTGACTTCACAATTTTACAATTCCCATAATTAGACAACAGTCTTTCTATCATGCTTTTCTGAAAAGAATTTTTACAGCACGGACCTATGACTATTCTACGCAAAGTAGAGATTGGTATAGGCTGTTCTATATATGGAGTCATTTCTCCTTGAGAATTAAGTTTGTAAAGAATGTCATTAGACGAAGGGTGCCAACAGAGCAGTCTCCATTCGTTTTCATATTTAAACGCAGGATGCTTAACCAAACATGATGGTATTAATGACATAAAAAATAAGGTTCTTATCTGTAGTCTTGTTAACCCCTCTTCAGTTGTTATTTGTTTTGCTTTTTCAAGATATTTTTTGTATTCAGTCTTAGCATAGTAAATAGATGGATGTTCTAACGAAAGGTGCTGAAGAATCTTAAAAGCATGCATTTTTTTAAGATTATCTTCTAACATACCAATAATTTGCATTTCACTGGATAATTTTACAGGCAAATAACAATTAGCAACATCAATTCCTAATGCTACTCCATGTCCACCATCTCCATACATCGCCCACATAGGAATACTATCTCCATTAAATGATGTAGATATAATGAAAGGGGTTACATGGTCTTCTAAGAGAATGTCTGAAAGACTCTTATGCCACCCAGTATTAATCATCATTTCCATTTTGTCAAATGCTTTTGACAATATCTGGTTTTCATCAATCCCTCCGATCTGTTGTTCTAAAGCAGGCAATATTCGACGAAACTCTTGAAGTCCATATTGAAATTCTGATGAGTCATTCATACAGTGCATACCGCTTGCATGAAACACAAGAGAATCATCTTTTACATTATCTATTAAAGCAAGAAAGGTCTTTAATGACGTGTAATGATATACCAACCGCCCTTGATTATGAGCAATATTCTCCATTTTTCCCATTTTTGCCCATACTCCTTTCATGGGCAGGTTTAGTAATAAGAGTTCACTGATATACAAAAAAGAAGCGTGGGAGTTCTACCTGTTACTCGTCCCACACTCTGAGGCTCTGGCATCGCCCTGTCCGTCGAAACGAGCAACGCCGAAGCCCACGCCAGTATGTATATATACGACGACAACAGCAGAAAGCCTATAATGACTGACAGCTATCATCATACGGATATTACATACCCATGAGCGTCATTGTTGCTTTGATGTCTGACGAACACGTTGAAACTGCCAGATTTCAGAGTGTCAAGCACAAAGCGTCAGTAACGCCTTTTCCTATATATAGGTTCCCACCCTCTTAGTCCCACACATAAGCAGGGCTTTCGGCATGAGAACGCTGCAAAATTAAACAATTATTCCGAAACAGCCAAGCGTTTCGGGGAAAAAAGCATATCGAACATAAAAAATACGCCTACCAGCTCACAGCCAAATTCTTAAGACTCACTACGCTCGAATAAGCGGCAAAGCCGAGGCAGAACTTCAGCAGAACAAAGGGCCAGAAGAAGGGCGGTCGTGCCACAACGGAGTTGCGGCTGTGCCGTAACATGGGCGCGGGGGTAGCCGCAATATGGTTACGGCTCAGCCCTAATGGTATTGCGGGGGATGCCGCAATTATAGGAGGGCGAAGCCGCAATTATATTACGGCTTCAGCGACCTTAAAGAACGGTCAATGGGTCAGCGAGAACTTCAGCGAAAAACCAAAGGTTGCGAAGTTTTGGATGCTTGACCCGCCTCGCCCCTGCGGATCAGCTGAGTCAGGGGACAAAGTGACAAAATAATTCGGAATAATCAACAAAAAGAGTAAAAAAAAACCTTCTCGAACCTATTTTGCCCCCCATTTTGTAAACCGCCGTTTCTCGAAGCGAGAACTGCCGTTTCCCGATTTGGGAACTGCCGTTTCTCGTGTTGTAAATCGTCAGTTCTCACGACGGGAATCGTCAATACTCGCAACGAGAATCGCCAGTTCTCGTGTTGAGAATCGGCAGTTCTCGCGTTGGGAATCGGCAGTTCTCGTGGCGAGAATCGGCAGTTCCCGATGCGAGCGAGGGGTATGCGCGCGCACGTACATTTTTATATATACGCGCGCGAGGAGTGATGAACCGGACGGACATAAAAAGAGCTGCGGCGCAGCCCATAGAGCTACGCCGCAGCGGGGGTATGCATTCAGCGTTCAGCGTGCGTTTTATTTCACGGTGTCGCTGACGTTCTGTTTCTCGTAGAAGGCTTTGTAGTCGTCGCCACCGAAGCGGAGACCGAGGTCTTCGCCGGCCAGTCCGTCGGCTACGCCCTTGTAAGCCCACTTGCGCAGGAACGAGGCATCCCACAGGTTGGGCTTCTCGCCCTTCAGCCAGTACTCGTGCTCGTCGTCGGCGTCAGAGAGCGACCAGATGGTGATGCCGGCCTGCTGTGCCTCGGGCACGTTCTCGAAGTACGACTCGAAGATGGCGCGGTAAGCGTCGGCCTGTGCCTGATATTGTGCTGACGAGGGTGACGAGGTGTTCAGTGACACGTCGAGCTCGGTGACGCGGATGAGCTTGCCCGTGGCAGCCAGTTCCTTGAACTGCTTGTCCACCTGAGCGCGCAGGGCAGCCACCTTCTCGGCGTTGTTGGCCGTGTCGTCGCTGGTGCCTGAGAGCGTGATGTGCATCTGTGTGCCGATGCCGTCGACGATGGCCGAGCCGTTGGCTGCGTCAATGTCCTGCACGAACTTGATGGCGGCAGCACGCTTGGCGTCGCTGGTCTCCATGTTGTAGTCGTTGTAGAACAGCTTGGTCTGTGCGGGCAGATACTGACGGGCCAGCTGGAAGGCCTTGACAGCGTAGTCAGGCACGTAGTAGCCCCAGTACCAGTGGCCGCTGCCCCAGTTGAGGCTCAGGCCCTCCTCGGTGGTCTCGGTGGGTTCGGCGTCGTAGTAGGTCTGGTCGTCCTCGGTCCATGAACCGCCGAAGACGTTGTCCACGCCGCGCACCAGCTTCTCACCGTCGGTGATGGCCTCGTTGATGACGTCGTAGCCCACGGGCACGATGCCCATCTCGTCGAGGTGTTCAGCCATGCCCTTCACCCACGTCTCCATGGCGCCGAGCAGCAGGTCACGCTTCTCTTCGGGCGTCTTCAGCACGTAGTAGCTGTTGGCAGCGCGGCGGGCAGCACGCTGGCGGGCAGCGGCAGCTCCCTGATCCTTGGCCGGGCCGAACTTCACGTCGTCAATCCAGTAGGTGCCGCCCACCTTACCGAAGTTGAGGATGATGCGGTCGTCGGTGTCGTAAGCCGGCGTGAACTCATACTCGCAGAGAATCCAGTCAGTGCCCACGGTAAACGTGTTGTAGCCGCCCTGGTCGCCGTAGCTGGTGCTGTTCTGATACTGGAACTGCAGCTCGCCGGCAGCCGTGGAAGACTTGGCGTAGAACTGGATGATGTACTTCTTGGTGTTGTCAAGCGGTGCGTCGAACGTGTAGGCGCACTGTGCCTCCCACGCATTGCCGTCGCCCTTGTTGGCGAGCTTGAACGAGTGGGTGCCCTTGTGAGCCTCGTCCTCCACGACGGCAGCGTCGTCCTTGTTAGAGCCCCATGAGCCCCAGCCGCCGGTCTCGCCGTCCTCGAAGTCGGTCATCAGCATCAGCTCCATCGGGTCTTCCTGCTTGGTGCCGAACTCAATGTTGTCGATGTAGTAGGTGCCGCCCACCTTACCGAAGTTGAAGATGATGCGGTTGGCGTCGTCGTAAGCCGGCGTGAACGAGTATTCGAACGTGGTCCATGAGGTGCCTACGTTGAATGTGTTGTAACCGCCCTGCGAGCCGTAGGTGGAACCGTTCTGATACTGGAACTGGATTTCACCGGCAGCCGTGGAAGACTTGGCGTCGAAGCGGATGGTGTACTCCGTGTTCGGGTCGAGCGGTGTGTCAAACGTGTAGGCGCACTGAGCTTCCCATGCGTTGCCGTCGCCCTTGTTGGTGAGCACCAGCGCGGGTGAGCCGTCAGGACCGGCACCGTCAATCACCTCGGCACTCTCCTTGTTGGAACCCCATGAGCCCCAACCGCCGGTGGTGCCGCCGTCGAAGTTAGCGGCGTCGCCTGCCAGCACGGTCTGGATGTCGCTGCTCGTCTCCACCACCAGCGTGGGAGCGATGAGCGACTTCAGGTAAGTCTGCTGCTGCTGAGTGTGCCAGAAGAAGTTGTGACCGTAGAGCTGCACGCCGTCAGCCTTGATGGCCTCCAGTGCGGGGTCAAGGTTGGTGAAGTTGAGCCCGCCGGCGTTGGTGACAATGGCGTCCATCTTCATGGCGTTGCCCCACGTCACCATGGGGAAGTTGGCCACGGCCAGCTCGTGGCGGCCGTCGGTGCCCATGTAGATGTCCTTGCCGATGCCCAGACCAAGCACCATGTTGGGATGATGCTCAGCGGCGTAGACCTTCAGGTCGTCGTAGTTAGCCAGTACGGCCTTCACCTCGAGGGGAATCTCCGCCGTGGTGACGGCGTTGTGCCCTTCGGGCGTGCCCCACTCCATAATCTGGTCGTCGCAACCGGTGAGACCAATAACCAATAAACAATAACCAATAACCGTTATTGTGCTGAATATCTTTTTCATAATCATTCTTTTTTAAATGTTTATTGTTTCATGTTTATTGTTCATTGTCATCGAAGTCGCTCACGGTGACAGGAGTCGTGTTCACTACGCGCAGGTTGTCAATGTAAATCTTCTGCGTGAAGAGAGAGGCGGGATAAACCACGCCAAGAGCTTCGTCCTCCAGGTCGGCATTGACGAAGAGGAACAGGAAGTTGCGGTAAGAACCGGCATTGCGGTCTTCGCAAATCTTCTGGAAAGTCACGTCGGGAGCCTCCGTCGGGTCGTAGTTACCGAAGGCCGTCATGGGGATGGTGACGGTCTGCCAGCGCTCGCCGGTAGTCCAGGCAGCGTGTGAGCCGTCCTCAGCATTGAACCAAGGCACCCAGACGGTGGCCGTGTTGTAGTACTGAGTGCTGAACTTCGTGCAGCCGGAACCGTAGCCGTAGTTCGACAGGTTGTTCTGCAACGAGATTTCCAGCTGGCCGCTCAGGTCCCAAGGCTCGGGACAGTAGATGTCGAACTGAATAGCCACGTTGGAGGCATTGGTCTCTTGCGGAATGGTGGCATACATGCGGCTGCCCCAGTCGTCGTTGGCATTGTCGTTACCGGCCGTTGCCCACAGCAGGGCGTTGGAGCCTGCATCGAGTCCGCCGGCATCGAGTTTCACGTTAGGCACGAGCATGGCCACCTTGCCACGGCCGGTGCCAAGCGGGTCGTCCACGAGGTCCTCGCTGGAGTAAGTGGCGCTCCATGAACCTAACTCGCCCTTGCCGTCAAAGTCAGTGATGAAACAGCTGAAGTCATTGAAGTAAGGCGGTGTGACGGCGGTGCCGTTAGCGCCCTCGCTGGTGATGGAACCGGCAGCCGTAACGCCTGCGGGCATGGTGAACGAGTACCATTTGCCTTCCTCGTCGCTGATGATGCCGCTGGTAATCTCCGTGCCGTCGGGCAGGGTTACCTTCGTCGTCTCCTGCAAGTTGGTGCCGTAGACGGTGACCGTCTCGCCGGCCTTCGGCAGCGTGTTGTCAACGCTGGAGATGGACGGAGCGGAAGCACGGATGATGAACTGGTAAACCAGCTGCGTACCGTCCTTGACAAGGGTGATGGTGTTACGCACACTCTCCTCAGCCTTCTCCACGGGCGTGTCGCCGTTGAGCGTCACCCAGATGTTGTTGTCGGTCATCAGGGCGTTGTTGAAGTAGGTGTCGTAGCCGTTGATGTAGATCTTCTTCAGTCCTGTGAAGCCAGAACCCTGAATACGGATGAGCTGTCCCAAGCGGGCGAACTCGACTTCGCGGTCCTGATTGACTTCATCGTCGATGTTCTCAAGGAATATCTTGTCAATCGTCATGGGCGACGTGCTGGAACTGTCGTCGTCGCTGCACGATGCGAACGAGAAGCCGGCCAGTACCAGGCACAATGTCCAAAAATATTTCATTGTCTTCATAATCATTTTACTTTTTTACCTTTTAACTTTTTTACCTTTTAGAATAGGTCAGCGTCCGTCACCTCGCGTTCGCCGAACTCGTAAGCCACGGTCTGGATGACACCGTTGGCGTCGGGCTTCAGCAGCGGGTTCTTGGTCTGGTCAGTGTCGGCAATGGGGAGCGTCAGGTTAGCGGCGGTGGCCACGGCAACGCTCGGGCCGGGAGCTGCATACGTGTCGGGCAGCTTGTACTCATGGGTCGACGACGTGTAGTAGCTGGCATTGCGGTGCTGGTTGTTCACGTAGTTGACCACCTCCTGCTGCTGATAGTAGCCGCGGCGGACGAGGAAGAACCAATAGAGTCCCTCGAAGGCTGTCTCAACACGGAACTCGTGACGAATGTCCTCGTAGCTGATCTTGCTCTTCTCGGCTACACCGGCACGCTGGCGCAGTGCGTTGAAATAACCCAGTGCGGTGGCGTCGGAAGTGTTGTCGCTGTTGCCTAATGTGGCCTCGGCATAGTTGAGGTAAACCTCTGCCAGACGCATCATGTAGGTGTTGATACCTGAGTTGTTGTTGACGGCAATGCCGTTGACGGCGTTGGTGCCGATGACATACTTCTTGATATTAGCACCCTGCGAACCGGCGTTCTCGGTCTCACCGTAGATGTAAGGCCGATCGGGGTCTGTTGACAGTTCAGGATAAGCCTCACCGTAGGAAGCCACGGAGTAGTGACGGCGAACGGCATCATCGACGGTGGCGCCGAGTGTCGGGTCGTTGTACTCCTTGAACTCTTCCCACAGGTCGTAGGAACAATAGGTTGAACCGCCCCATGAGTTGCCTTGGTTCACCTGCGTGCTCCAAGCGAGGAAGCGGGTCATTGACTGTGCCAAGCCTGCGGGGGCACCGGCCTGCCATTGCAGCTGGAAGATGCTCTCCTCGTTGTTGTTCTGTGTCTTGTAGTCGAAGAGGTCAGCAAAGCTGTCGAGCAACTTGTAGGGACCCTTCTCAATGACGGTGGCAGCGGCTTTCTTGGCTGCATCGAGGTAATAGTTGTTGCGGGTGCCGCGGTTCTTGTCGGAAGCGATGTTGGAACCGTCGTAGCGTCCGTCGGTGGTCAGTCCGGCCATTGACAGATAGACGCGGCTCAGCATGGCGTAGGCAGCATACTTGTTGACGCGGCCCGTGCCGGGCGAAGAGGCCGGCAGATTGACGGCAGCATACTCCAAGTCGCGGATGGCAAACTCCATGGCGTCGGTCTGACGCGAGGGAGCAACGACGTAGTTGTTCACCAGGTCTTGCGTGTTCTCGTAGATAATGGCGCATCCCCAGAGTGAGGCGATGTACCAGTAGGCCACGCCGCGCATGAAGCGGGCCTCGGCAATGCCTTGCGTCTTGGCTGTCTCGCTGACGCCGCTGGTCGAGAAGTCCTGAATGTTGTTGATGGCGTTGTTAGCCTGTGCCACCACTGAGTAGAAGGCGCCCCACGCATCAGTCAGACCGTTGGACAGACCCGTCTCTGTGAAGTTGGTATAGGGATAGATGTAGTCAGAATACTGAGCCGTGATGTTGTTGGCACGGCCGTCGCCCATACCGTAGTAGAACTTGTCATTGAACATGTACCACACGTAGCTGTAGAGCGGATAAATCTCCTGCGACACAGCGTCGTCGCTCGAGAAGAAGTTGCTCTGACTGATCTGGTAGGTGTTCTCCTGCTCCAGGAAGTCGTTGGCGCAGCTGCTTAACGACAGGGCTGCCAGTGCAACGGCGACGCCGCAGCACACCGAACCGCAAGCTTTCTTGATTTTGTTTATCTTGGTAATCATAATGAAATGTCTAATTATTGATTTCTAATTAAAACTGAACATTCACACCAACGGTATAGATGCGGGGTGAGGGATAGCGGCTGTAGTCAACGCCGTTGCGCAGTGCGTTACCCTGCATGGAGCCGACTTCAGGATCGAAGCCGTCGTACTTGGTGATGGTAAAGAGATTCTGGATGTTGCAGTACAGTTTCACGTTGGTCAGGAAGATGTTTTTCAGCCATTCACGCGGTAGGGTGTAGCTGAGCGAAACGTTCTGCAGGCGGATGTAGCTGCCGTCCTCCACGTAGGCGTCGCTCACGCGGTTGTTCTTGTTGACGCCGCTCTCGGTCGAGAGACGTGGCATGATGACGTCCGGATTGGTCACGTAGTAGTTGCGGTAGTCCTCGGGACCGTTCGGGTCAATCTTTGCCAGACGTGCATAGTCGAGCACGCTGGTCAGCTGGTTGCTGGTGGAACCCGTGATGTCGAGGAAGCGGCGACCGTAGTTCAGAATCTTATTGCCGTAGCTGCCGCTGAACTGGATGCTCAGGTCGAAGCCCTTATAAGAGAAGGTGTTGCCGAAGCCCCAAGTGAACTTAGGCTCAGGATTACCGATGAAAGTCTGGTCGTTGTTGTCAATGACGCCGTTGCCGTCAATGTCCTCGTAGATGTAGTCGCCGATGAACACACCACCTGACGTGGGCGATGTGGCGATGCTGGCACCTTCGGGCAGAGCCACGGGCAGCACGTTGCCATTGGCATCCTTATAATAGAAGTCTTCGGGCTTGTCGAAGCGGCCGATAACCTTGTAGCCCCAGAACTGACCAATGGGCTGACCGACGACGGTGTTGGTCACGGTGGCTGTCTCAGAGCCGATCTGCATCTGCTCGGGCAGCGAACCCGTCTCGGAGTCAAGGCTCATCACCTTGTTGCGGTTGAGCGAGAAGACGATGTTGGAGCGCCATGTGAAGTCGCGGTTCTCAATGTTGACGGTGTTGACCGTGACCTCGAAACCGGTGTTGCGCAGCGAACCGACGTTACCCCACGGGTTGCTGGCCGTGCCGTAAGCCTCCTGACCGCTGCCTGCGCCGAGGAAGGCGGGCAGACCCATCTGCATGAGCAGGTCGTTGGTCTTCTTGTAGTACCAGTCGAACACGATGTCAATTCGGCTGTTGAACAGTGACAGGTCAAGACCGATATTGGTGGAGTAGGTGGTCTCCCACTTCAGTTCGGGGTTGGCGTTGTTGGCGTTCAGCACACCCACACCCCACGTGGTGGTGTAGTTGGCAAGCATGGCCTGATAAGCCCACTGCTGCACGTTCTGGTTACCCGTGGTACCCCAGCCTAAGCGCAGTTTGAGGTTGTTGATGGCCTTGACGTTCTGCATGAACTTCTCCTGGCTGATGCGCCATGCGAAGGCAGCCGAGGGGAACCAACCCCAGCGGTGGCCGTCGGCGAACTTGTTGGAACCGTCGCAGCGCAGCGTGGCTGTCAGCAGATAGCGGTCGTCGAAGTTATAGAGTGCACGTCCGAAGTATGAGAACAGCTTGTAGCCGTCCTGATAGCCGTCGATGTTGACGTTGTTACCCGTGCGCTCACCGGCACGCAGGTCGATGACGGAGTTAGAGAGGTAGCCTTGGTTCGAGGCGGTCATGTTCTCCCAGTAGCTCTGGCTCATTTCCTGACCCACCATGACGTTCAGGTGATGCTTCTCGCTGATGGTGCCGTTGTAAGTCAGGATGTTACGCCATGACCAATACTTGGAGTCGTTCTTATACCACGCGCCGTCGCGCTGCGAGCTCTCACGCACGCCGAACTTATAGTCAGGTGTGTAGGTCTTGGTCTTGTTGAGGTTGTAGTCGGCTGACAGTTCGGTCTTGAATGTCAGCTCTTTCAGAATCTGTGCTTCCAGATAAGTATTGACGCGGAAGTTGAAACGCTTGGCGAAGTTGGTCTTGATTTCGGCCAGAGCCACGGCGTTGTCGGGCATCCACTGGTCGTCAGGACCGTCGTAGCCGCCTTCAGGGTTGCGGACGGCCACTGAGGGCTGTGAGCGCAGGGCCGTCATGATGATGTCCCAGTTCTTCTCCATCTCCTGACGGGAGTCAGAGAGTGAGAACGAGATGCCGCCCTTCAGCCATGACTTCAGCTGTGTGTCGAGGTTACCGCGCAGGGTCTGGCGCTTGAAACCGGTGTGCAGACCGATACCGTCCTGATCCAGATAACCGGCAGAGACAGCATAGGTGGTCTTCTCCGTGCCGCCGGTGAGCGACAGGCTGTGGTTGGTCATGAAAGCGGTGTGGAACAGCTCATCTTGCCAGTCGGTGCCGGCGCCTAACAGTTCGGGGCGCAGGAACGTGCCTGAGTGGGTTCTGATCTGTGCATCGGCGATGTCGTTGTAGTGCTCAGCATACTGTTGCAGGTTGAGCACGTCGAGCTTCTTGGGCATCTGCTGCCAGCCCACGTAGCCGTCGTAGGTGATGGTGGCTTCGCCGGCCTTACCGCGCTTGGTGGTGATCATGATGACACCGTTAGATGCGCGCGAACCGTAGATAGCCGTTGCCGAAGCATCCTTCAGGATGTCCATCGTCACGATGTCGCTCGGGTTGATGGCTGCCAGCGGGTTGGTGTTACCGTTGTCGCCGCCGTCGGAGTCGATGATGACACCGTCAATGACGAAGATGGGTTGTGAGGTGGCGTTCAGTGAGTTGGTACCGCGGATGCGGATGGTGCTCGAACCACCGGGCGTACCCGTGTTGGCCTGAATCTGAACACCGGCGGCACGACCTTGCAGCACTTGGTCGATGCTGGTCGTGACGGTCTTCTGGAACGCTTTTTCGTCCACCTGCGTGACGGCACCGGTCAGGTCGGCCTTACGCATGGTGCCGTAACCCACCACCACGACTTCCTCAAGCGTGGAGCTGTCTTCGTCCAGATAGACGTCAATCGTCGTCTGTGTGCCCACCTTCACTTCCTTGGTCTCGTAGCCGATGTAGCTGAAAGTCAAGGTCTGGCCTACAGATGTCTGAATGGAGTACTCACCGTCGATGTTGGTGACAACACCGCCTTGAGCACCTTTCACTTTCACAGTTGCGCCGATGACGGGACCGTCAGCTGCGCTCACAGTTCCCTTGATGGTGACTTTCTGCTGGGCATAGGTTCCTACAGGAATCAGTAATGTCAGCATCAGTACCCAAAGGGCTCTTTTTAGAACTTTACTTGTGCAATTCATACAGTTAATTTTGTTAGTTATTGTTAGAAAGAATTGTTACATGTGTATGGGGTATCGTCTCCCGACGTACCGGCCTTCAAAGAAGGTAAAATCCGCTGCAAAGATAGCTATTCTTCACAAAACAGCGGTTAGTGGATGTTTCATGGCCGTTTCAATTTGTTTCATTTGCAGTTATCGTTTTGTAAACCGCCAGTTCTCGCGTCGGGAATCGGCAGTTCTCGCGTTGAGAATCGCCAGTTCTCGTGACGAGAATCGGCAGTTCTTTGCAAGCAAAGCGGCAAAGCCGAGCGCTCGCAGCGAGCGAGGGGTATACGCGCGCACGTACTTATATATATACGCGCGCGTGAGGGTGTTAATATTGGTACAGCTTGATGTGCAGCGCTTTCCATTCGCCGACGGCAATGCGTGCATGGCGGCCCTGATGGTCTTGGTCGCCGTTGTGACGGCGCAGATACTTGAACGTGCCGTCCTGCTGAATCTGAACCTCGTCCACCGAACCGATGCCACAGCGCAGCCCACTCCAAACCCTCCCTTGGGGAGTGGCTTGATTACTTGAGCCATCTAAGCCCCTCCCTTGGGGAGGGGTTGGGGTGGGTTGTCCCTGCACAAACCCGTCTTCGCCCAGCGTCACCTGTTGTTCCTGCTGCTTCTCGCTCTTGGTCTTGAACTCCACCACGACGCCGCTGCCGGCTAACAGATATTCGTTCCGTGCCAGTTTGATGAGCATGGCGCCGCCTTCGGGCCACGTGCTTCCGTCCGTCGCACGTGCATCCCACGGCAGGGTGAAGTAATGGCGGCAGGTGATGGCGAGGCCGTCATCCTCAATGATGCGCTCTTTGTCTTGCTGGTCGAAGAGCAGGCCCCATGAGGCCACACCCCGACGCGTGAGGACGGGGTTGAGGCTGCCGATCAGCTCATACGCCTTCGTGACACTTTCTGTCTCTCGGGGACTGGCTTGGTCGATGGCGAAGGGTGAGAAACCGAGTGCCTGATGCTCACCGAAGGCGTAAAGGGCACGCACACCGCTGTTTTCGCAGCAGCGGCTTTCGGGAATGAACAGGCGGTTGTGGGTTTGCGGAGCTTCCACGCTCGGCAGTGCATACTGTGCAGCCCAGCCCTTGAAGCCCGTGTCATAGATGTCGGGAGCCAGCAGCAGCAGACTCGGTGCGCCTGCCTGCCACAGGTCGATGAGGTGTGCCAGCGGTCCGGCACTGGGATATTGGCCGGGCTGGCGACCGCGAGAGTTCATGGCTGCGTTTACGTAAAGCGGCATGTCTGCATCGATGGAATGGGCAGTTTTACACAATTTCTCTACGTAGACGGCATAATAGTAAGCCATGAAAATCTCGTCGGTGAAAATGTCGTTGCCGAAGATTTTGTTCCATGCCGCCAGACTCTCCCACGTCGGTTTGGGTCCTGTGCGGCGTTGGCCGCGCGGCTGGGGCTTGGGCAACGTGAGGCGCTGTTTCAGCCACGGGTGAAGCTGGGCCTCGTGTTCAGTCAGATAGGTGAGCAGCTCTGCGGGGACGCCCCTCTTGTAAGCCTTTTCAGCCAACGGCGAGTGGTCGCGGGCATCTTCCAGCATGCCGATTTCGTTTTCCACCTGCACCATCACCACCACATCCTTGCCCCGTTCGGCAATGCGGCGCATCAGTGCTTCAAAGGCGCGGTTGTCAGCCTTGAACACCTCGTCGCTGAAGGCGGAGGCTATCTCCAGCGGCTTGCCTGTGGCGGTGCAGGCACGGGGGAAACGGCGCGTGTCCTGCTTGAACCACAGCGGGGCGTAGCACGACATGGAGTTCTTCCACGCACCGAACCACAGGAAGATGACCTTCAGGTCGTTTTCGCGTGCCTTGCTGATGGTGCGGTCAATGAGTGTGTAGTCAAACTGGCCCTCCTCGGGCTCCAGAAACTCCCAGTAGGCCGGCACCAGCACCGTGTTCAGCCCCAGCGCCTTCATGCGGGGCATCACCTCGTCAATGTCGTCTACGCTCGTGGCAGCCGAGTTGCTGAGTTCACCACCGAGGATGACGGCGGAGGGCTGTGATTTGAGATTTGAGGTTTGAGATGTGAGATTTGAGTGCTGTGCGCGGGCTGTGGCTGTGCATAACAGCAGGGTCAGTAATGTCAGTAGTTTTGCTCGTCTCATGTTATTGGTAACTTTGCTTCTGCCTGCAAAGGTAGTGCAAACCGAGCGAAATGCAAAATAAATTTGTATTTATTTTCATTTCCGAGGTGCAGCCTACCTAAGAGACGAAGTCTCAAAGGTAGTGCAAACCGAGCGAAAATGCAAATTTATTTGCAATTTTCTTCTTATCTCAAACAAAACACAAAGTCACAAAGGAACAAAGACATTATTGCTTGTTATCCCTTTGACGGAAGTGCACAAAGAAGAGCTGCGGCTGCAGCTCTTTCCTTTGTGGACTCCCCTATCAGGAAATTATAAGTAATTGCTTCTCTTTTTCTTCGTGTCTTTGTGTTCCATTACTTATAATAGGCAGTTTGAAAATTTCACTTCGTCCGTGCCAGCAGCTCCGGTGTCAGCGTCGGCATGGCACCGTTCTGCGTGCAGACGAAGGCACTGACCTCCACGGCCAGACGGTGTGCTTCAGGCACGGGCTTGCCGCTCAGGATGGCAGCACAGAAAGAGCCCGTGAACGAGTCGCCGGCGCCCACGGTGTCAGCCACCTGCACCTTCGGTGTCTCTTGAAATGACATCTGACCCGGCGTGAAGACGTAAGAGCCGTTGGTGCCGCACGTCAGCACCAGCATGTCCAGATTGTACTTGCCCAAGATGAGCCAGCACTTGTTCTCGATGTCGAGTCCCGGATAGCCGAACATGCGGCCGATGAGCACCAGTTCCTCGTCGTTAATCTTCAGGATGTTGCAGCGTCGCATGCTTTCCTGAATGATCTCCTTGCTGTAGAACTGCTGGCGCAGGTTGATGTCGAATATCTTGACGCAGTCCTGCGGCGTCAGGTCGAGGAAGCGGTGTATGTTCTCGCGGCTGACGACGTTGCGCTGTGCCAGTGAGCCGAAACAGACGGCGCGGCAGTTGGCGGCTATCTCCTCAATCTCGGGTGTGAAGGGAATGTTGTCCCACGCCACGTTCTCCTTGATGTCGTAGGTGGGTATGCCCTGTTCGTCAAGCTGCACCTGCACCGTGCCCGTCGGGTAGGGTACGCGCGGCATCAGGTAGTTCAGGTTGTGCTCCTTGAGAGCCTCAATGGTCTCTTCGGCCAGTTTGTCCTCACCCAGTGCGCTGATGGCGATGGTGTTGTCGCTGCCTAAGAACTGTCCGGCATGGTAAGCGAAGTTGGCAGGTGCGCCGCCCAGTTTCTTTCCTTCGGGAAGTACGTCCCACAGGGCCTCGCCGAGCCCTACTACATAACGTTTCTGTTCCATATTATTGTGTTTATTGCCCCCTAAGTTAGGGGGGTGGGGGTCTGAACAAGCGAAACGAAAATCGCTTAATGTAGAATGTAGAAATGTAGAAATGTAGAAAAAAACGGCAGCCGCTCATTTGCGGTTGCCGTCCTTGTTGTTGATTTTGCGGTCGATGATGATGTCAACGCCCAGTGCTGCGCCTGCGTAGAGCAGGCATTGTGCGAAGAACCACAGCACCGAGTCGCTGATTTCGCCGAGTGGTGGCGTACAGAACCCCGCCACGCTGAGCCCCGTGCCCGCGATGAGCATCAGCAGGGCTGTCCATTCCTTGAACGTGACTTTCATAGCTTGAACACTGTTT
>JAFUSC010000126.1 GCA_017467705.1 Prevotella sp. | reverse complement strand
CCGCATACCGTCACCGGCCATCATCGCCGAAGCCTTTGCCAGCATCAAGCCCATCATCATCATTGCCGTGCCGCTGGTCATCGAGAAGATTATCCGCAAAAAAGTATTCCCCAAGATACAGAACAACCGCATGCGCCTGCTCATGCAGATGCCCGTCATCAACACCAAGGTGTACGAGAAAATCTGCGAACAGGTGGTCAGCGCTTTCGGAGGCCAGTTCTACGAGGTCATCATCGGCGGCGCCGCGTTCAATCAGGAGGTGGAGCAGTTCCTGCACCGCATCAACTTCCCCTACACCGTCGGCTACGGCGCCACGGAGTGCGCACCCATCATCTGCTACGCTGACTGGCACACCTTCGTGCCCGGCTCATGCGGACGTGCCGCACGCCACATGGAAGTGAAGATTGACTCGCCTGACCCGCGCCTCATTCCCGGCGAGATACTTACGCGCGGCCTCAACGTCATGTTAGGCTACTACAAGAACGAGGAGGTGACACGTCAGACCATCGACGCCGACGGCTGGTACCACACCGGCGACTTAGGCACCATGGACGAGCTGGGCAACGTCTTCATCAAGGGCCGCTCCAAGAACATGCTGCTCGGCTCCAACGGTCAGAACATCTATCCCGAGGAGATAGAGGACAAAGTCAACTCCATGGCACTCGTCGTCGAAAGCGTCGTCGTGCAACGTGCAGAAAAGCTCGTGGCCATTGTCTATCCTGACTACGACGAAGCCAAGAAGATGGGCTTCAATGCCGACGACATTCGCGGCGTCATGGACCAGAACCGCACACAGCTCAACCTGCTGCTGCCCGCCTACGCCAAGCTCTCCGACATAGAAATCCGCGAGACGGAATTCGAGAAGACACCCAAGAAGAGCATCAAGCGATACCTTTATAAATAAATGAAGAATGAGGAATGAAGAATGAAGAATTTGCTGCCGCCGAAGTTGGGAAAGTGAATATAGTCCCAAGGGCGGCAGCAAATTCTTCATTCTTCATTCCTCATTTTTCATTCTTCATTCTCTCCACTCTCCACTCTCCTCTCTCCACTCCCCTCTCTCCACTCCCCTCCATTCACTTTTCCTTGATTTACGTCAATTAAGTTACAAAAAGTAATCGTTTACGTCAAAAAAGTTGACAATTTGTTTGCGGTTTGCGATTTTTACTATAATTTTGCAACCGAAAACGATAAGCCAACGCAAACAAATTAAAAATAATAACAACTTTAAAAGGTAAAAGATTATGAATGCAGCTAAAATTGTTGAAGAACTGAAACAGCGTTTCCCGAATGAGCCGGAGTACATCCAGGCCGTTAGTCAGGTACTTCCCACGATTGAGGAAGAGTACAACAAGCACCCCGAGTTTGAGAAGGCCAACCTCATTGAGCGCCTCTGCATACCCGACCGCGTGCTTGAGTTCCGCGTGACATGGGTTGACGACCAGGGCAAGGTGCAGACCAACATGGGTTACCGCATCCAGCACAACAACGCCATTGGCCCGTACAAAGGCGGATTGCGTTACCACAAGTCAGTGAACCTCGGCATCCTGAAGTTCCTCGCATTTGAGCAGACATTCAAAAATTCACTCACCACGCTGCCCATGGGCGGCGCCAAGGGTGGCTCCGACTTCTCACCCCGCGGCAAGAGCGACGCTGAGGTGATGCGCTTCTGTCAGGCTTTCATGAACGAGCTCTATCGCGTCATCGGTCCTGATGAGGACGTGCCCGCAGGCGACATCGGCGTAGGCGGACGTGAGGTCGGCTACCTGTTCGGACAGTACAAGAAGCTCACACACCAGTTCCAGGGCGTGCTCACCGGTAAGGGCATCCCCTTCGGCGGCTCACTCATTCGTCCCGAGGCAACGGGCTACGGCACCGTTTACTTCCTCACCTCCATGCTCGCCACGCGCGGCATTGAGCTCGCAGGCAAGAAGGTGCTCATCTCCGGTGCTGGCAACGTGGCACAGTATGCCGCTGAGAAGTGCTTGCAGCTGGGTGCAACGGTGCTCACCATGTCCGACTCTGACGGTTACATCTACGACCCCGACGGCATTGACCGCGAGAAGCTCGACTACATCATGGAGCTGAAGAACATTGAGCGCGGCCGCATCAAGGAGTACGTAGAGGAATATCCCACGGCCAAGTATGTCGCTGGTGCACGTCCTTGGCACGAGAAGGCCGACATTGCACTGCCTTGTGCCACGCAGAACGAGATCAACGCCGAGGAAGCACAGGCACTGGTCGACAACGGCGTCATTGCCGTCGCAGAAGGTGCCAACATGCCTACCCTGCCCGATGCCATCAAGATTTTCCAGAACGCCAAGCTGCTCTACTCTCCGGGTAAGGCCAGCAACGCCGGTGGCGTGAGCGTCAGCGGACTTGAGATGTCGCAGAACTCCGAGCGTCTCAGCTGGACGGCCAAGGAGGTTGACGACTACCTGAAGCGCATCATGAACGACATTCACGAAAACTGCGTCAAGTACGGCACCGAGGCCGACGGTTACATCAACTACGTCAAGGGTGCTAACGTGGCCGGCTTCATGAAGGTTGCCAGTGCCATGATGAGTCAGGGCATCGTGTAAGCTCGGCGAAGCCAAGGTTACACAATGATGACAATCATGTGTAAGCTCGGCTTAACAGATAACGGCATCCCGAATAGCTCACGGTTATTCGGGATGTTTTTACGATTCGTTGAACCCAGAACGGTCATTAGACCGATTTAGGTTGAAGCTCACCCAGAAGAAAAAGAACCATGACAGAAAAGGAGAAAATGCTGAGCGGCCAGGTCTACGATGCCGCAGACGAACAACTGATAGCCGAACTGATGGACACGCGAGTCGCACTCCATGAGTTCAACACCCTGCTGCCCACGCAGATGGAGCGCATGCGTGCAATCATCCGTCAGCTCTTCGGCCACGTGGCTGACGATGCGTTTATCATCAACCAGCCCTTCCGCTGCGACTACGGCAGCCAGATCAGCATCGGGCGGCGTTTCTTTGCCAACTTCAACTTCACTGTGCTCGACGAGGCGCGCGTCACCATCGGCGACGACTGTTTCATTGGTCCCAACGTGAGCATCTACACCGCGTGCCACAGCACCGACCCCGTGGAGCGCAACAGCCGCCGTGAGTGGGCGTTGCCCGTCACCATCGGCCACAACGTGTGGATAGGCGGCAGCGTCACCATCCTGCCCGGCGTCACCATCGGCGACAACGTCACCATCGGTGCCGGCTCCGTCGTCGTGCGCGACATCCCCTCCGGCACCATCGCCGTCGGCAATCCCTGCCGCGTCGTCCGCAGCCTCGAACAATGAATTTCTTGAATCACATGGATGAATAGCATGCCCTATTCGTCCTAATTATGCTTTTTTAATTAAAAATAACGGCGAAGTGTTTCTCATGCTACTTTTAAATAGTTTCCCGTTTGTCGACTATTTCGTAATTTTGCAGCATGAACAACATTGATGACAACATAACCATCGACTTCGGCAAGCACATTTCTGCCTTGCGGAAACGTAAGGGAATGACGCAGATGGAACTTGCATACAAGTGCGACATACACCGGGCATACATCGGTGCCATTGAGCGTGGCGAAAAGAAAGTCAACATCTGCACTATTTTCAAGCTGGCCAAGGGGCTGGGTGTTGAACCTTATCAATTACTGCAATATGCTTCCCGATAGTTCAAAAATCACCATCATCAACAATGCTGCCTTGGTGGAGCAGTTTCTTAATGAGATTATCATTACGCCCAAACACCTCTTAAGCACTTGGGCACGTATCACCAACCAGACGCCTGCTGCCAAGATAGGCTACATTGGCCAGCATCTGGCATCACTGATTACCGGTGTCAAGGGCACAGGAAGTGGCGCGCGTGGCGACGATCTCGCTGACGGTTCTGAGGTCAAGTCATGTAACAAGGTCGACCAGGCAGACAAGTGTAATGACTGTGGTGGACGTGTGCTGAGGTTTGAAACGAAATGCAGCAAATGCGGTAGTACGGACATCACACGCAAGGATGACAGCAAGTGGCTTTTCTCTGTACGGAGTGAGGATGAGCTGAACCAGTATTTACAGCTTAACCGTGTTGTCCTCATATTGATGGACTATCCCCGTTTTTATGAAAACAATTTCAACGACGTGCGCATCAGCGTCTTCGAAATCTATCCCACAGAGAATCGCATGAAGGTGTTTGGTGAACTTATCAGCAATCACTATCGAAACATCTACCGTCCTAAAGCTGACAACGGGCAGAAGACAAACCCGATGAATCTGCACCCTTGGAGCTTTCAGTTCTACAAGTGTAACCCCATCAAGACCTTTGAGTGCATCATCAGCGATATTGACAACACAGCCAAGATTGGCATCACAAAGTTTATTGACCCGACGGCAGAGCGTGACAGCCGAATGGAAACGGAACCCATGCCGACAAGTCTTTTAAAAAAAGGTGAATGGGAAACTCTGCTCAACACGGCTGACTTCAACAGCATCAAACCGCTGTTGGTGCATCAGGAAACGGCAAAAGAAGCACTGATAAAAATGAGCACAGAGGACAAAGCTAAGGAGCTGCCCTTCATCAACGAGGAACTGAGGAACCTGATTCCGCTGCGTGACATTGTCTCTGTCACACAAGCTACCCAATATCATAGAACATAAACCGCCGCTCCTCGGCCAACCGCCGTTCGGCAATGTCGTAATACTCTTTTTCCAGCTCAATACCAATGTAATTGCGCTCCAGCTGCACACAGCTGATTTGCGTAGACCCCGCTCCGGCAAACGGGTCAAGCACGGTGTCGCCTTTATTGCTGCTGGCACTGACCAGCCTACGTATAAGCTTCAGCGGCTTTTGCGTCGGGTGATAGCGCTGTTCGCTGTAAAAGTCAATATCAGTCCACACATCCGTGAAGCCCATCTGGGGATTAAACGTCTGTGACAATCTGGCATAGGGAAGGTCAAACTCCAACACCTGCGACAGCTTGTTCCATGATTCCTCTGTCGGGAACTGCTCACAGATGTTCTTGCCTGTGTAGATGCTCCACATGCCACCCCCGTTAGACTTCACGCCCAACCGCTCATTGATTTGCTTGGCGGTCAGTCCCAAAGCCTCTTGGCGGCTTTTCAGGAACGGCTTGATGAACTTCTTGTTGTCCTTGATGATGAACAGGATGCTCTCCGTCACGTTCGGAAACATCTTGTAGTTCTTCGTTGCGCGACCGCTTACTGACTTCATGCCTTTGTCTATGATGATCTGCTGTCGCAGTTCCAACCCCATCGACTCCAGATGAGGAACCAACTTAGCCAACGTGCGGAAATAGCCGAAACAATAGAAGCTGCCTCCCAGCCGCAGCACACGTGAAGCTTCTGTCATCCATTGCAAGGTCCAGCTGATGTACTCCTCTTCCGTGCGCCAGACGTAATCCCACTTTTCGCCCACCACTTTCCAATAAGGCGGGTCGGCAATGACGAGGTCGATGCTCTCAGCGGACAACGTCTTCATCACCTCTATGCAGTCAGCATTATAGTTTATATTCAGTTCCATGGTTTGCTTATTGCTCCGCAAAGATAACTATTTTTGTTTGAAACTGCAACAGTTGGCGCCATAAGTCTGCTACTTTTAACTATCTTTTATTAAAAAACGCCTTTGCACGATTGGCAAACAGACGCTCTTCGTCTGACAATGTGCTGATATTCAATGGGCAATGAGCCTCCATAAGTTTGTCATATAGCTTATATTGATTTGTAATATAGACTATATTACAATGTAAAATAGATTAAATTACAACGTAAAATAGACTATATTACAATGCAATATAGACTATATTACAATGCAATATAGACTATATTACAAATGAATTAAAGTGCTTTGACAAGCGAGAGACGGCATTATGTCCATTAAAGAGAGGCACTTTGACAATAAAAAAACATAAAAATGCGTGCCTATCTTTGGCGGTTACTCGTTTTTTACGTAACTTCGCGTCCGAAACAAAATTTCCGTAACTTCGCGTACGGAATAGACAGACTGACAACACAAACTGAGAATAACAATGGTAAAGATTTCGAAAGAGGCTGCCCTCGCCTATCACGAGCAGGGACGGCCGGGAAAAATTGAAGTGAAGCCCACCAAGGCTTATCGCACACAGACTGACCTCTCGCTGGCTTACTCACCGGGCGTGGCTTATCCGTGCCTGGAAATTCAGGAAAACCCTGACGACGTGTACCGCTACACGGACAAAGGCAATCTGGTGGCCGTCATCTCTAACGGCACGGCGGTGCTGGGTCTGGGCGACATCGGTGCCATGAGCGGCAAGCCCGTCATGGAAGGCAAGGGGCTGCTGTTCAAGATTTACGGCGGCATCGACGTGTTCGACATTGAGGTGGACGAGAAGGACCCCGAGAAGTTCTGCGAGGCCGTGGAGAAGATTGCCCCGACGTTCGGCGGCATCAACTTAGAGGACATCAAGGCACCTGAGTGCTTCTACATAGAAGACCGTCTGAAGCGCACGCTCGACATTCCCGTGATGCACGACGACCAGCACGGCACGGCCATCATCAGCGCCGCCGGACTGAAGAACGCGCTGGAGGTGAACGGCAAGGACATCAGCAAGGTGAAGATTGTGGTCAACGGCGCCGGCGCTGCTGCCATCTCGTGCACGAAGCTCTACATGGCGCTGGGTGCACAGAAGGAGAACATCCTGATGCTCGACTCGAAGGGCGTCATCACCAGCGACCGCGAAGGGCTGAACGACCAGAAGCGCTTCTTCGCCACCGACCGCCGCGACGTGCACACGCTGGCCGAGGCGGTCAACGGTGCCGACGTGTTCGTGGGCCTGTCGAAGGGCAACGTGCTCACCAAGGACATGGTGAAGACCATGGCCAAGGACCCCATCATCTTCGCACTGGCCAACCCCGTGCCGGAAATCAGGTACGAGGACGCCATGGAGGCACGCCCCGACACGCTGATGTCGACCGGCCGCACGGACTATCCGAACCAGATCAACAACGTCATCGGCTTCCCCTACATCTTCCGCGGTGCGCTCGACGTGCACGCCACAGCCATCAATGAGGAGATGAAGCTGGCCGCCGTGCACGCCATTGCCGACCTGGCCAAGCAGCCGGTGCCCGACGTGGTGAACGACGTCTACAAGGTGAACAACCTGCGCTTCGGACGTGACTACTTCATTCCGAAGCCCGTCGACCCGCGACTCATCAGCGAAGTGTCGGCAGCCGTGGCCAAGGCCGCCATGGAGAGCGGCGTGGCCCGCAAGCAGATTACCGACTGGGAACAGTATAAGGACTCACTGTCAGTGCTGCTGGGTCAGGAGACGAAGCTGACGCAGAAGCTCTACGCCACGGCAGCCGCCCACCCGCAGCGCGTGGTGTTTGCCGAGGCGGTGCACCCGACGATGCTCAAGGCCGCCGTGCAGGCCAAGGCCGAAGGCATCTGCCAGCCCGTGCTGTTAGGCAACGACGAGGTGATTGAGAAGATGGCCAAGAGCCTTGACCTGAGTCTGGAGGGCATTGAGATTGTCAATCTGCGCCATCCCAGCGAGCAGGAGCGCCGTGAGCGTTACGCCCGCATACTGACCGAGAAGCGCCAGCGCGAGGGCTACACCTATCAGGAAGCCAACGACAAGATGTTTGAGCGCAACTACTTCGGCATGATGATGGTGGAGACAGGCGAAGCCGATGCGTTCATCACCGGACTCTACACTAAATACTCGAACACCATCAAGGTGGTCAACGAGGTCATCGGCATACGTCCCGAGTACAAGCACTTCGGCGCCATGCACATCATCAACTCGCCCAAGGGCACGCTCTATCTGGCCGACACGCTGGTGAACGAGAACCCCGACAGCGAGACGCTGGTCGACATAGCCAAACTGGCAGCCACGAGCGTACGCTTCTTCAACGAGAAGCCCGTCGTGGCCATGGTGAGCCACTCCAACTTCGGCTCCTCGCAGAGCGACGGAGCGCTGAAGGTGAAGCACGCCGTGGAGCAGATGCAGCAGCTGTATCCCGACTTGGCCATCGACGGCGAGATGCAGCTGGGCTTCGCGCTCGACCGTGAGCTGCGCGACGAGCAGTATCCGTTCACGCGCGTCTTCGACAAGGACGTCAACACGCTGGTGTTCCCCAACCTGACGTCGGCACGTTCCAGCTACAAGATGTTACAGATGCTGAACACCGACGTTGAGATCATCGGCCCGATTCAGATGGGACTGAACAAGCCCATCCACTTCATTGACTTCGGTGCTTCCGTGCGCGACGTGGTCAACATCGTAGCCGTGGCCACCATTGATGCCTACGTGGACAAGATCAAGCAGAAAATCAACAGGCAGAGCTAATAAATGCTTATACGCATCGACTCCCTCACCGCCCCGGGTGTTTCGCTGTTCAGCCGACTAACTGAAGCGCAGCTGCGCATGAACAGGGAAACAGCCGAGGGCTTTTTCATTGCCGAAAGCCCGAAGGTGATACGCACCGCACTGGGTGCCGGGCTGCAGCCCGTGGCGCTGCTCTGCGAGGAGAAGCACATCAGGGGCGACGCTGCCGACATCGTGGAGCGCTGCGGCGACATACCTATATATATAGGTGCCCGCGAACTGCTGGCCGAACTGACGGGCTACACGCTGACGCGCGGCGTGCTCTGCGCCATGAAGCGCCCCGTGCTGTCCACCGTCGAAGCAATTTGCCGCGACGCCCGGCGCGTGGTGGTCATCAACGGCGTGACTGACACGACGAACATCGGCGCCATCTTCCGCTCGGCAGCAGCCTTAGGCATTGACGGCGTGCTGCTGACGCGCGACGCCTGCGACCCGCTCAATCGTCGGGCCGTGCGCGTGTCCATGGGCACCGTGTTCCTCGTTCCGTGGACCTTCATGGACGGCGACCTGACGCAGTTGCACCAGTACGGCATGCGAACAGCGGCAATGGCACTCACCCACGACAGCGTGACGCTGGACGACCCACGGCTGCGCAACGAACCGCGGCTGGCCATCGTCATGGGAACCGAGGGCGACGGGCTGCCCCGTCAGGTGATTGCTGATGCTGATTACGTGGTGCGCATCCCCATGCAGCACGGCGTCGATTCGCTCAACGTGGCCGCCGCTGCCGCCGTTGCGTTCTGGGAACTGAGGAAGAGTTAAATCTCAAACCTCCAATCTCAAACCTCAAATCTCAAATCTCAAACCTCAAATCTCAAATCTCAAACCTCAAACCTCCAATCTTTAACTTCTCTAAAAATCAGCTGCCGAAGCGCAAACAGCCGTTAAGCAGTGACAGCAAAGTGTTAAATCAAGACAAATATGCATGCCAAATTGTCAGTTTAACATTTTTTGCGCCTAATTTTGCACACAGTTATTCAGCATAACGCATCAATAAGTTCAAAACATAAAAACAGAAATGAAAATGGAAAAGATGAAAAAAATCTTCAATTACGTGGCTCCGTCATTGGCACTGGTAGCCTTCGTCTTCTCAGTAGCCGCCTTCAACAAGGCAGGTGCTGCCACATCGGCAACCGCTACTCAGATTGAGCAAAGCACACCCGCAGGTCAGCCTGTTGACCTCACCTATGCAGCAGAAAAGGCACTGCCGTCAGTCGTGCATATCAAATACGTACAGAACAGCCGCATCCAGACCATCGACGTAGAGAGCGACCCGTTCAGCGACTTCTTTGATCCGTTCGGCGGATTCTTCGGACGCGGTCAAGGCGGCCAGCGCAAGATTCAGACTCCGAAGAAAGAGGCTACCGGCTCAGGTGTCATCATCTCGTCTGACGGATTCATCGTCACCAACAACCACGTGGTGGCCGGTGCCGACGAGCTGACCGTCACACTGAACGACAACCGCGAGTTCTCGGCACGCATCATCGGCACCGACGAGACCACCGACCTCGCCCTCATCAAGATTGAGAGCAAGAACCTGCCCGCCATTGTCATTGCCAACAGCGACGACCTGCGCGTAGGCGAATGGGTGCTGGCCGTGGGTAACCCGCTCGGACTGAACAACACCGTGACCGCCGGCATCGTCAGCGCCAAGGCCCGCTCACTGGGCGCCAACAGCGTGGAGAGCTTCATCCAGACCGACGCAGCCATCAATCAGGGTAACTCAGGCGGCGCACTGGTGAACACACGCGGCGAGCTCATCGGCATCAACGCCATGCTCTATTCACAGACGGGCTCTAACATCGGTTACGGCTTCGCCATTCCCACCACCATCATGAACAAAGTGGTGGCCGACCTGAAGCAGTACGGCACCGTGCAGCGCGCCTTCGTAGGCATCAAGGGTCAGGACGTGAAGAACTACGTAGACCAGATGAAGGCTCAGGACCGCGAGGTAGACCTTGGCACCATGGAGGGAATCTATGTAGGCGAAGTCATGGAAGGCGGTGCAGCAGCTGACGCCGGCATCACCACGGGCGACGTGCTCATTGAGGCCGACGGCCACAAGATTACGAAGTTTGCCGAACTGCAAGAGGTTGTGGCACGCAAGCGCCCGGGCGACAAGATGACCATCACGTATCTGCACAACAAGAAAAAGAAGACAGAGACCGTCACGCTGAAGAACGAGCAGGGCAACACCCGCGTGGTGCAGAATCAGGACCTTGACGTGCTCGGCGGCAACTTCCGTCCCATCACCGACCAGCAGAAGCAGCAGCTCAACATCTCGGTGGGCCTCGAAGTGACCAAGGTGAACAACGGACTGCTGAAGAAGGCCGGCATCAGCAAGGGCTTCATCATCCAGCGCGTCAACGACGAGAACATGAAGACCATCGAAGACCTGCAGAAAGTAGTGAAGAAAGCATCAACAAGCAAGGAGCCCGTGCTGTGGGTTCAGGGCATCTATCCCACTGGCAAGAAGGCATACTTCACCATCCCCTTGCAGGACTGAGATCATGCTTAATGCTTAATGCATAAAAAAAAGTAAGGTATTTTTTTGGCAATCCCAGAAAAATACCTTACTTTTGCATCCTGCAACAAGAAAATCTAAATCGAGCTACCATCAACATGAGACAACTGAAAATCACCAAGTCTATTACCAACAGGGAAGGCGAGTCACTTGACAAATACCTACAGGAAATCGGGAAAGAAGAACTGCTCTCGGTTGACGAAGAGGTAGAGCTGGCTCAGCGCATCCGTAAAGGTGACAGACAAGCCTTGGAGCGGCTGACCAAAGCCAACCTCCGTTTCGTTGTCTCCGTAGCCAAGCAATACCAGAACCAAGGGCTCACGCTCGCCGATCTCATCAACGAAGGCAACCTGGGACTCATCAAGGCAGCCGAGAAGTTCGACGAGACGCGCGGTTTCAAGTTCATCAGCTACGCCGTGTGGTGGATACGCCAGAGCATCCTGCAAGCCATTGCCGAGCAAAGCCGCATCGTGCGCCTGCCGCTCAATCAGGTGGGCTCGGTGAACAAGATCAATCGCGCCATGAGCAAGTTCGAACAGGAGAACGAGCGGCGCCCGTCCATCGAGGAGATATCAGAAAAGACGAATCTGCCCGAGGAGAAGATTGACGAAGCCATCAAGGTGACAGGCCGCCACGTGTCGGTTGACGCCCCCTTCCTTGACGGCGAGGACAACTCACTGCTCGACGTTCTGCCGAACGACAACGCGCCGACCGCCGACAGTGAACTGGTGAGAGAGTCGCTGCGTGCAGAAATCAAGACGCTGCTCAAGATGCTCAACGAGCGCGAGCGCAACGTCATCACGGCGTTCTTCGGCATTGACCAGCCGGAAATGACGCTCGAAGAGATTGGCCACAAGTACGGTCTGACGCGCGAACGTGTGCGCCAGATCAAGGAAAAAGCCATCCGCCGGCTCCGCGGCAACACCCAGAACAAGATGCTGAAAGCATACTTGGGACAGTAACAGAAATGAAGAATGAAGAGTGAAGAATGAAGAATTTGCTGCCGCCAAAGGCATCATGCCCTACGGTACATTCGTCTTTAACTCCATAACTCCTTTAACTCCTTTAACTCCAAAATTAAGCATTATGAAGATAAAATACATTTTACCGCTGATCATTGCCGCTGTGCTGGCCATGGGAACCGTTGACGCATGGGCTAAGCATGTCAAGCTGCCGCAGGTTTATATGTTCGGCTTCTCGGCATCGTTCACTGACTCCATCGTCTACTTCACCGATGTTCATGCCGTCGACAGCGCATGGATTGACGACAGCAACGGTTTTCTGGACGGGCGTTCCATTTATTCCAACCAGCTCAAGGACTATCTGGCCGACGAGCTTCAGATGCCCAACCGTGTGTGCATCGTGATGTACGGCACCACACGCGAGGACGTGGAAAAAGAGTTCCTAAAGATGAAACGCCTCTACACCGTCAAGGCCAAGGACATGTATGACGTGCGCTACCTGAACACACAGGAGTTCCGCTTCCGGAAGTTAGACATCAACTTCGCCGAGGAAGAAGATTGAGCGGCAAAGGGTGAGTGGACGGATTGTTTTCCTCGAACGTGGCCATGCGCTCGTCGAGCGGGGCGTACTGGTTGTCGTTGATGAACGAGGTGCAGACGCGCAGGCCCTCCTGATGCGAGCCGGTGGTGATGAGGCAGATGGCTGACACGCCGTAGTACATCAGTTCGCGGGCCAGTTGACCGCTGGTCATGCCCGGATAGCCGATGGTGAAGTAGAAGCCGTCGGCTATCGGTTCATCCAGATCCTTGTCGTAGACCACGTAGAAGCCATGACGCAAGAAGATTTCCTTGAGCTTATGGGCCCGTTCGCCGTAGACGCTCACCTCACGGCGGAAGTCGTAGGTGCCGTCAGAGGCGGCCTTGAGCATGGCAGCCATGGCGAACTGTGCCGAATGGCTAGTGCCGCTGGACAGGGCGTAGAGCATGCGGGTGGAGAAGACCAGACCGAAGGGCAACCCTTCGTAACGCTGAGCCAGGTCGTCGAAGTGACGATGGAACAGCTGGTTGCTGATGCACGTCACGCCAATGCGCTCGCCGGCGTAGCTGAACGCCTTGCTGCCCGAGATGAGCAGCATGTAGTTGTCGGTGTAACGGGCCACGGTGGCCTGATAAGGCGGTGCAAACGGCTGGCTCAGGTCCTTGCGGAAGTCCATGGCGAAGTAGGCCAAGTCTTCCATGACAATGACATCGTACTGCGTGGCCAGCGTGCCGATGGTGCGCAGCTCAGCCTCGTTCAGGCATATCCACGACGGGTTATTGGGATTGGAGTAGACGATGGCGCAGATGTTTCCCTTGCTGAGATAGCTTTCGAGCTTCGGCCCTAACCGCTCGCCGCGGTAGTCGTAGACGTCGAACGTCTCGTATTTCACGCCCATCACCTGCAGCTGCATCTTCTGCACGGGGAATCCGGGGTCGATGAAGAGCACGGTGTCCTTCTGGCGGTTGCACTGCGAACAGGTGAGGAACGACGCGAACGTGCCCTGCATACTGCCACAGACGGGCACGCAGCCTTCGG
Organism: Prevotella sp.; assembly: GCA_017467705.1. Taxonomy (GTDB): domain Bacteria; phylum Bacteroidota; class Bacteroidia; order Bacteroidales; family Bacteroidaceae; genus Prevotella. The sequence goes on along the minus strand of JAFUSC010000126.1, from coordinate 5,435 downwards.
GCGCGATGTCAATGCCGATGAAAGCCTTGACGAAGCGCGACGCTTCCTGCTTCAGCACGGGGGCGCCCTGTATGTCGGGATAAGAGTGGGCAATGCCTTCCTGCAATGCCTTCACTTGGTGCTCCACGCCCACCTGTGCAGCAGGCAGGCCAGGAATACCCATTTCCATCTTGATGAACTCAACGCCCGAGGCGGCCTCAGCCTTGGCTGCCACCTGCTTCACTTCACGGATGGTGGCCTTGGCGAAGTCCTTGATGCCTAACTCGCTGATGAGTCCGTCTATAATCTCTCGCTTGATGGGAGTTTCCCAGCCCCCTAAGTTAGGGGGTTGGGGGTATGAACATGCTTTATTCATATTTTCCTTTTTTTTGATTGGTACTGAGGGCTGCTATTGTTCAGCCCCCCGTAGTCCCCTAACTTAGGGGGCACTTTCCTCCCGTCCGATGGCCAGTGCCTTGATGTTGGCCTCCACGACGGCCTCGCCCTTACGACCGAAGACACGGCGGATGGCGTCTTCCAGCTTCGCGTATTCAATGCCGAGTGCGCGCTGGGCCGCACCTAACAGAATCACGTTGGCCGAACGCGGCACGCCGTTCTCCTTCGCCGCCTGCTCAATGTCGAGCATGATGACGTGGGGCAGTTTCTGCAAGTCAGCCTTGATGACTTCCATGTCGGGATAGTTGGGAATGTTGACGAACGGTGTGCTGGAGGTGATGATCCAGCCGTCTTTCGAGAGGAACGGCAGGTAACGCAGTGCCTCCATGGGCTCCATGCTGATGATGACGTCAGCACCACCCAAGGCAATCAGGTCACTCTGTATGGGGTTTGATGACAGTCGCAGGTTCGACTGGACGTCGCCGCCGCGCTGCGACATGCCGTGTACTTCGGCTTGTTTGATGTAAAGCCCATCGTTCATGGCGGCTTCACCGATGATGGTTGCTATGGAGAGGATGCCTTGCCCCCCTACTCCACAAAGTATGATGTCCTTTTTCATTTTTCTAACTATTAACTTTCTTTGCCTTCAGGTGTCTCTGCAGTGTCTGCATGCACTCGCGGCGCGGAATGATGACACTCACGCCGTGATAGTTCAGTTCCTCTTCGATGATGCGCGTAATCTCCGGCATGTTCTTAGGCAGAGGCACCACCACCTTGAGATGTTCTTCGCTGACGCCCAACCCTCGGCAGATGGCCTCGAACTTATTGGTGCCGGCAGAGTCCTGACCTCCCGTCATGGCGGTGGTCAGGTTGTCGCTGATGATGACCGTGATGTCAGCCTGTTCGTTCACGGCATCCAGCAGGCCGGTCATGCCTGAGTGCGTAAACGTGGAGTCGCCGATGATGGCCACGGCGGGCCACTGGCCTGCATCAGCCGCACCCTTGGCCATGGTGATGCTGGCACCCATGTCAACACACGAGTGGATGGCCTTGTAGGGAGGCAGGAAGCCGAGCGTGTAACAGCCGATGTCGCCGAACACGCGGGCATTGGGATAGTTCAGCAGCACCTGATTCAGCGCTGTGTAGACGTCGCGGTGACCGCAGCCTTGGCAGAGTGCAGGCGGACGCGGGGCCACATCCTCGCAGGGTGCGTAGTTCTCGTCGACGGGCAGTCCCAGCGCACGCTTGATCAGGTCAGGGTTCAGCTCACCCGTCCGGGGCAGCTGGCCCGTCAGACGGCCACGGATGACGGCATTGCCCGGCATGACGCCGCGCACCTGATCCTCAATGAACGGCTGGCCCTCTTCACAGATCAGCACCTCCTCGCAGTCGTCGGTCATGCGCCGCACCAGTTTCCGGGGCAACGGATACTGCGAAATCTTCAGCACGGGGAACGGACACCCCTCAGGAAAACACTCCATCAGGTAATTATAAGCTATGCCACTGGCAATCACTCCAAGCTGCTGGTGCTCATGGTCTACGTACTTATTAAAAGGACTGTCCACCGCGTTCTGCTCCAGCAGCGGCTGTTGGCCTGTCACCACCTCGTTACGCTTGCGCGCAAAGGCTGGCAGCAGCACCCAGTTAGAGGCTTTGGCGTTGTAGTTCAGTTCGTTCTGCTGACGTGGAGCGTCAACCAGCTCCACCTCGGCGCGGGAGTGGGCCATGCGTGTGGTCACGCGCATCAGCACCGGCAGCTGCAACTGCTCCGACATGTCGAAGGCATAGGCCATCATGTCGTAGGCTTCCTGCTGCGTGCTGGGTTCCAACGTGGGCACCATGGCAAACTTTCCGTAGAAACGCGAGTCCTGTTCGTCCTGACTGGAGTGCATCGACGGGTCGTCGGCCACGAGCACCACCAGTCCGCCGTTCGTTCCTGTCATGGCAGAGTTCACAAACGGGTCAGCACAGACGTTCAGTCCCACGTGCTTCATGCAGACCATGGCGCGCTTCCCCATGTAGCTCATGCCGAGGGCAGCCTCCATGGCCGTCTTCTCGTTGGTCGACCACCGGCTGTGCACGCCGCGCTCCTTGGCCAGAGGCGACAGCTGAATGTACTCTGTAATCTCCGTTGAGGGTGTGCCGGGATAGGCATAGACCCCGCTCAGGCCCGCATCAAGCGCCCCCTGAGCAATGGCTTCATCACCTAATAAAAGTTTCTTCATAACTTCGGGTTTTGGTTATCTTCTCTTTTTGCTTACAAAGATAGTGCAAATCGAGCGAAATACAAAATAAAAAAGCGCTTTTTTATTTTTATTTCTTCAAACTTTTTTCGTATATTTGCAGGCGAATAGCGAACAAGTAACGAAGACATGGAGGCAACCGACAACATTTCTGCATTGTTAGCAGCACTGCGCGAACAGAAGCAGATGGGGCTGAAGGGCGGCATCTATCACAAAACCCAGATAGACCTGACCTACAACTCCAATCACATAGAAGGCAGCAAGTTGACACACGAACAGACTCGCTACATCTTTGAGACCAATACGATTGGCATGACGCAGGAGTCCATCAACGTGAACGACATCGTTGAGACCGTCAACCACTTCCGCTGTATTGACCTGATCATCGACCATGCCACTGATGAACTGTCAACCGACTTCATCAAGCAACTGCACGGGGTGCTGAAGACGGGGACATCGGATAGTCTTAAAGACTGGTTCGCCGTGGGCGACTATAAGCGTCTGCCCAACGAAGTGGGGGGAGAAGAGACCTGCGCGCCTGAGCTTGTGGGAGAGCGGATGGAGGAACTGTTAGCCGATTACCTGACCAGCGAACGACAATTCACCGACATACTTGACTTGCACGTACGCTTTGAGCGCATCCATCCTTTTCAGGATGGCAATGGCCGGGTGGGACGTCTCATGATGTTCAAGGAGTGTTTATGCAACGGCATCGTTCCTTTCATCATCACTGACGAACTAAAGCTGTTCTACTACCGAGGCCTGCGTGAGTGGGGACACACGAACGGCTATCTGACTGACACCTGCCTTACAGCCCAAGACCAATATAAGACTGCTCTCGATTATTTCAGAATCAAGTATTAACTTCCACAACGCACCGTTTCTGCGGAGCGAAACGCACCGTTTCGCGGTGCAAAAGACGTGGTTCTGCGGTACAATACTGCCTGTTTCGGATCGTCCACCTCGGGCTGCGCGATCGCGCAGCTGGCGGTGGACGATCGCGCCGCCCGAGGTGGACGGTCGGAAACAAATAGAACTGTACCGCGAAACGGTGCGTTCTGCCCGCGGAAACAGCACGTGCTGCTCCGAGGGACATTACGAAAAACTGATTCTTATGCCGAGGCGAGAACGCCGCCCGCATCTTCCTGCGCTTCCTCTCTTTGGTGCAAAAGGACTGCCGCCAGCAGCGCGACGTGGCTTATTATGCCGACCTGCTCTGCATCACACGCCCGCTGGAGGAGCAACTCTTCGACGGCAATCCCGCAAAGTTCCTCAAGAATATTTAGCAGCGTATTGACAGCATATCAGCGGGCGAAGATGACAAACGACGAACGAAGCAAGCGCAGAGCGATGCTCGCATCGGCTATGCCTTGCAAGGAGGAGTAAGGCCAAAGGCCAAAACGATGCATCTTCGCCCGCATTTCATTACTTTTATTGCAGAGACGCACAATAATTCAAAAACTTTTCGTACCTTTGTCGCCGAAATCAATTATAGGAGACAGAATCATGGCAATACCGGTAACAAACATTCCTGTGCTGACGGGTGAGGTGGCAGAACGCTTCATCGAGCAGTGCGAGTACAACGCCAAGCACCTTGCGGGTTCGGAGTGGAGTCAGGAGCGCGAGGACAGATTTAACAGAATCATGGAACGTTCTTTGGAACTGCAACGTAAACTTGGGGTTAGATGATACTCGACGATCTCGACTTTCTGCCTCAGGGAACACCTGGGCTGAACATTCAGGCTTTCGACTGCGGTCGGAAGTCTGTCAATGATTTCTTCCATAACGAGGCGCAGGACTATCAGGACGAACTCTTTGGCAAGACCTACTATTGGGTGCTGCCCGATAACCCGTCTGAAATCGTGGCAGGTTTCACCGTAGCCAATGCCAGCATCTTCACCAAGCGCCTGCCCAACGCCCGCCAGAAGAAGATTGGCCGAGAGGTACACCATGAAAAGGGACTTATCAATTACCCCTCCATCCTGCTTGCTCAGTTGGGCGTTGACCTAAAATATAAAGGGTTCCACCTTGGCCCGCAAATCATCGATTTTGTTATGGATTGGTTCACTTCGCCCGACAACAAGTCCGGTTGTCGCCACCTCATTGTCGATGCCTACGACGAGCCGCACCTGCTGGACTTCTACCAGCGCAACGGCCTCAACCTTTTCTTCTCGTCGCTTGAGCAGGAGATGCAGTACCGCAACTGGGACGTTGAGAAGGACGGCCCGCTGGAAACCCGCCTGATGTTCCGCGACATGATTCTGTTAAAGCGGCCATCTCTCCGCAAGTGAGGCGGACTGGCGTGGCGGTATAATATATAAATGTAGAACGAAACCGCAAATGAGTGGATAGGACATAACATAGAAACGACATCAAATAAAAATTCTATCGAAACTTGGCAAATCTTGTTAATAGATTGGCCAAGTTTCGTTTTTCTCGGAAAATTTCCGTATCTTTGCGGCCGAGTTTTAATTCAAACAGCAAGGATATGAAGAAATATAATCTCGGCTTCATTTCGGATGAAGACATTTACAATCACGTGAAGGCAACGGTACTACAGTACCGCCGCAACATCGACTTGAAGGAGTTCAACAAGAATATTATCGACCCCATTAAGCTCACGTTTGATGCCAAGATATACGGTCAGACGATGCAGCAGACAATTGAATCCGAGTGCATCCGCCAGATAGACAAGACGAACAACAATCGCATCGGCTATTTCCACCAATATCTCTTCAAGTTCGCTGGCAATGGCTGGGTCGTTCCCGACAACGGCGACCAAGGCGGTTTTGATGTATTGAACGACGAGCGACACAT
>JAFUSC010000125.1 GCA_017467705.1 Prevotella sp. | reverse complement strand
GATACGCAAGAACAAGTTCGACTTCAACGACTTCTATGCCCAGATACAGCAGATTAAGAAGATGGGTAACCTCAAGGACCTGGCCAGCATGATTCCCGGTGTGGGCAAGCAGATCAAGGACCTTGACATTGACGACAACGCTTTCAAGGGCATTGAGGCCATCATCAACTCCATGACGCCGAAGGAGCGTGCCAACCCCGACATCATCAACCAGAGCCGTCGCCGCCGCATTGCCGCCGGCAGCGGAACGAAGATTGAGGACGTGAACCGCCTGATGAAGCAGTTTGACCAGACGCGCAAGATGATGCGCATGGTGACAGGAGCTGATAAAGGAAAACTTGCTGCACTGATGAAGGCCCACCCCCAACCCCTCCCCAAGGGAGGGGGGCTTAAATAGTCCATAGGCAGAACAATAGTAGCCCAATAGGGGTAGTCAAGTAAACTGATGAGACATAAGTATCAGACAGCAACATCGAACTATACGCTGTTAGAAGAGTTTGCAAGAAATAACAGAAATAATCCGACCGAGGCAGAACGGGTACTATGGGAATACCTGCGAGGCGGTAGAATGGGGACTCATTTCAGACGTCAGCACGTTCTGTTGGATTATATTCCTGATTTTGTGAGTCTTACTGAACGTCTTGTCGTAGAAATAGACGGAGGGTATCATCTTGATGGAGAACAGCCACAAAGAGACGCAGAAAGAACGGAAGAGTTGGCTAAGCAAGGATTCAAGGTGCTTCGCTTTACTAATGAGGAAGTGCTTGGTGATATAAATAATGTTTTAGAATCAATAAGAAAAGAAATACAGCATGACTAAAACAACAGAAGGAGTAACCAATCCCCCCTCCCTTGGGGAGGGGCAGGGGGTGGGCCTGATAGATGGCAAGGCTACTGCTGCCCAGATCAAGGCCGAGATTGCCGAAGAGGTGAAGCGGATTGTGGCAGCGGGCGGCAAGCGCCCCCATCTGGCTGCTGTGCTCGTAGGGCACGACGGCGGTTCGGAAACATACGTAAAGAACAAGGTGCTGGCTTGCGAGCAGTGCGGCTTCAAGTCGTCGCTCATCCGCTATGAGGACAACATCACCGAGGAAGAGCTGCTGGAGTGTGTGGACAAGCTGAACCGCGACGACGACGTGGACGGCTTCATTGTGCAGCTGCCGCTGCCGAAGCACATCGACGAGCAGAAAGTCATCGAAGCCATCGACTACCGCAAGGACGTGGACGGGTTCCATCCTGTCAACGTCGGGCGCATGGCCATCGGTCTGCCGTGTTTCATCTCGGCCACGCCGCTCGGCATCATGACGCTCTTGCAGCGATATGGCATTGAGACCAGTGGCAAGAAGTGTGTCGTCCTCGGTCGCAGCAACATCGTCGGCAAGCCCATGGCACAGCTGATGATGCAGAAGCAGTATGGCGACGCCACCGTCACCGTGTGTCATTCGCGCTCGAAGACGTTGAAGGAGGAGTGCCGCGCTGCCGACATCATCATTGCCGCCATCGGCAAGCCCAACTTCGTGACGGCCGACATGGTGAAGGAGGGTGCCGTAGTCATTGACGTGGGCACCACCCGTGTGCCCGACAGCACGCGCAAGAGCGGCTTCCGTCTCTGTGGCGACGTGAAGTTCGACGAGGTGGCGCCCAAGTGCTCTTACATCACCCCCGTGCCGGGCGGCGTAGGACCCATGACCATCTGCTCGCTGATGTTGAACACATTAAAAGCAAGCAAGGCTTAAGAGCCTCACCCCCAGCCCCTCTCGCAGAGGAGAGGGGAGTAAAATGACTAATCATGGAACAGAACACTCTTTCGGAGTATGATAAGGTATCATCATGAAGCAGGACTCTCTTTCGGAGCATAATAAGGTATCTACTCCCCTCTCCTCCGCGAGAGGGGACGGGGGTGAGGCTGCTGAGGCTGCTGAGGCAGCTACTCTCTACCAGCAGGGCAACGCCTATCGCCGGCAGGGGCAGTGGCATGAGGCCATCAACTGCTACATCCGCGCCATCGAGTTAGACCCCGACAGCCCTGCGGTGGAAGCCAAGCGCATGCTCGACGACATCATGAACTTCTACCATAAGGATGCCTATAATCCCTGACAACTTTAAATCAATAACGACGGGCTTCGCCTGATGAAGCAGTCGCACGAGGGCGGCTACAGCCGCGCAACGGCAGCCCTGACCGACTTTGCCAAGCGCTACAACATGACGCTGGATAAGCTGTTAGAGATGAATATTCCCCGTGGCGGTCAGAAGCCTACAGGCGAGGCAATAGAGGTAGCATGGCTGATGCCGCAATATCCTGGGGGCGTGCAAGCGCTGATGGCCTTTCTGAGGAACAATGTCAAATATCCGGCGATTTGTGAAGAGCACAATATTACGGGACGCAGCATCGTGAAGTTTATCGTTGAAAAGGACGGCTCGATAACCAATGTGGACATAGACAAGTCGGCAGGGCATGCAGCTTTGGACAACGAGGCAAAGCGTGTGATTAGCAAAATGCCGAAGTGGGCCCCGGGCATCGCCGACGGCCATTACGTGCGCGTCATCTATCGCGTCCCCATCATTTTCAGCTTGTAACACAGACAACAACGCCCACCGTTTTTCTTTTTAACCACGGACTCCACCCGATTGCACGGATTTGAGCATGTGCTCAATTCGCACCGGGTGGAGTCCGTGGGTTGAAAATAATCGGTACTTTCTTTTGTCTTTCGCAGAAAAGTTATTACTTTTGTAGGCAAATTGACAGTATTATGAGTTTTAATATTGATAAAAGCAGGATTTTTACGAGAAAACAGGTTGATACCCTGCTTACTGCTGCTGTCGGTAAAACCTTGTTGCAGGTAGATAAGGCAAAACTCTTCGAGCATCATGATGGATGCGAAAAAGTAAAAGGCATAGCTGGCATTATAATAGAAGAGTCTGTTCTTGGTTGTAAAAGAGATAATAGGCAAGACCCGGATATACTTGTTGATGGGGTTCTTGTTGAAATCAAAACTACGGGAATGGTAAAACCGAAGAAAAAAGATTCACCATATATATTTGAATGTAAGGAGCCTGTTAGTGTCACTGCTGTTTCTATACCTGTTATTGTGAACGAAGAATTTGAAACATCAATTTTTTGGCACAAACTGGCTCACATGCTTTGGGTTTACTATTGGTATAAATCACCTGTAACAGTAAAGCTTGAAGGATATAAGAATTTCCCGATTCTTGGGTATCATTTTTATGAATTTAGTGAGGAAGACCAATTGCTTTTGAGGCAAGACTGGTATCTTGTACGTGATTTTTTGATTGTGATACATCGAGATTATCATACACAAAGCGAAAGGGAAAAGCAATATCCGAGATTATCGCACGAATTACGAAGTCAGTTGATGTTGATTGATACTGCTCCAAAATACCCAAACCCGCCACGATTTCGCTTAAAACGAGCCTATGCAACGGTTATAGCAGATAAATGTTTCTCAAATAAAAATTATGAGAAACTAGGAGATGCAATTACTAAGTATTCTGATATAGACAAAAAATGTCAGTTGATGACAGAGCGATATAAAGGGAAAACCTTTAAGCAAATTGCTGAAGAACTGAAAGTTGATATCAATTTAGATGCAAAAAATTTTGCTGAGAGCGCTGTGGTTAAGATGTTCGGCGGGCATGCGTCGAGGTTGAATGATATAGAAGACTTTGCTAAAATTGGAATTATTGCCAAGAGTGTTCCGTTGAAAGAAAACGGAAAGGGTAAGGAAGATATGAAACTTTTTTTACCGAATCTTGTTGATTGGACGAAAGAAAAGAATTTCGAGGACTCTGCAATATACGAGTATTTTGCTGGCCATCATTTTCTGTTTATTGTATATACATATCGTGGAGGCAATATTATTTTTGAAGGATTTAAGCGCATTTTCTTTAGTGAAAAATTTATCATGGAAAATGTAAAGAAGACTTGGGATGATGTGCGTGAATTAATCCAGAACAATCAACTTCGTATAGTTCGGGAGATAGATAAAAAAGGAAATTTTGTGGTCAACAAATCTGGAAGTTATAAGGAAGCACCCAATTTCCCCAAGAAGGCTACGCATAAAGTTTTTGTCAGGGGTGGCGCAACAACTTCGGAAGATAAGTATAAGACGCTTGAAATAAATGGCCTGAAGATGATACCACAGAGTATTTGGCTGAGTCGTAATGTAGTAAAAGAACTGATAGAAAATGCCTAGACATCATATTAAAGTTGTTGAATTGTTTGCTGGTGTAGGAGGCTTCCGAATCGGGTTAGAAGGTGCTTCTGATTCATACGAAACCATTTGGAATAACCAATGGGAGCCATCAACACAGCATCAGGATGCATCATTGGTGTATCGTGCGCGTTTTGGTACAAAAGGTCATTCGAATAAAGATATTAATCTGGTACCAACCAATGAAATACCAGACCACGATTTGCTTGTTGGAGGATTCCCCTGTCAGGACTATTCCGTTGCTGCCACACTAAGTAGGTCTGGTGGTATAGAGGGAAAGAAAGGCGTGCTTTGGTGGCAAATATACCGTATTTTGAGCGAAAAAGGCGAAAAGCGTCCTAAATACATATTCTTTGAGAACGTTGACCGGCTAATTAACTCCCCTGCAGCTCAACGTGGACGTGATTTTGCTATTATCCTAGCCTCTTTGTCTGATCTGGGTTATGTTGTAGAATGGAGAGTAATCAATGCAGCCGATTATGGTATGCCACAACGTCGACGTAGAACATATATTGTCGGTTATTTGAATGATTCTGTTGTTGCAAAGAAAATAGAAAGAATAGAAGACTGGGTTGAATTTGATGGTGTGATGGCACGGGCTTTCGAGTTCCGGGCTAAAGAAAACACAATATCAGAATTTGACATAGATGGGTCTATTATAGAAGTTTCTGCTGCCTTTAATAAAGGAAAAAAAGACAGCCCGTTCGGAAATGCAGGAATGATGATGAACCGTCATGTCTATTCCGTTGATGCAGATGCGGTCTATGATGGGCCAAAACAAACTCTTGGAGGAAATCTTGTCGATGAAAAACTGGTTCCAGAAGAGTTTTTTATTGATGATAAAGATTTGCCAAAGTGGAAATATGAGAAGGGAGCGAAGAAAATCAATCGCGTTTCCAAAGAAGGTTATAACTACGTATTTTCAGAGGGAGGGATGGCTTTTCCTGACTATCTGGATCAGCCTTCACGCACAATAATTACAGGTGAGGGCGGCACAGCTCCCTCACGTTTTAAACATGTGGTGCGCACCAAGTCTGGCCGTTATCGCCGTTTGTTACCTATTGAGTTGGAACGTATGAACATGTTTCCTGATAATCACACGTTACATCCCGAAGTCTCAGATGGCCGACGCGCTTTTCTGATGGGTAATGCATTGGTATGTGGAATTGTGGAGCAAATAGGGAAATGCTTATATCAATTTATCTATGATGAAGCGCCTGTGTCATCTCGTCCAATATTTTTAAATCGTGAAGCCAAGCCAATGCTTGATTTAGGGTTGTTTGTCGATGAGCAGAAAGAACTTGTCGTTAATTGTCCTAAGAAGCAGTATGTACTTGATAAGGCAAAGCATGTATTAATTGGTCTTGTGAAGAGAGATAATGAAGCATATTTCTTGAACGCAGAACCTACAAAAATATACTATACAGGTAAAACAAAGACATTCCCTTCAACAGTAGCAATCAATAAATTATACTATTTTATGCCCTATATCAAGGGGAAGGGAGTACGTGATCTTTATCTCATCCGTGTGGCCAGAATTGGTAACAAGGCAGAAATTCATCCCGAATCTAACGATGATGCTCCTCGTCTTGTCTTTGAATTGGAGTATTTGGAGAGCTTGTCTGAATATGAGAAGCTAAATTTGAACAGGTATTGGTTCAAGGATACGCTTCTTGGACGAGTATTCAAATAAACGCTGTGTTATGACATATTTATTGTAACTGCGTACTCACGCCTATAGAAACGCAGGAACTCTTTAGAACTACTGATGAGACAATACGTCCGTCTTGCTTCTAAGGAGTTCCTTTTCTTTTGTAAATGGAAAGAAAAACTCCTTTAACCCAGAGCGGTCGTTAGACCGTTTAACTGTTGTCCAAGGGCAGAGCCGAGCGGTCTAAGTTGTCGTTAATACAACACCAATATTGTAGTCAAACGACAACTATAACAACAAAGACAACTTATCGGTCTAAAGACCGATTTGGGTTTAACAGCCTCCGTTTACGGCAGTCTCAGATTCCCGTTTCTGTGATGCGGGATTCCAATAACTTTTGTTCTGGGTTCCAAAATAGACTAAATTGCAAAGGAAAATAGTCTATTTTGCTTTGTAAAATAGACTATTTTGGTTAGCAAAATAGACTATTTTGGAATCGGATATGCAAGTACTTGGAATCTAATAACATAGAAATTGGAAGCTGACAACGTGAGAACGGGATTCTGGCAACGGATGAATTTGCGTGTGAAGTTTTCGGAGGATTCTTTTGTGGTGTGAAAAAAAATGTATATCTTTGCAACGATAATATATAAAGAACTGATTATTGACGAAAACTGAATCAAACATATTAGGAATATGGCAAAAATGAAAGGTGCTATTGTGGTGAATACCGACCGTTGCAAGGGCTGCGTGCTGTGCGTCAGCGCTTGCCCGCAGGGAGTCATCGCCTTGGCTAATCGCGTTAACATGCGCGGCTATCCCTACGTGGAGCCGGCGCAAATGGACAAGTGTACGGGATGCTCGTCGTGCGCCATTGTGTGTCCTGACGGCTGCATCACAGTGTATCGGAAAAAAGTTGAAGCCTCCCCCGACCCCTCCGAAGGGAGGGGGGAGTAAGTCCCTTAAAAATGGAAAGAATGGAAGATAACAGTAAAAAACAAGGAAACATGGCTTCCCACCCTTTGGAGGGGCAGGGGGAGGCCATATTGATGAAGGGCAACGAGGCGATAGCCCATGCTGCCATTCGCTGTGGCGCTGACGGATACTTCGGCTATCCCATCACGCCGCAGAGTGAAGTGATTGAGACGCTGGCCGAGCTGAAACCGTGGGAGACCACCGGCATGGTGGTGCTGCAGGCGGAGAGCGAGATAGCCAGTATTAATATGATCTACGGCGGAGCCGGAGCCGGCAAGAAGGTGCTCACGTCGTCATCGTCGCCGGGCGTGGCGCTGATGCAGGAGGGCATCACCTACATGGCCGGTGCTGAGCTGCCGGGCGTGTTCGTGAACGTGCAGCGCGGTGGCCCCGGTCTGGGCACCATCCAGCCGTCGCAGGGTGACTATTTCCAGGCAACGCGCGGTGGCGGCAACGGTGACTATAACGTCATTGTGCTGGCACCCAACTCGGTGCAGGAGATGGCCGACTTCGTTGACTTGGCGTTCGAGCTGGCCTTCAAGTATCGTAACCCCGCCATGATATTGAGCGACGGCGTCATCGGTCAGATGATGGAGAAGGTGGTGCTGCCGCCGCAGAAGCCCCGTCGCACGGAAGAGGAGATTCGCCAGCAGTGCCCGTGGGCTACCACCGGGCGCACCAAGGACCGCCAGCCGAACATCATCACCTCGCTGGAGCTGAAGCCCGAGGTGATGGAGGTGAGGAACCTGCACCTGCAAGAGAAATACAAGGAAATACAGGAGAAGGAAGTGCGCTATGAGACCATCAGCTGCGACGATGCTGACTACCTGATCGTTGCCTTCGGCTCAGCAGCCCGTCTGACGCAGAAAGCCATAGAGATAGCCCGCAACGAGGACATCAAGGTGGGGCTGCTGCGTCCCATCACGCTCTGGCCGTTCCCCTCGAAGCAGATAGCAGCCATGGCGAAGGGCAAGAAGGGCGTGCTCGTCGTGGAGATCAACGCCGGGCAGATGGTGCAGGACGTGCGTCTGGCCATCAACGGCGCCGTGCCCGTAGAGCACTTCGGCCGTCTGGGCGGCATCGTGCCCGAGCCGGAAGAGATTGTGGAGGCACTCAAGAGCCTCACCCCCGACCCCTCTCGCGGGGGAGAGGGGAGCAAATAGACCCGCGGCAGATGACTCTGCCGAACGAGCTTGAGACTGACAGCTATGAAGCAAAGTTTCAAAACGGCTGCACCTGACAGATACGAGCTGCTAAAAGGGTTTGCACGGCAAAACCGCCGTGAAATGACCGTCAGTGAGACAGAACTGTGGAAAGCCCTGCGGCAAGAATTCAAAGGGTTGAAGTTCCGCCGACAGCACCCGATAGGTGACTATATTGCAGATTTCGTCTGTCTTCCTTTAAAGTTGGTCATAGAGGTGGATGGTGGTTATCATAGTGAACCTCAGCAGCAACAGGAAGATCAATGGAGAACGGACTACCTGCATAGTCAGGGTTACAGCGTTTTACGTTTTGACAACGAAGCAGTGAATACTGATGTCAAGGGCGTTATTAAAAGAATAAAAGAAGAACTTATAAAGATAGAAGAATATGATGAGTGAAAAAGGAGTAGCAGAAGTATCTGCTCCCCTCTCCTCTGCGAGAGGGGTCGGGGGTGAGGCTGGCTATGAGCTTGTTTATCAAAAGCCTGCTTTGATGAACGATAACCACATGCACTACTGTCCGGGGTGTTCGCACGGCGTAGTACATAAACTGGTGGCAGAGGTGATTGCTGACATGGGCATGGAGGAGAAGGCCATTGGCGTCAGCCCGGTGGGATGCGCCGTGTTTGCCTACAACTATCTTGACATTGACTGGCAGGAGGCTGCTCACGGACGTGCTCCCGCGCTGGCTACGGCCATCAAGCGCCTGTGGCCCGACCGGTTGGTGTTTACCTATCAGGGCGACGGCGACCTGGCCTGCATCGGTACGTGCGAGACCATTCACGCGCTGAACCGTGGCGAGAACATCGTCATCATCTTCATCAACAATGCCATCTACGGCATGACGGGCGGACAGATGGCCCCCACGACGCTGATGGGCATGAAGACGTCGACGTGTCCCTACGGTCGGCAGGCTGACCTGCACGGCTATCCGCTGCACATCACCGAGATTGCCGCCACGCTCGAAGGCACCTGCTACGTGACGCGCCAGTCGGTGGAGTCGGTAGGCTCTATCCTGAAAGCCAAGAAAGCCATCCGCAAGGCGTTCGAGGCTTCGATGGCCGGCAAGGGAAGCAGTCTCGTGGAAATCGTCAGCACCTGCAACAGTGGCTGGAAGATGCCGCCCAAGGAGGCTAACGAGTGGATGAAGGAACACATGTTCAAGTATTATCCGAAGGGGGATTTGAAAGATAGCATCTAAGTCCTGGCCCCTCTCGCGGAGGAGAGGGGAGTAAATAGACTCTTCGCCTTAAAAACGAGCGCAGAAATGTCTATGACAGGAAAAGAGTGTGAGGTAAGTAAAAAGGAAATCAAAAAACATGATTATATATGAATAATAAGGAAGTGGCAGGGGGTGAGGCTCTGAAAAAAGAAATAATTATCAGTGGTTTCGGCGGTCAGGGTGTGCTCTCGATGGGTAAGATTCTTGCCTACTCGGGCCTCATGGACGGCAAGGAAGTGACGTGGATGCCGGCCTACGGACCGGAGCAGAGTGGCGGAACGGCTAACGTGACCGTCATTGTGAGCGACGAGAAAATATCGTCGCCGATTCTGAGTAAGTACGACATTGCCATTGTGCTCAACCAACCCTCGCTGGAGAAGTTTGAACCGAAGGTGAAGCCCGGCGGCGTGCTTATCTACGACGGCTTCGGCATACTCAATCCGCCGACGCGAGAGGACATCACCGTCTATCGCATCGACGCCATGGACAAGGCTGCCGAGATGAAGAACAGCAAGGTGTTCAACATGATTGTGCTGGGCGGACTGCTGAAGGTGGTCCCCGTGGTGAGCACCGTCGGCGTGGAGAAGGCACTGCGCAAGACGCTGCCTGAGCGCCATCACTCACTGATTCCCCTCAACATGCAGGCCATAGAGGAGGGCGGAAAGATTATCCAGAAGCTTTGACGCTCAGCGCTCAACGCTCCACACCAACGCTCAACCAGCATGCATGTAAGGTCCGTCATCAGTAAGTGGACACAGATGAGCCTCGTGCTCCGCATCCTCATCGGACTCGTGGTGGGTGCGGCGTTGGGGCTGCTGGTGCCTGAGTGGACGGCCGTTGGCGTTCTGGGGACTGTCTTCGTCGGCGCTCTGAAAGCCATTGCGCCGGTGCTGGTTGCCGTGTTGGTCGCAGCCAGCATCGCCAAGGCGGGTGGGGGACTGGGCCCCCGCTTCCGCACGGTCATCATGCTCTATCTGTCCAGCACCGTTCTGGCGGCTGTGGTGGCTGTCGTGTGCAGCTTCTTGTTTCCCGTTACGCTCCGTCTGGGCGTTGAGGCTGAAGGGGCGGCACCGGGCGCTTTGACCGACGTGTTCACCAATCTGCTGGCGAACATGGTGGCAAATCCCGTAGCATCACTCACACAAGCCAACTATATCGGTATTCTGTTCTGGGCGATATTGATTGGTGTCGCCCTGAAGCTGAAGGCCAGTGAGACGACCATCAACGTCGTGCACGACTTCTCGGAAGTCATCACGCTGACCGTCAAGTGGGTCATTCAGTTCGCCCCGTTCGGCATCCTCGGCCTCGTCTTCTCGTCGGTGTCAGAGAGCGGATTGGAGATTTTCACCGTCTACGGGCGGCTGGTGCTGCTGCTGGTCAGCTGCATGGCGGTGAATACGCTCGTTGTCAACCCGCTCATTGCTTTCCTGCTGACGCGCCGTAACCCCTACCCGTTGCTGTTCGCCTGCCTGCGTGAAAGCGGCTTGCAGGCTTTCTTTACCCGTTCGTCAGCCGCCAACATCCCCATCAACATGACGCTCTGCAAGAAGCTGGGGCTTGACGAGGACTTCTACTCCGTCAGTATTCCGCTCGGGGCGACGGTCAACATGAACGGCGCCGCCGTCACCATTACGGTCATGACGCTCGCCGTGGCTCACACCGTCGGCGTTGAGGTCAGCTTTGTCTCGGCCATCGTGCTCAGCATCATTGCCACGCTGGGCGCCTGTGGCACGTCGGGCGTGGCTGGCGGATCGCTGTTGCTGATTCCCATGGCCTGCTCGTTCTTCGGCATCGGCAACGATGTAGCCATGCAGGCCGTCGCCATCGGCTTCATCATCGGCGTCGTACAGGACAGCGTGGAGACGGCCGTCAACTCCAGCAGCGACGTCTTTTTCACCGCCACAGCCGAGCTGTACGACCGGAAAAATCAGTAAACTTAATGGATTCTTGAGGCATCACAGCGCACCGAAGTCAGGCACTTCGGGCAGGAACTCGTAGCCGCCTTTTTCGTAGTCCGTGCGGCAGCAGTAGTGCTGCAAGCCGTTGCTGAGCACGAGATAGTCAACATGCAACAGCGTGTTGTAGGCTGCAATCTGGTCGAACACCCGTTGCGTGATGGCCACCGTAGGGGCCTTGTACTCCATGATCATGCGCGGCTGCAATACCTTATTATATAATATGGAGTCGCAGCGCAGCCGCTTTTCGCCGACGCGCAGCTCCATCTCGTTGCCCATCAGCGCCTGCGGGTAGCCCTTATGCTCCACGAGCCAGTGGGTGAAGTGTTGGCGCACCCACTCCTCGGGTGTCAGCGCCACGTAGCGACGGCGCAGGAAGTCGAATATTTCGGGCTTCTCGCGCGTTCCGCGCAGGCGGGCGTCGTAGGGGGGAAGGTTCAGCGTCGTCATCTGTCTGATGGTTGTTTCTGCGCCAAAGGTAGCAACTTTCTTTGAGATAGCCAAATGTTTCGTGGCTTTTCCATCGCATTGTGCTTGACAAAGTGCTTCTGTTCGCATGACAATGCGCCGTACTTTTTTTGTCATATAGGCTATATTGATTTGTAATATAATCTATTTTACATTGTAATATAGACTATATTACAATCGCGTTGTGCCCGTTTGTCAATTGAACAGCTGCGGTTTGGCAATCAGTAACTGCCTAAATGACAGGCGAAAGGCGGCATGACGCGAAAAAAAGTCCGTAAAACTTGTTTATTTCTGCAAATTGTTTTAACTTTGCCGCAAATTAGACGTGACGACATGAAAAGTTTAATCCGGTGTCTGCTGATGACAGCTGCAGTGATGCTCTGTTGCTGCACAGAAGACCCCGTTATAACGGCAAAAGTGCCAGGAGGTGCTGAAAATATGACACAGAGAGTCAATGTTACCATCGGCGGAACAACCCATCGCGCGACGTTTACCGTCAACGGCGCCGTGCAGACGCTGCTGACCATGCTGGGCGTGGCCCCTATCACGTTTGAAGCCAACGACTACGGCGACTTCGAGAAAGTGGGCACGCTGGAGCGCACACTGCCCACGAGCGACGTGCAGATAACGTCGCGGCCGGGAGACATCCTGCTGTATAACGGTAATCAGGTTGTCATTTTCTATGGTTCAAACACGTGGGATTACACCCGTCTGGGCCGGATTGACAGCCTGACAGCGGACGAACTGAAGACGTTTCTGAAGGCCGGGCAGGGCAAAGTCAACATCACATTGTCATTGCCGGAATAGGAGAAGTTAGCCGCTCTCGGTTGAAAATTCCCAAATAAATTTGGAATTTTACTCACTTATTCGTACCTTTGTGGCTGTTATGGCAGCAACGTTTGATCAAATCATGCGCGACCTGAAAGAGCGCAAATTCGCCCCGGTGTACTATCTGATGGGCGAGGAAGGCTATTATATCGACCAAATCAGCAACTGGATTGCTGAAAACGTGTTGCAGCCAGAGGAACAGGACTTTAATCAGACGGTGCTTTACGGCTCAGATGTGACGGCTGCACAGGTGGTTGACGCCGCCAAACGCTATCCCATGATGGCAGAACGGCAGGTCATCATCGTCAAGGAAGCGCAGAACATCCGCAATACCGAGGCGCTGGATGCCTACGTGCAACATCCGCAGCCGTCAACCATCCTCGTGATGTGCCACAAAAACGGTTCGCTCGACAAACGTAAGAAGCTGGCCGGGCTTGTGGACAAGGCGGGCGTGCTCTTTGAAAGCAAGAAGCTGAAAGACAGCTATTTGCCTTCTTTTATAGAGACCTATTTGCGTAATCGCCAAGTTGGCATTGACCCGAAATCCACGCAGATTATTGCTGACAGCATCGGCGCTGATCTCAGTCGCTTGACCAGCGAACTGGATAAGGTCATCATCTCGCTGCCGGAGAATGACCGGCGCATCACGCCGCAGGTGGTTGAGGACCAGATAGGGGTGAGCAAGGATTTTAATGCTTTTGAGCTGCGCGATGCCATCGTCAACCGCAATGTCTACAAAGCGAACCAGATTATCCAGTATTTTGACAAGAATCCGAAGGCCGGAAGCATCTATGCTTTCCTGCCGCTGCTGTTCAATTATTTCCAGAATCTGATGATTGCTTTTTATTGTCCGAAACGAAACGACCCGAACGCATTGGCTCAATGGCTCGACCTGAGAAGTACGTGGGGAACGAAGGACTACATGACGGGCATGCGGAACTACACGGGCATGAAGACCATGCAGATTATTGGCAAGATGCGTGAGATGGATGCGAAGAGCAAAGGACTCGACAATCCCAACACTCCGCCAGGGGAACTGATGAAAGAACTGTTGTTCTTCATCCTTCATTGACACCATCATTGACACTTCTTTTTTTCATTGTTATCCTCTTGTTTTTCCCCTGTTTAACAAATTTTTAGACTGATATTGGCCGCTTTTTCGGCCTTTTTAGCCTGATTTCGGAGCTGCTTTTGGCATTTTCGATGCCTTTTTTCGGCGTTTTTCAGCTGTTTTTTGTCGGTTTTGAATTTTTTAGCCCATTTTTCCATAACCAGAAAAAATGGCTGCAAAGCCCCATAAACACGAGGTTTTTGCCCAAAATAAGTGCGCTGAGATTCGCGTATTTGAAAATTTCTTGCCGCTTGTCCGAAATTCGGCCATTCTCGCAAGTTTTAGCACTTTTTTGCCTTAAAAATTTAGCGTTCACATATTTTGGCTTTTTATTTTGTAAATCCGCGTACCCAACAAATCAAATATCATAATTTAAATTTATAAATCGCAACACTCATTTAAGAATAACATAAGTGTATTTACGAATTTAAAGTTTTTAATATTAAATGTAAATATTTGAATTTGGATTATTGAATCAATAAATATTCACTCACAGATTTAAATAATTAACAAATTGAAATTCTGCTAGTTGTGTCAATTCTCCAACGAAATCTCCATCTAAAAACTAAATTTCTTCTATACATTCTTGCATAAAAGCCCCTTCTTCTGCTTTGGGCTTTTAATTAGTTTATTAATAGCCAATTAGTTGATAAAAACCTTTCAAGAATAATATGGCACTCAGTTTTGAGGTGTAAATTTATATTTATAATTATATAGCTGATTTCTTTGTTTTCTTAATTTACGATTTAAAACTTTAAAATCCTGAATATAAAATTTACAAAACAAAATTCTCTTTAAATTTGTTGGTGTTCTCGTTTTTTTGTTTTACCTTTGTAAAGTCAAACAAAAACAGGCAAAAAACGCCGATTTTTGAACGAAAGAGTTATGAAAGATAGGATCAGGCAAGTCATGGAGAGTCTCCATCTCACGCAACAAGAGTTTGCCGTGAGGACGCAAATTGGTGCAGCAACGCTGAGTAACATTTTTAATGATCGCACGCGACCCACCCTCAATGTTGTTGAACTCATCAAGAAGAACATTCCTAACATCAGCACCGATTGGCTGCTGATGGGTGTCGGTCAGATGTATGTGGATGATCAGCCGTCAACTGATCAGGGAGCTGCAATGTCAGGTGATGCGCAAAACCAGATGCTGCAGTTTGATGATTATGCATCGCCCACCCCATCGGCAACAGTCCACGGCGGTGCAAATCAGCCGATGCAGGAAGTTGTTTCAAACGAAACTTCCCGCTTTTCCCGTTCCGGGCGACAAGAGCAGGGTGAGCTCTATGCACATACGGCCGAAGAAGTGGCGCGGCTGATGGACAAGAAGCCTCGCCGTGTGACAGAGATACGAGTCTATTATGATGACCAGACGTGGGAAAGTTTTGCGCCGTCGAAGTCGAAATGATAAAAGAGCTGGTAATGATGCAGGATAATCATAAGGAAATCTTCCCTGTTGTTGATGAATCGGGACACGTTGTCGGTTCGGCAACGCGCGGTGAGTGTCACGGCGGTTCGCGTCTGCTCCATCCCGTTGTCCATTTGCATGTGTTCAATTCGCGCGGCGACGTGTATTTGCAGCGGCGTCCGGCGTGGAAAGACATTCAGCCGGGCAAGTGGGACACCTCTGTCGGCGGGCATATTGATTACGGCGAATCGCCCGAGGAAGCGCTTCGCCGCGAAGTTCGTGAAGAACTGGGCATCACTGATTTCGTGCCTGAGCGCGTCGGGCTTTACGTCTTTGAAAGTCTCCGTGAACGTGAGTTGGTCTACGTCAACCGCACCGTGTACGACGGCGTCATCACCCCTTCAGCCGAAGAGCTGGACGGTGGCCGCTTCTGGACGCTTGATGAAATACGCGCCGCCATCGGCCGGAACATCCTCACCCCGAACTTCGAAAGTGAGTTTCAAAAGTTTTTCATGAGTAAAAGTTCTTCCTGAGGGGTGAAATGTCATTTATCTGTTCCCGTTGCACTTAGTTACTTGATATCAATAACCTCGCCAAGGAAAATTTCCTCCATAACAAGTGTGACAATGGCGTCTTTTAGTTAAACTGCTTTTATGGCATTGCTTTGGATGATATTGACGAAGTGCAGCAAAAGAGCATCCTTTACTCCTGCGGATGATATCCGGTTAAAGGTGTTCGGGCTAAGTCTTGCTTAGCCCGAACACAGTTCTTAGTCCTCTTTGAAGAAGGAGCCTGTGGGCATGGGGGCGCACTCTGCGAGGCATTTGTTGAAGCGCATGCGGCTGCGGCGTTCGCGGGCAAACATGGCGCTGGTGCCGGCATTGTCCTGACAGAACTCCATGTGCTCGTCGATGGCGAATGAACGGGCCATGGTTTCCACGTCGAGGTTGTCGGTGCCGATGAGCGTGAAGGTCCAGTTTTCCTTTTTCAGTTTCTCAATCATGGTGCGGATCATCTTCAGCGTCCACTCCTGTGAGCTGTTTTCCTCACCGTCGGTGATGACGGTGACGAGCACGTTGTCATCGCCCGTTGTCTGGGCGATGGTCTTTGAGATGGCTATGCCCATGGCGTCGTAGAGCGGTGTGCCACCGCAAGGGTTATAGGCGTCCCACGTCAGGTCGTGCGTGTCGGTGGCCAAGGCGTTCTCATAATGCCACGTGGTGTGGCCGGTGTCAAAGGTAACCAATGTTACGCGCTGTTCGGTGTCAGCGAATTTTTCTTGCAGCGTGCGTACGGTCTGCAACGTTTCGTTCATGCCTGCGAAGGCTTGTTGGCGGATGATGGACATAGAGCCACTTTCATCGACGATGATGAGGTTAAACACTCGCTTTGCTTTCTTTTCAATTGACTTTTCCATATACATTATTTATATTAAAGGGTTAAACTTTATCTCTTAGAAGAACATTTTTGAAAAAAATTAAGTACAAATGAAAATATTTTTGTAAATTTGCATCCAAAGGACGCGAAACGCTTTTGACTATGTACTATCAACGTTTGTCAGATGATGCCATTCTGCGCGGGTTTCGCCGTGGCGATGCCCGTATTATCCGCGACTATTTTTACGAGTATTGTCGCGTGGGCTATCATATTCTTGACAAGAAGTACCAGCTGAGCGAGAAAGAGAACCTTGACTTCATGTCGCTGGCTCATCAGTATGCGCTTTATCTGATGGAGCACGACTGGAAGCCGCTGGAAGACCACTCGCCGAACGTCAGTCTGCGCACGTGGCTCATCAATGGTTTCCGTTACACGGTGCTTGACGCGCTGAAGTGGTATAAGAAGGAGTACGGCAGCATCAGTTTTCAGGACTATATGCTCTCGTTTGACGTGACGAGCGACCTGCGTCTGCAGTTCAACCACGTCGTGGAGGACATTTGCGACCATGCAGCCGTCACGCGACAGGAACGGATGCTCATCACGATGCTGCTTCTGCAGGGCTATAAGTCCAAGGAGGTGGCGGCGCAACTGGGCATGACGCCTTCGGCTGTATCGCAGAAATACAAGACGCTGAAGGAACGAATCATCGTGCCTTATTTCAAGCAGAACTTTGATATGGACCTCGATATGCCGGAGGTGATGGAGATGCCGCAGGTTATGTACGAGGAGTCGTGTGCTCCGAAGCCTTGTCCGTCGCCGATGAGAGTCGGTTCCATTAGAAAGAGAGTCAGCGACTTCTTCAGTCGGAAGAGTGCAGGCGAAAGCCGAGAAGCGTATATGGAACAACAAATGGAAGAGAATATGGAACAGAAACGAACAACACCGGAGTATATTAATGAACTCCAGCCGAATGAGATTTTCGTCTTTGGCAGTAATCTGAGAGGTATGCACGGCGGTGGTGCGGCTTATGCTGCCTATCGCAAGTTTGGTGCCATCATGGGACAGGGCGTCGGCCTGCAGGGGCAGAGCTACGCCATTCCCACCATGCAGGGCGGCGTAGAGACCATTCGTCCCTATGTGGACGAGTTTATTGCCTTTGCCAAGTCGCGCCCTGAACTGACCTTCTTGGTGACGCGCATCGGCTGTGGCATTGCCGGATTCACTGACAGCGAGATTGCACCCCTGTTTGCCGAGGCCCGCGATGTGGAGAACATCGTACTGCCCGCAGGGTGGGGAGAATAACCAATGAGAAATGGGAAATTAACGATGAAGAAATATATTCTTGACCTGACCGTGCGTAGCGTGGAGCCAATCCATGAGCGCTATGTGCTGCTGCGACTGACGGACCCCGAGCGGCCATTGCCGCCGATGCTGCCCGGCCAGTTTGTTGAAGTGCGCATTGACAATTCACCCACCACCTTCCTGCGCCGTCCCATCAGCATCAACTTCGTTGACCGTGAACGGAACGAACTGTGGCTGTTGGTGGCTGCCGTCGGTGACGGTACGCGGCGGCTGGCTGCTCTTAAAGGAGAAAGAAAAGGGGAGAGTGGAGAGACGATTCCCGGCGACACGCTGAACTGTGTGCTGCCGTTGGGCAATGGATTTAGCCTCCCCCAACCCCTCCCAAGGAGGGGAGACAATGACGCTCCAGCTGCTTCCTCCTTGGGAGGCGGGGAGCTGCTGCTCGTTGGCGGTGGCGTGGGTGTGGCCCCCTTGTTGTATTTTGGTGCTGAGCTGAAGCGCATGGGCTGTGAGCCCACGTTCCTGCTGGGGGCACGCACATCGAATGATCTGCTGATGCTTGACGAGTTCCGCAAGTATGGCCGTGTGCTAACGACGACCGAGGACGGCACGGCTGGCGAGCGCGGCTTTGTGACGAACCACAGTGTGTGGCAACGGGAGCATTTTACGCACATTGCCACCTGCGGCCCCAAGCCGATGATGGTGGCTGTGGCACGCATGGCCGAACGGTTAGGCATCGACTGCGAGGCGTCGCTTGAGAACATGATGGCCTGCGGCTTGGGCGCTTGTCTCTGCTGTGTGGAGAAGACGGTGGAGGGTAACGTCTGTGTCTGCAAGGAGGGGCCGGTGTTCAATACCAAGAAGCTGACTTGGAGTGTAGGAGTATCGGAGTAATAATCATAAACGAACAATGGCAAATTTACAAGTAAACATAGGTAACCTGCGACTGAAGAACCCCGTGATGACGGCTTCGGGAACGTTCGGCTACGGTCTGGAGTTCCAGGACTTCGTGCCGTTGCATGAGCTGGGCGGCATCATCGTCAAGGGCACTACGCTTCATCCGCGCGAGGGCAATGACTATCCGCGCATGGCCGAGACGCCCAGCGGCATGCTCAACTGCGTGGGGCTGCAAAACAAGGGCGTGGACTATTTCTGCCAGCACATCTATCCGCAAACCCGCGACATTGATACCAACGTGCTGGTCAACGTCAGCGGTTCGTCGCCCGAGGACTATGCCGAGTGTGCCGCCCGCATTGATGCGCTCGACCGCATACCTGCCATCGAGCTGAACATCTCGTGTCCCAACGTCAAGGACGGCGGCATGGCTTTCGGCGTGACGTGTGCCGGTGCTGAGAGCGTGGTGCGTGCCGTGCGTCAGGCTTACCACAAGACGCTGATTGTCAAGTTGTCGCCCAACGTGACGAACATTGCCGACATTGCCCGTGCTTGCGAGGCCGAGGGAGCCGACGCTGTGTCGCTCATCAACACGCTGATGGGTATGGCCATCGACATTGAGCGGCGTCGCCCCGTGCTGAGCATCAAGACGGGCGGACTCAGCGGCCCTGCCGTCAAGCCTGTTGCCCTGCGCATGGTGTGGCAGGTGGCGCAGGCCGTGCGCATCCCCGTGGTGGGGTTGGGCGGCATCATGACGGCCACTGATGCTATTGAGTTCCTCATGGCCGGTGCTACGGCCATCGAGATTGGCACGGCCAACTTCATTGACCCTGCCGTGACGCTGAAGGTGCGCGACGGCATCAATGCGTGGCTCGACCAGCATGGCTGCCACTCCGTGCAAGAGATTATTGGTGCATTGGGCGAATGAACAGGCTTTTTAAAAGACGGATGTAGGAGTGTATGAAGCACTCAGGAAAAGTCTCAAAACGAGAACTGCCGATTTACAAATTGGGAATCGGCAGTTCCCGAATCGGGAATCGGCGGTTCTCGAGTTGGGAAACGCCGTTTCTCAAATCAAGCCTTTTTTGCAGCCTTTTCAACGGCCTCGTTGAACCGTTCGAGCAGCCACTGTTTCTGTCCCTCGATGGTCATGTCAGAGTTGTCGAGCAGCAGTGCGTCGTCTGCCTGTCGCAGCGGTGACACCTCGCGGTGGGAGTCAATGTAGTCGCGCTCCTGCACGTTGCGCAGAATCTCGTCGTAGTCAGCCTCCATGCCTTTGGCTTTCAGTTCGTCGAAGCGGCGCTGGGCGCGCACTTCGGCTGAGGCCGTGACAAAGATTTTCAGTTCGGCATGCGGGAACACCACGGTGCCGATGTCGCGCCCGTCCATGACGACACCGCCCTCGGCGCCCATCTGCTGTTGCTGGGCCACCAATGCCTCGCGCACGAAGGGTAGGGTGGCAATGGGGCTAACGTGGCTGCTCACCTCCATGGTGCGGATGTCGTGCTCCACCAGCTCGCCGTTCAGGTACGTGTCAGGGCGTCCGGTCTCTGGGTTAAACTTAAACGAGATGTTGATTTCCGGCATGCGGCGGCGCAGTCCGTCCACGTCAATCTCCTGCTCCTTGCCCCCTGCACCTTGCTCCTTGCCCCCTGCACCTTGCTCCTTAAACAGCTGGTTGCGCAGGGCGAAGAGCGTGACGCTGCGGTACATGGCACCGGTGTCAACATACACGTAGCCCACTTCGCGGGCCAAGTCCTTGGCCATCGTGCTCTTGCCGCACGACGAGTGGCCGTCAATAGCTATTGTAATCTTTTTCATATCTTTAAAGTGAATAAGTGACATTGATCAGCAGTGATGCCGCAGAGACGTGATACTTGGCATAGGCCAGGTTGAGCTTGAAGCGTTGCAGCGTGAGTCCGGCACCCACGGAGAGTCCGGCACCGTGGGCACTGCTGCCGTCGCTCTCGCTGATTTT
Organism: Prevotella sp.; assembly: GCA_017467705.1. GTDB lineage: Bacteria > Bacteroidota > Bacteroidia > Bacteroidales > Bacteroidaceae > Prevotella. Next base: position 3,039 of record JAFUSC010000125.1, on the reverse strand, counting down.
CATTTCGTCGGCACGACGGAAGTTGTAGCCTGCGGCAAGGTAGGCTATCTGTCCGAGAAACACGTCGGCACCCACGGCGAAGTGGTGACCGAAGGAACCCTCCCAGTTGTTCAGCCGCGTCATGGTGGCCGACAGGCGCAGCGGCGCGTTGCCCAGCTGCTTCGACACACCGAGCTGCACGTCAAGCGGTATGCGCTCATACTCATCATTGTAGGCTTTTACCTGTCCGCCCAGATTTCGCGCCACGGCCGACACGGACCAGCTGGCATCCTCAGAGCAGTAGTTCAGCCCCAAGTCAACCGCCACGGCTGCCGAGTTGTAGCCGGCAAGACTTGACGAGATGAACTTAGCCGTCACAGCACCTGACCACACATTGCTGAGGTTATACTGGAGTGCGGCGCCCACCATGACGTCCTTGGCTGACACCTTGCCCAGCCGTGAACCGTCAATGCTGGTCTCAATGATGTCGCCGTAGTCCATCAGCTGTGCCATGACGCCCCATGTGGTGCGCTCGCCGGCCGCCTTGATGAACGATGCGCTGGCCGTGTGCGTGCCCTCCATGTAGGTCATGTAGTTCAGGTTGATGCTCTTGTCGCTGACACCCCCTATGAGTGCTGCGTTGTGGAATATGAGTGTGGGATCATCCTCTATGATGGTGATGTTGTCGCCACCCAGTGCCGACACGTGCGCACTGACTGGCAGGCGCAGGAAGTTATAAGTGGTCTGGCTCTCCTGTGCCGCTATTTTGGTGGCAAACAGCACTCCGAGAAGTGCAAAAACAATTTTTTTCATCTAAAATAGTATAAATTCACGGCAAAGATACTGCTTTTTTCAAAAACTCGCGTTATCTTTGTAGCAGAAAATCGCGCCGTCACTGTTTTAATAACGCAGAAAAGCGCCGATTATTATAAAAGACTGTGCCGTAAATAGGCAAATATTGTAAGAATGGAAGTCAAGAAATCACCTCGTGTTGACTTGGAGCGCAGGCGCGCCGTGGGATTCCTCTTAGGGTTCATCCTGTCGGCGGCGTTGTTCTTCGTCGTGCTTGAGTTTAACAGCACGTCGTTCAATGTCACTGCCGACGACCTGCTCAATGAGCTGGATGACGAGTCGGAGCTGATTTCGCTGCCGAAGTTGCCGGAGCAACTGGTGATGAAGGCGCCCGACGTCGCAGAACAGGAACCCGAGAAGCTGAACGTGGTGGAAACGGCCATGGAGCAGCCTGAACTGGCAGAGCTGAATCCCAAGGACCAGGTGCAGCCTCTCGACGGCAGTCTGGAAAAGCGCATAGAGGAACTGCTGAAGGACGAAATAGAGATAGCACCGCCTGACAATGCGCCGACGGTCGACCCGGACCATCTGCGCGTGGTGGAAGACCTGCCGCAATACCCCGGTGGGCCGGTGGAGTTTCTCAAGTGGCTCACTGCCAACCTGAAGTATCCGCCCGCAGCGCAGCAAGCCCGGGTGGAAGGCAAGGTGGTGGCGCAGTTCATTGTCAATGAAGACGGTAGCATCACCGACCTGAAACTGACTAAGAAGCTGCACCCCCAGTGCGACGCTGAAGCCCTGCGCGTGCTGCGCAGCATGCCCCGCTGGACCCCCGGCATACAGAACGACAAGCCCTGCCGCACCCGCGTCTGCATACCGATCGTGTTTAAGCTGTGACAAAAAAGAATAACAATAAAAAAAGAAAAAAGCAATGCAAACATCCAACGAAATCCTGGAACGCATCAACACGTTCATTGACCAGTTGCCCTACGAGCGTAAGCCCCTGACGCTTTACGAGCCTATACGCTATGTGCTGTCGCTCGGTGGCAAACGCATACGTCCGGCACTCATGTTGCTCGCCTATCAGCTTTATAAGGATCAGCCTGAGCAGATACTGATGCCTGCCGTGGCACTGGAGACCTATCATAACTACACGCTGCTGCACGACGACCTGATGGACAATGCCGACCTGCGCCGGGGGCATGAGACGGTTCACAAACGGTGGGATGCCAACACGGCCATCCTGTCAGGCGACTCCATGCTTGTGCTGGCCTACGAACGCATGACGCACGTGCCTGCCGACAAGCTGGCACCGGTGCTTACGCTCTTCACGGAGACCGCTTTGCAGATAGGTGAGGGGCAGCAGTACGACATGGAGTTCGAGCATCGTAACGACGTCAGCGAAGATGAATACATAGAGATGATACGTCTGAAGACCAGTGTGCTGCTGGCCTGTGCCATGAAGATGGGAGCCATCCTTGCCGGTGCCAGCGACGCTGATGCTGATAACCTATATAAGTATGGCGAACAAGTGGGACTGGCGTTCCAACTGCAAGACGACCTGCTTGATGTCTATGGCGACTCTGCCGTGTTCGGCAAGGCCATCGGCGGCGACATCACATCGAACAAAAAGACTTACATGCTGATCAATGCCTTCCTGCGTGCTGACGACGCACAGCGTGCCGAGCTGCATCGTTGGGTGGATGCGGCGACGTTCGACCGTCAGGAGAAGATACATGCCGTCACGGAACTTTACAACCAAATAGGCATCCGCAAGCTCTGCGAGGAGAAAATCAACTATTACTTCGAGCAGGCCCGCCAGTATCTTGCATGCATTGACGTGCCCGCAGCCCGCAAGCAGCCGCTCATTGACTTCACCAACGAAATGATGCACAGGGATAAATGAACTTCATTGATACGCATTGCCATCTGGACGGCGAGGAGTTTCGTGATGACTTGGAAGCTGTGATGCAGCGTGCCCGTGAGGCTGGCTGCACCAAGGTCTTTGTGCCTGCTATTGACCTGAAGTCATCGCAGGCATCACTCGAATTGGCGCGCCGTTATCCCGGTTACTGCTACGCCATGGCAGGACTGCATCCAGAGGAAGTGCGGGCCGACTGGCGGGCACAATTGGAAGCAATCAGCACCACTCTTGCTCCTTGCCCCTCGTCCCTTGCCCCTAAATCTCAAATCTCAAATCTCAAACCTCAAATCTCAAAAGTAATCGCCATCGGCGAAGTCGGGCTTGATTTCTACTGGAGTCGTGAGTTC
>JAFUSC010000124.1 GCA_017467705.1 Prevotella sp. | reverse complement strand
TAGAAACCTAATTCCTTCACCAATTCTCCATATTTTGCGTTACCCTCAATTTTGAATTTCCACGTTCTTCCCCGTTTTGCCTTTATTTATGGTCGAATTGCGTTAATCTTCCAAAATCCGTTGCTCTTTACAAGCTTTTTTCGTAACTTTGCAGCGTGAATTAAAAAAACAGAAGTTATGAAATTTGCCATTATTGCTGCGGGGGAGGGCTCGCGGCTTGCGGCAGAGGGTGTTACGCTGCCTAAGCCGTTGGTTGAGATTGGGGGCGAGGCGATGATTGACCGGCTGATCCGCATCTTCATGCAGAACGATGCGGATGAGATTGTCGTCATCTGTAACGACGCCACGGCGCAGGTGAGCCAGCATCTGCTGCAGCTGCAGCGCGACGGACTGCAAGGACGGCCCGTGCCGCTGCGCTTCGTGGTCAAGTCGACACCCAGCTCCATGCACAGCTTCTACGAAATCAGCAAATACCTGAACGACGGGCGTTTCGTGCTGACCACCGTTGACACCATCTTCCGTGAGCAGGAGTTTGCTGACTATGTGCAGCATTTCCGCTCGTGTACGGCCGACGGGCTGATGGGCGTCACCAGTTTCGTTGACGACGAGAAGCCTCTCTGGGTGGGCGTGACTTCGCAGGGCGAGGGGGCACCGATGGAGATAACCGGGTTTTATGACACGGACTCACCTTCCACCCTCCACTCTCCACCCTCCACCCTTTACGTCTCCGCGGGCATCTACGGCCTGGGTGAGAACGCCATCTTTGCGCTGCACAACTGCATAGCCCGCAGCGAGCACCGCATGCGCAACTTCCAGCGGGGCATGCTGCGCGACGGGCTGCGGCTGCAGGCTTTCCCGTTCACGAAGGTTTTTGATATTGACCACGCCAGCGACATCAGCAAGGCGGAAACATTCCTGCAACATGAACAATAACAACGGACAAACCTCGTTCGGTGCACTGCTGCATGCCTCGTTCAAGTCGGAAGACACCGAGGAATGGCTTGACGTGCATTTCACACGCCCCATCGGACTGGCCTTTGCCTTGCTGTGGAAACGGTTAGGCGTGCACCCCAATGCCATCACCGTGCTGTCCATCTTCCTCGGTGCTGCGGCTGGCTACATGTTCTATTTCACCGACCTGTGTCACAACCTGACGGGTGTGGCGCTGCTCATGCTGGCCAACTTCTGCGACTCTACTGACGGTCAGCTGGCCCGGCTGACGGGCAAGAAGACGCTCGTGGGGCGTGTGCTCGACGGTTTTGCGGGCGACGTGTGGTTCTTCTGCATCTATCTGGCCTTGCTGCTGCGCCTTGGCCGCGACTGGGAACCGCAGCTGGGCGCATGGGCTTACGTGGCATCGTTCGCCCTCTGTGCCATTGCCGGCCTGATCTGTCATTCGCGGCAGAGCTCACTGGCTGACTACTACCGGCAGATTCACCTTTACTTCCTTCTGGGGCGCAAAGGCAGTGAGCTGGACAACTACGCCAGCCAGCGTGCCATCTACGAACAACTGCCCAAAAGTGACTGGCTCGCGCGCGCGTTCTATTATAATTATGCCAACTATTGCCGCAGTCAGGAGCAACGCACGCCCGCCTTCCAGCAGTTCATCAGCAAGCTGCATGGCCGCTGGGCGGGTATTGACGACGTGCCGCAACCGCTGCGTGACGAGTTCCGCCGTGGCTCGCTGCCGCTGATGAAGTACACCAACCTGCTCACGTTCAATGCGCGTGCCATCACGCTTTACGTCGCATGCTGTCTGAACGTGCCTTACGTCTATCCGTTTGTGGAGATTATTGTCTTTGCGTTGATGTATTGGCACATGCACCGTTCGCATGAAGCGTTGTGCCGTCGGCTGACGCAGGAAATGGATTGACTCCTGCCGTCGTGTAAAAAAAGAAAATGAGACTTGTCATCACGACAAGCCTCATTTTTTCTAACTAACTTATTATCAACTATTCATTACTCTTCTAAATCATTTGCTTATTTTTTCCTGCTGCAAAGATACTACATTTTCCTGCTTGTATATTCTCTTTTTATTGAAAAAAATAACGTAAACGTTTGCGAATTTGAAGAAAATGTGTAACTTTGCACTATTGAAACTTCATTACTCAAGCGTTATGGACAAGAATAAAAGTAACAACAGCTTCCGTCGTCGCACGTCGTTGAAGGACCTTGCGAGTGAGTTGGGTGTGAGCATTGCCACTGTCAGCCGTGCCTTGCGCTCGTCGCCGGAAATAGGGCGTGAGATGCAGCAGCGCGTGAAAGACCTGGCCAAGAAAATGAACTACCGCCCCAATCCCTTTGCCCAGAGTCTGCGCCGCGAGGCGCCGAAAATCATCGGTGTCGTGGTGCCCAACCTCGTCACTCATTACTACTCGGCCGTGCTTGACGGCATTGAGGATGAAGCATCGAAGGCCGGCTACAGCATCATCAGCGCCAACAGCCATGAGGACTTCAGCACGGAGGCCCGCGTGGTGGACAACTTCATCAGCATGCACGTGGAGGGTATTGTGGCCTGTCTGGCACAGAACACGACCGACTATTCGCACTACAAGGAGATTGCCGACATGGGAATCCCGCTCGTGTTCTTCGGCCGTACGTGCCTGCCGGAGCAGTTCTCGTCGGTCAAGGCGAACGGCGACATTGCCGCGCAGGAGGCTACGCAGCACCTCATCGACACGGGCAGCCGCCGCATCGCGTTCATCGGCGGTCCCAACCATCTGGACATGGTGCGCCGCCGCAAGCACGGCTATCTGGAAGCCTTGCGCGAAAACCGTATCCCCATTGACCGCGAGATGGTGGTCTGCGACAAGATTGACTATCAGGTGGCGCTGGATGCCGTGAAGCGTCTGCTGGCACGTGACGACCGCCCCGATGCCATTCTTGCGTTCAACGACATCATTACGTTTGCTGCCTTTGCCGCCATCAAGGAGATGAACATGCACATTCCTGACGACGTGGCCCTCATCGGCTTCACTGACGATGCGCATGCAGCCTATGTCACTCCCCGCCTGTCGGTCATTGAGGATCAGAGCTTCCTGATGGGGCAGACGGCCTGCCGCCTGTTGCTGAATAACATTGCCGGCGACCGCACCATTTGTCACAAGATTGTGTCACAGCGACTCGTGATCCGTGATACGTCAGCCAAGCAAAACAAGGACTGAGGTGAGCAAATAACGTGCATATTTTAGCCATCTGTGATACTATTTTGCCAAAATAAAAAAAAAGAGGCAAAAGATGTTGATAATTTGAAAATGTTGCTTATCTTTGCAAACCGTTAATCATCGCCTGAAACGTGATTATTACTACATTTATTGAAAATATATAATATACTACTACAATTAAAATAACTACTTTATGAAAGAAACGTGCTTTAATCTGGGCCGTGCATTTGCCAAAGGCAGATGCATCGCTCTCTTGCTGTTATTGTTCACGGCCAACCTGGTGCTGGCGCAGAATGTGAACGTGACAGGTACGGTAACGGACGCCTCAAGCGGTGAGCCCATTATCGGTGCGACGGTTAAGGTGACCGGTGTCGCAGGCGGCACCATCACTGACATTGACGGTAACTACAAGGTTTCGGCCAAGACGGGTGCTGTCATCGAAGTGTCGTACATCGGTTATGTAACGAAGAAGTTGAAGGTGAGCGGAGCCGGAAAGCTGGATGTCCAGCTGACCGAGGATGCAACCTCACTTGAGGAAGTCGTGGTCGTCGGTTACGGTGTGATGAAACGCTCTGACCTGACAGGTTCGGTGGCATCCATCAACGAAGAACAGATCAAGCAAGGCGTCAATACCTCGCTTGAGCAGGCTATGCAGGGCCGTATTGCCGGTGTGCAGGTGATGCAGAACTCGGGTGCTCCCGGTGGTGGCATCTCTGTGCAGATTCGTGGTATCAACACGCTGAGCGGTAACGAACCGTTGTATGTCATCGACGGTATCGCCACCAGTGGTAATACCAGCGGCAGCTCGTCAGTGCTGGCCAGCATTAACCCCTCGGACATTACCTCTATTGAAGTGCTGAAAGACGCCTCGGCAACGGCTATCTATGGTTCGCGTGCATCAAATGGTGTCGTGCTGATTACCACCAAGCGTGGCGAGGAAGGCAAAGCCAAGATTCAGTATGAGGGCTACATGGGCTGGCAGATGTTGCCTAAGACGCTCGACGTGATGAACCTGCCGCAATACGCTGAGTTCTACAACGTGCGTGCACAGATTCAGGGCTGGGGTACCCGCGAGGACTATAAGCACCCCGAACTGCTGACGGTCGGTACTGACTGGCAGAATGAACTGTTCCAGACAGCCTTCATGCACAACCACACGGTGAACATCAACGGCGGTAACAAGGACATGCACTACAGCATCTCGGGTGGCTACCTCGATCAGGACGGTGTCGGTATCGGTTCAGGCTTCAACCGTGCATCGTTCCGTACGAACTTCGACACGAATGTTACTGACTGGCTGCAAGTAGGTTTCAACACGGCTTACTCAAACACCAAGCAGATTATTACGTTCACGGAGAGCAACGTCATCTCAACGGCACTGAGCCAGTTCCCCGACGTGGCTCCGCGTAATCCGGACGGAAGCTACGGCGTTCCTGAAGTGAACGACTTTGCCACTTACTACAGCAACCCCATCTTCGAGGCCAACATGAAGGAGAACCGCACCAACAACTATCAGTTGGACTACAACGTGTTCGCCAACATCAAGCCTCTGAAGAATCTCAATATCCGTATTGAGTATGGTGGCAACCGTGGCTGGTACAACACTTACTATTTTGTTCCCGAATACTCTTACGGCTCTATCATGGTGGAGTCGCAGTCCACACGTTCGAAGAACCTCAGCAAGTACACCTCGTTCAAGCAGTATGCAACTTACGACCTCGACATGTTCAGCGGTCACCACTTGCAGGTCATGCTCGGACATGAGGCACAGTGGGGTAACTGGGAAAGCCTGAGCGGTTCGCGTAAGGATTATATCTCTGATGCCATCCACTCACTGAATGTCGGTAACTCGTCGACGGCTACCAACAGCGGCGACGACGGTACGCAGTGGGGCATTGAGTCTTACTTCGGACGTTTGAACTACAACATCATGGACCGTTACTTGCTGACGGCAACACTGCGTACGGACGGTTCTACCAGTTTCGGTGAGAACAAGCGGTGGGGGTGGTTCCCCTCAGTGGCCTTGGCTTGGCGTATCAGCAACGAGAAGTTCATGGAGAACGTGAAGTTCATCAACAACCTGAAGCTGCGTCTGGGTTGGGGTCTTGTGGGTAACCAGAACTCCGGCTCTTACTCTTACGGCGCCACGATGGCCAACACGGCCACGGCATGGGGCACGGGTTACTATCCCGGCAACTTCCCCAATGCAAATGTCATGTGGGAGAGCACCAAGGCATGGAACGTCGGTATTGACATTGCTGCGCTCAACAACCGCATTGAGTTCATTGTTGACTGGTACTATAAGAACACAGACAACCTGCTGATGCAGGCATCACTGCCTTCTTATGTCATTAATAATGACTGGATGGGTATGTCGGCGCCTTGGGTGAACACCGGCGCCATCCGCAACACCGGTGTCGAGTTCACGTTGAACACGGTGAACATCTCGTCAAAGGACTGGCAGTGGCGCACGGGTGCAACACTTTCTATCAACCGCAACAAACTGACACAGCTGAACAGTGAGGGCTCAACGTTGTCCGGTACCATCGGAACGGAGACCTACACACTGTCAGAAATCGGCGGTCCTGTGGGACGCTTCTATGGTTATAAGGTCATCGGTATGTTCAAGAACGAGAGCGACTTCTATCAGAAGAACGCGCTGGGCGAGTTCCTGATGGATGCTTCCGGCAACCGCGTTCCCGTGGCACGTCCCGTTGACACGGAGGGCAACTTGCAGCCCATTGCACAGAACAGCATCTGGGTGGGTGACTACATTTTCGAGGATGTGAATGGTGACGGCAAGATTACGGAAGCTGACCGTACCTACATCGGCGACCCGAACCCCGACTTTACTTTCGGTCTGAACAACACCATTACGTGGAAGGACTTTGAGTTCTCGTTCTTCCTGAACGGTAGCGTCGGCGGCGACATCTACAACCTCGTCCGTCAGGAGCACACCAACACGCAAGGCTATGGTAACAAGATGAGTGAGGTGTCCAACTATGCCAAGGTGGCACTCTACGATGCCAGCGGCTCAGCCAACGACATCACCAATGTCTACGTGTCGAACGCAGAGACGGCAACCGTGCAGCGCATCAGTGCAGCCGGAACCAGCCTAAACGACAACAACCGTGTCAGCGACCGCTTTGTTGAGAATGGTTCTTATCTCCGTCTGAAGACCGTATCACTGGCATGGAATGTTCCCAAGAAGTGGTTGCAGCCGCTGAAACTTGAGTGGGTGCAGATATATGGCAACATCCAGAACCTCTTTACCATCTGTGGCTACGACGGTTATGACCCCGAAATCGGTGCACAGGGACAGAGCGTTATCTTGCAGGGCATTGATAACTATCGTTATCCCTCACAGCGCATCTATACCTTCGGACTGAAAGTGAAATTCTAAAACAAGAATACGTATTATGAAGAAGATCAATATATTTATAACGTGTGCGCTGGCAGGTCTGTCGCTGGCTTTGACGGGTTGTAGCGATGAGTTCCTTGACAAGAAGCCTACCGGCAACTACACGGCAGAGACGTTCTACTCGTCAGATGCAGCCGTGCGGAAGGGTACTGAGCCGCTCTACAACCGTGCTTGGTTTGACTTCAACCGCCGCGCTATTGTCGGTATGGGTTCTTATCGTGCCAATGATGCATGGAACCCTTACGTAAGTGCAGAGTTCGCCAAGTTCCAGGTGACGGCTTTGACTCAGGATATGGGTCTGGCCTGGTCGGCACTCTACAACGTGGTCACGATGAGTAATGCCACGCTTTACAACCTGAGCCAGTATTGCTCAGACGCCGTGACTGAAACAACGAAAAACGCTGCCATGGGTGAGTGCTATCTCATGCGTGGCTGGGCATACTTCTATCTGTTGCGCGGCTGGGGAGCCAACATCCTGTTTGAGGATAACCAGACAGTGATTGACAATCCCATCCGTCCGCTTAATCCTGAGAGCGATGTGCTGAAGTTCATCGTCCGTGACTTCCGCAAGGCTGCCGAGCTGCTGCCTGAGAAGGGAACCGACAACCACCCGTCGAAGTATGCTGCCAAGGCTGCATTGGCCAAGGCGCTGCTGGCACAGAGTGGCTGGAACAACACGTCGAAGGGCGACCACGACCGTGATGCCAGCATGCTGGCAGAAGTCATCCAGCTCTGTGATGAGGTGATCAATTGTGGCGAGTACAGCCTGATGGAGAACTACGAAGACCTCTTCAAGGCACAGAACAATGACAACTCCGAGACCATTCTTGCCATGCGTTGGGCTGACCCGAACACGGGAGAGTGGGGTGCCATGAACGCACTCTATTCTGATCTGGCCTTCCCCGAGGTTACTGACGTGAATGTGTGGGGTGGTTCGCTGCACGCTTCTGTCGACATGATTGACATTTACAATGCCGACCCTGCTGACAGCATCCGCCGCGACGCAACGTTCTTCACACCGAACGAGTACTACAGCTACATCAAGGCTGCCGATGGCGGCTACACTTATGCCCACAACTGGATGCAGTGCAAGAAGGGCGTGCTCGGCACCAAGGCCGACGTTGCTCCCTGCAATCTGGCTCAGATGGCTTCGCCGCTGAACACTTACATCCAGCGTCTGGCTGACGTCTACCTGATGAAGGCTGAGGCTATCCTTGGCAACAACGATGCTACTTCTGACGGTGAGGCTCTGGCAGCTATCAATGCCGTGCGCCAGCGTGCACAGGTGGCACCTTACACCTCAATTACCTTTGACGACATCCTGCGTGAGCGCCGCATTGAGTTCTGCATGGAGTACTTCAACTGGTGGGACATGGCAACCTATTACCGCTGGAAGCCGCAGACCATGTTGGACTTCTTCAACAACCAGCAGCACCGTGCATGGGAAATCCGTGAGGGCAGCATCATGAAGAACGCCGACGGAACCATCAGCTACCGCGCTGTGTTCCCCGGCACTAACAACTGGTATCTCTTCGACGAGAACGGCTATTGCCTGTGGAACGACTGCCTGCGTGCCGGCGAGAACGACAACACCGTCGTGCAGAAGCTGACGCAGAGTGAGTTCGAAGCACTGCGCAACAAGCTGCTCAGTGAGAAGGGTGCTGACTATCAGCCCATCACCCTGAGTGAGACCAATGTCTTCATGCCTTATCCTGAGAGTGATGTCATTCAGAACCACTATTTGAAGGAAACACCGCAGCCTTACGACTTTGGAGAGTAAGTTTAAATTAGAAATTAGTCATTAGAAATTATCCATTATGATTACAAAGATCAATAAAATGAGCCTGATGACCATGTTGCTCATCGGAGTGATGTCCCTCAGCTTTGCGGCTTGCAGTGACAGCAATTCCAGCGGTGGTCAGCCTGAGATTACTGGCGTAAAGATTCTTTCGTCAGACACGCTCAACTATAGCTACGATTCTTACTATACCAAGGCCGGCCCCGGCACCATGCTTGCCGTCATGGGTAAGAACCTCGGTGGAGCGCTCCATGTCTTCATCAACGATCAGGAAGTGACGTTCAACACGACCATGAACACGGACAACAGCCTGATTGTCACAGTTCCCACAGAGACCAACGGCTTCAAGCTTTCTGCCTTCGACAGCACGATTCCCGATGAGATTCGCGTTGTGACGGGTGGCGGAACGGCAACCTACGCCTTCAAGATTACGGCTCCCGGACCGCAGATTCAGCGTATTCAGGCAGCCTATCCCCGTGAGGCAGGCGACCTGTTGGTGCTTTACGGCCTGAACCTTGTCGACATTGAGAAGATCTATATCACTGATGAGCAGGCAGCACGGCTCGACACCACGACGTGGGAAGAGGTACCCGGCACGCACTACGACATCACTGACTACTACGACATTGAGAAGGATCACCACTTGAATGTTACGACCAACTCATACGAGACCACGTCGGTGCTGGGCGCCATCGCTCCTGCACAGGTGCCTGACTCAGGTGCCATTGTCGTGGAGTGCTCAGCCGGTATCACCTATTTCGCTTTCTACAAGCGTCCGGGCAAGCCGACCATCACCAGCATTTCTTCTGACATGCCGCAGATTGGCGAGGACCTGGTCATCAAGGGTACGGAGTTCGTGCAGGTAGAGAGTGTCCAGTACGGCGACATCACGCTGACTGATGCTGACTTTACCGTCAGTGCTGAGGAGAATCAGATCACCATCCCGTTCACGCGCAAGCCGACGGACGGCAGTGCAGCCACGTTGACCGTCACCACGCCCGGCGGTACGGTGAGTGTTGACCGCTTCTATGACTACAGCACCATCCTGACCACCTTCGACGGCGACGCCACCGATAACGGTTGGGGACCCAATGCCAGCTACGAGGACAGCGGCACGGCTGACGGCATCTTTGCCCACTTCGACATTCCGACGGAGTATCAGCAGTGGTGGGGCACCATGATTTACTTCCGCAAGGACTGGAGCGGCAATTCGTTTGCACTGTCTCCCAACATTCCTGCTACGGCTACGGCTGACGAGGTCTACTTCGCCATGAATGTCTATAACAACTATTCTGACTATCAGAACGGTGTCTTCACGGGCTATGTGCGTTACATGATCCAGCCGCTCGGCGATTCGGAGAATCAGTATGACATCCCCTTCGAGTGGATTGAGTATCCCACGGCCATCAGCTTCAGCGAGACCGTTCTTGGCGACATCGACGGCAATGCACCCGTCGGCCAGTGGTATCGCCACGTCGTGCCCCTCAGCAAGTTCGCTTGCTATGCAGGCAAGAGCTACAGCGAGATTGTGACTACAGGTCTTAACCAGTTCCGTGTGCAGTCTATCAATCAGGGAACGGGTGCAGGTAAGATTGACGTGAAGTTCGACAATGCCCGTGTCATCTATATTCCTTCCAAGTAACGAGTGAAGAACAATAATAAAGAAAGATAAAGATTATGAAACTGAACAGAATATTTAGCGTAATGCTGCTTGCCGCTTCGGCTCTGGGCTTCCAGAGCTGCAGCGACAGCGACAATGCCAGCAGTGACACAGGTCTTGGCAAGACCGGTGACGCCACCGTCATCACGCTGAGTCATGACGGCACCAGCCTCTCGACACTCGACCTGTCGATGGGTGAGCTGACATCTTACATGATATCGGTGAACACCGACGGTGAGTGGAAAGCCTCAGTGCCTGCCGCTGACACAACGTGGGTGCACATCACTCCGCACGAGGGCTACGGCTGGGAAGTCAGCGACGAGACAGCCGTCAACCGCAATGCCTACGTCAAGCTGAAGGTTGACTACAACGAGGGTGCAGCCCGCACGTCGGCTGTTACGTTCACTTCAGGCGCACTCACAGCCGTGCTGACCATCAACCAGAAAGGCCGCGGCTCGTCTGACGACCCCATTGAGAGCGCATGGGACATGGTGGGCAACCTGAAGATGGGTTACAACCTGGGCAACACGCTCGATGCCAACCCGTGGGGTGACTGGTGGGATCCGACCACCAAGACCGTGAAGGACTGGGAAACCTCATGGGGACAGCCGGAGACGACGCAGGAAATCATTGATGCCATTGCCGCCAAGGGCTTCAACATCATCCGTATTCCTGTGACATGGTATCCGCACATGGACGAGAACGACAACATTAAAGAGGAATGGATGGCCCGCGTGGAGCAGGTGGTCAACTACGTGCTCAATGCCGGTTGCTACTGCATCCTGAACGTCCAGCACGACAACGGTGCCGCTAATGGCCGCACTGACGGCGGTGCATGGCTCTATGCTGACGTGGACGACTATCCCGCCATCACCGTACGCTATCAGAAGCTGTGGCAGCAGATTGCCGAGCGCTTCCGCGACTACGACGGCAAGCTCATCTTCGAGTCGTTCAACGAGATTCTGAACAAGCAGTATTCATGGACGGCACCCGCTGCCGGCGACGGTGCTTACACCGCCATCAACAAGCTGCAGCAGGACTTCGTCGACCTGGTACGCGCAACGGGAGGCAACAACCTCTATCGTAACCTGGCCGTCACCACCTATTCGGCAACGGGCACCAGCGACGTGGCACTGGCTGAGTTCCAGTTGCCGCAGGATAAGGTTGACAATCACCTCTACCTGAGCATCCACTCCTATGACCCGTACAACTTCTGCAACAACAACGCAGGCAAGAACGATGACGGTTCGGAGTATGACTACAACATCAAGATCTTCGACGATGACTGTAAGGCTACCATCGACGGTGTGTTCTCACGTGTCAGCAAGCGCGCCACGGAGTGCGGCATCCCCTACATCTTCGGTGAGTTCGGTGCCATTGACGAAGAGAAGTCCATGGCCGAGCGCGTGAAGTACGCCGCCTATCTCAACACCAAGTTCAAGGCCAACAAGACGGCTGGTCTCTGGTGGATGGGTCTCTACGACCGCAAGGCAGACAACTGGTATGAGCCAGACATTGTGGACGCCCTCATGAAGTAAGTGATGCGTTCCGTCTGAAAACAAGATCAAAAACAGGCTTGAAGAGGGTGTGTCAAATAGGCACATCCTCTTTTTTTTGCGCAAAGCCCCGACTTTCTCAAGCCAGGGCTTTGTTATGTCATAAAGTTTTTGTACCTTTACAACATGAAAAATAAGTCGTTGCAAAGGTACCACTTTCGTC
>JAFUSC010000123.1 GCA_017467705.1 Prevotella sp. | reverse complement strand
ACAAGGGCGTGAAGCTGCAGCTCGGCGGCAACGACCAGTGGGGCAACATGACCACCGGCACGGAGCTCATCCGCCGCACGCTGGGCAACGACGTCGAGACCTTCGCCCTGACCTGTCCGCTCATCACGAAGAGCGACGGCAAGAAGTTCGGCAAGACCGAGAGCGGCAACATCTGGCTTGACCCGAAGCGCACCACGCCGTATAAGTTCTACCAGTTCTGGCTCAACGTCAGCGACGACGATGCTGAGCGCTACATCAAGATATTCACCTCGCTGGAGAAGGACGTCATCGACGCACTCGTCGAGGAGCACAAGCAGGACCCCGGACGCCGCGTCTTGCAGCGCCGTCTGGCTGAGGAAGTGACGGTGATGGTTCACTCGCAGGAGGCACTCGACACCGCCATTGAAGCCTCGAACATCCTCTTCGGCAAGTCCACCAAGGACGCGCTGGAGAAGTTGGACGAGCAGACCTTCCTCGACGTGTTCGACGGTGTGCCGCAGTTTGAGATCAGCAAGGACCAGCTGGGCCAGCCCGCCATTGAGCTCTTCACCGCTGCTGCACCCGTGTTCCCCTCGAAGGGTGAGATGCGCAAGATGGTGCAGGGCGGCGGCGTCAGCCTCAACAAGGAGAAGCTGACCGACCAGAACCGTCCCGTCACCGCTGCCGACCTCATCGACGGCAAGTACCTGCTGGCACAGAAAGGTAAGAAGAACTACTACCTGCTGGTGGTTAAGTGAAAGTGAATTTCTGTTAATTCTGTTAAATTTTGGAGCTGAATTTTTCCGGAATTTTTGGCGTAACCAGGATTCAACAGTGAGGTAAAACAGTATAGTTTGAGCGAGAGCCGTCAGTTTCCGAATCGGGAACTGACGGCTCTCGCGTTGTGAAACGGTATGTTTCAGCTCGCAAAACGCCGCGTTTCGCGTTGCAAAACAGCGCGTTTCAGCGCCTAAAACGGTGCGTTTCGCAATCTGAAACGGCCTGTTTTGCATGACCGGAAAACGCGATTTTTCACTTAGTGCTGATTATCAGCAACTTGCAAAGTGGCTCATAATTCGCGTATTTGCAAGCGAGGACAAACTTTTTTGAAAAGTGCCCCTTTTTCAAGTTAAAGGATTTCGGTGAGTTGTTAAACTTTGTAAAATTATTGTGCGATTTTATTCCCGTTCTTGTCGTACCAGATGCCGTCTTTGGGGTTGCCTTTTTCGAAGGTGCCTTCAAAGTAGCTGCCGTCGTTGGTGATATAGCGGCCTTTCAGGAAGAAGTTGTCTTTGATCTCGCCTTCGAACTTGTCGCCTGACTTCATCAGGAACACGCCTTCGCCTTCCATCTTGCCATTGACGAAATGGCCGGCGTAGCTGCGGCCGTCGGCAAAGGTGGCCTTGCCCGTGCCGTGGGGCACACCGTCGGCATTGACTTCGCCTTCATAGCGGCATTTGCCCACCGATGTCTGATAGTTTTCAATGACCGTCTGCTGTGGTCTTTTTGTCGGCTGCTGTGCCTGGTTGTTGGCTGTGGCGTCAGCTGCGGTCTGTGCAATTTCCGACGGGGTGGGGGCGGCGGGCGCCTCTTCCTTGCCCGGCAGCAGGAACACGGCACCCATGATGACAGCCACAACTGCCACGGCGGCTATGATGCCAATGAGCTTCTTGGGAGAAGTGGATGCTTCCTCGTCATCGTATGCCGTGGGCTCCGGCGTGGGCTCTGGCTCCATCGGCGAATTCGGCTCCGGTGTGGGCTGAGGCTGAACGGGCGTTTTCGGCTCCTGCGGCGTGATGACCTGCGTCTCTTCGTCGGTTGTTGGTGCCTGCGGAGTGAGGATGACCGTTTCCTCTGATTCCGGCTGCGTGATGTTCTTGGGCGGCTTGGGCATGGGCGTTGCCTCCATGAGTGCCTTCACCTCGGCCACGCTCTGCGGACGCTTGGTGCGAATGGGGGTCATCATGCGGCGGATGAGCTGCTGCGTGCATTGGCTGATGCTGTCGTCCATCACGAGTGCGCCGTCGTCTTCCAGCAGTTCGGCAGGCGAGGGCAGTGGGTGCAGCGTGAGTATGTAGTACAGCGATGCGCCGAGTGAATAAATGTCAGTCCACGGCCCGAACTGGCTCAGGTTCTGCGACATCTGTTCGATGGGGGCGTAGCCCGGCGTGTAGCACAGCCCGGTTGACGTGGTGGCACCGCCGTCCTGCTTCGTCTGCTTCGATGCACCGAAGTCAATGAGCGTGGCGTGCCCGTTGGCATCGACCATGATGTTGGCGGGCTTGATGTCGAGGTGGAAGATGCCATGCTGGTGTACGGCGTCGAGCGCATCGAGCACCTGCTGCAAGATGTTCAGCGCCTCCGCTTCGCCGATGGGCGTTGCCGTGCGCTTCAGCCGGGCAGAGAGTGATTCACCCTCAATGAAGTCCATCACGTAGTAGGTCGTGCCGTTCTCGTCGAACAGGTCATGCACGGTCACGATGTGGTCGTTCTTCAGCTTGCGCAGCCGGTAGGCTTCTTTCTTGAACTTCTCGTTCTGCTCCTGAAACTGCTGCCGGTTGGTGGGAATACTCACGCTGACCGTCATGGACTCGCCGTCGCGGCCGCTGATGCCCTTCAGGAAGAACTCCTTGATGGCCACCTGTTCGTCGAAGAACACGTTGGTGGCCACGTAGGTATTACCGAAACCGCCCGACGAAAGATAGCGGTCAATGCGATATTTGCCGCTCTGCAACGTGGTGCCGACGGGCAACATGGAATGAGGGTCAATCTGGTTGTTCATCTGCTAAGTATCTGTTTCCACGTGCAAAGATACGGTTTTTATTTGAAAAACAATCATTCGGGGGGAGTTTTTTAGGAGTTGCAGGAGTTGCAGGAGTTGCAGGAGTTACAGGAGTTGCAGGAGTTACAGGAGTTACAGACAAATGTACCGTAGGGCTTGATTTAGGAGTTCAGGAGTTGCAGAAGATTTTTAAGGAGTTAAAGGAGTTAAGGGAGTTAAAGAAGTTAAAGACGTATGTTCTATAGGCTTCAATTCCCCTCCATATAATAATGGAGTGAAAAAGGTATCGTCCTTTAACTCCTTTAACTCCCTTAACTCCTTTAACTCCCCAAAAGAAAGATTCTACTTCTTAAACAGCAGCGGTGCCATTTCGTGGAGTGAGCGGCGCCATGTGAGGAACTCGTGGGCGGTGCCTTCTGAGATGTAGCCCACGGCGTTGAAGCCTGCGGCCTTCAGTGCCTCGGTGCTCTGGCGGATGCCGTCAGGACGCTCCTTCGAACCGCAGCTCTGGAAGATGAGGCGTACCTGCTTCGGGTCCTTGATGTCCTCGGGGGCATACTGTCCGCCGGAGAGCAGTCCGTAGTAGCCGAACACCTCGGGGCGGCGCAGCGTGATGAGCTTTGTCTCGATGCCGCCCATCGACAGGCCGGCCATGGCGCGGCTCCACTTGTCCGCCTTGGTCTGGAAGTGGCTGTCAATGTAAGGCACCAGCTCGTCGACCAGTACGGTCTCGAACTCCTTGGCCGTGAACTGTCCCAGTCCGCTGAACTTCACGTCGTTGGTCATGCCGTAGGTCATGACGACGATGAACGGCTCGCATTTGCCTTCAGCAATCAGGTTGTCCATGATGATGCCGGCGCAGCCCTGCTTCGGCCAGCTGGTCTCGTTCTCACCCCAGCCGTGCTGCAAGTAGAGCACGGGGTACTTCGTCTTCTTGTTCTTGTCGTACATCGGCGGTGTGTAGACGAAGGCACGCTTCACCTCGCCCGTGCTGGGTGAGGGGAACAGCACCTGCTGCACGTTGCCGTGGGGCACGTCCATGCGCACGGCGTAGAAGTCCTGATCAGGCGCGGGAATCTCCATGCCGCTCTCCCAACGGCAGGAGCCGAAGAAGTTGTGCGTGCCCGGGTCGTTGACCGTGCAGCCGTCGATGGTCAGGTGGTAATAGTGGAAGCCCGGATCTTCCGGCTGTTCGGTGATGCCGGTCCACACGCCGTCCTTGTCCTTGCGCAGCACCGTGCCGCCGCGACCGCCCAGCCCGAGGCTGACAATGACAGACTTGGCGTCAGGAGCCTCGATGCGGAAACGGACGTAGCCCTGCGAGTTCACCTGCGGATACTGCTGACCCGGCTGGTTCCAGTAGTTGGGCTTGAAGTCGTCGGCAATGACCGGATTGTCGAGCGCGGGGTTGAAGTCGCGGATGATGTTGTAGACCTGCTTGGGCTTGTAGTTCTCGTCGAAGGGCAGCGGGTGATTGTTCACGCCGAGCCATGAGTCACGGTCGCTAAGGTTCCAGAACGTGACGCAGTCAATGACGTCCTTGTGCTTGCGGAAGATGCGGAAGATGCGGTTGTACTGGTCGTTCTGCAGAGCCTGCATGTAGGGTGCCAGCGGCTTGGCCTCGCCACGGCTGAAGCGCAGCTGCCCGCCCTGTTCGGTGTTGGTGCGGATGTCGAGCTCGGTGACGTGGATGTGCTGCACCAGTTCCGAGTACTTGGTGATGGCAGCGTCAATGTCCTCTTCCGACGGGCCGTAGATGTTATAGTGTCCCTGCATGCCGATGCCGTGGATGGGCACGCCCTGCTCCTGCATCTTCTTCACCATGTCGTAGATGCGGTCGCGCTTGCCGGGGTCGCACTCGTTGTAGTCGTTGTAGAACAGCAGCGCGTCGGGGTCGGCCTCGTGCGCGAACTGGAACGCCTTGGCAATGAACTCGTCGCCGCAGAGCTTCCAGTGCTGGCTCTCACGGTAGGGGTTGCCGGGGTGTCCAGGCCACGACATGACGTTGTCGGCCATGGCTTCGTTCACCACGTCCCAGCAGTAGACCACGTCCTTGTAGCGCTTGACCACGGTCTGGATGTGCTCACGCAGGCGTTCGTAGAATACCTCCTTCGTGACGGGCTTTCCCTTCTTGTCGTAGAACATCCAGTCAGCAAACTGCGAGTGCCAGCAGAGACAGTGGCCGCGCAGCTTGATGCCGTTCTGGCGGCAGAAGTTGGCAATGGAGTCAGCTGCGCCCCAGTTCCACACGCCCTCCTTGGGGTGGACGGAGACGGGCTTCATGTCGTTCTCGGCCGTAATGCTGTTGAACTCCTTGCAGATGAGGCTCTGCTGTTCGGCGACGGTGACGTTGCGCTTGTTGACTGCCACACCGATGGAGAAGTAGCCCTGATAGGCATCCCTCAGTCCTTTGGCCTGCGCCATGGCAGGTCCTTGTGCCTGCGACACCGTTGCCATCAGACAGCAGACAGCAGTCAGCAGACCTTTCAATACTCTTTGTTTCATGTCGGGTAATGCTTAATTCTTAATTCTTAATGCTTAATT
>JAFUSC010000122.1 GCA_017467705.1 Prevotella sp. | reverse complement strand
ATCGATTTTCATCTGCCAGGCGCCTCTTTCAGCGCGAAAGCGGGTGCAAAGGTACAAACTTTTTCCGAACTGGCAAATATTTTCGAGATATTTTTGCAAAAAAAATGCACTTTTGCCCCATTCTTGACCTCCGTCAAGCGGAAAACGCACAAAAAAACGTACAAAAACGATAATTTCGGGGTACAACACGCACCGTTCCGGGGTACCGGACGGCCTTTTCCGGAGCGTCCAGCTGGAGCTGCGCGACCGTCCACCCCGGGCTGCGCGGTCGCGCAGCTCCGGCTGGACGCCCGGGCGGAGGGCATACTGCACCGCAGGACAGGGCGTATTGTACCCCGGAACCTGCATAACGGTACCTCTATTATACCTTATTATTATACGCGCGCGAGCGTGAAGCAGCGTACGTAAGTATGCGGGCTATGACATATTTATGCGCAATAAAATGATAAAATTGCATAAATTGTGCAAGAAAAGTTTGGCTATATGCAGAATTATGTATAACTTTGCAGCGTTTTAGTATAAAAATACAACGAATGAAGGAAAAGAACAGTAGATTAGAGGCACTTCGAATGATTATTTCGAGTCAACAGCTTGGCAGTCAGGAGGAGCTGCTTGCTGCCTTACAACGTGAGGGTTTCAAACTGACGCAAGCCACGCTGAGCCGCGACCTGAAGCAACTGAAGGTTGCGAAAGCCGCCTCCATGAGCGGCAACTACGTATACGTGCTTCCGAACGAGACGATGTATAAGCGCGTGAGCACGCCGCAACAGGTGCGGACGATGATGCAGGAGCCCGGATTCCTGTCCATCAACTTCTCCGGCAACATGGGGGTCATCAGAACCCGACCGGGTTACGCGAGTTCCATCGCCTGGCACATTGACAACAGCGACGTGCCCCCGATTCTCGGTACCATAGCCGGCGACGACACCATTTTCATCGTCATACGTCAGGGCTACACGGACAAGGAAGTCATCACCGCACTGAGTCAGGTGGTGCCGAACATGAGGTGATTGATAGTTCATAGTTCATAATTCATAGTTCATAGTGCATAGTTCATAGTGCATAGTTCATAGTGCATAGTTCATAGTTTAGAAATGGAACAAGAAAAGATAGAGGTATTTGTGGCTGGACCGGAGCATGAGGTCTACGTTGACACCATCCTGAAAACCATTGAAGATGCTGCCAAGGTACGCGGCACAGGTATAGCCAAGCGTACTCACGACTATCTGGCCACGAAGATGAAGGAAGCGAAGGCTGTGATTGCCTTGTCGGGCGACCGCTTTGCCGGCTTCAGCTATATCGAGACATGGGGCAACAAACAATATGTGACGACGAGTGGTCTCATCGTACATCCCGACTTCCGCGGTCTGGGAGTGGCCAAGAAGATCAAGGACATGACGTTCTCGCTGGCTCGCACACGCTGGCCGCATGCTAAGATTTTCTCGCTGACCAGCGGTGCTGCGGTCATGAAGATGAACACCGAACTGGGTTATCAGCCCGTCACGTTCGCCGACCTGACCGACGACGAAGCTTTCTGGCGCGGTTGTGAAGGCTGCTGCAATGTTGACGTGCTACACCGCACAGGGCGCAAGTATTGCATCTGCACGGCCATGCTCTACGACCCCGAGGAGCATCTGCCCGCCAAGATTCCCGAAGAGGTGATTGAGCGCATCAAGCAATTAGATTGCCCCCCCCAGCCCCCCCTTGGGGGGGAGAAGAGCCCAAACTCAACCACTCCCCTTTGGAAATATCAGACTGCGGATCCTCTCTTATATGGGAAACTCAAGGAATTTGCGTCACACAACAGAAAAAATCAAACAGAAGCAGAGTCTATATTATGGGGGTATTTACAACGCAAACAACAGGGAGCAGAATTCCGACGACAACACATCATCGGTTGTTTTATTGCTGATTTTGCCTGTGTACCTCTTAAATTTATCATAGAAGTTGACGGTGGTTATCACCAACTTCCAGAGCAACAGATAAGCGATGAAGAACGGACGAAGTGGTTAGAAGCAAAGGGATTTACTATTGTCCGTTTTACAAATGAAGAAATTATAAGTGACATAAACTATGTAATTAATAAAATCAAAGAAAATATATGGAAACTGCAAACAAACAAATGAATAATGCGCAGCCTTTACCCCCCCAAGGGGGGGCCAGGGGGGGCCGCAAAGTAGTAGTAGCTTTTTCTGGTGGGCTTGACACCAGTTACACAGTTATGAAGTTGACCCAGGACGGCTGGGATGTATATGCAGCCTGCGCCAATACGGGCGGATTCTCGGCTGAGCAGTTGAAGACCAACGAGGAGAACGCCTATAAGCTGGGTGCCAAGCAGTATGTGACGCTTGACGTGACACAGGAGTATTACGAGAAGTCTTTGAAATACATGATTTTCGGCAACGTGCTGCGCAACAACTGCTATCCCATTTCCGTGTCGTCGGAGCGCATCTTCCAAGCCATCGCCATCGCCCGCTACGCCAAGGAAATCGGTGCCGATGCCATTGCCCACGGCTCGACGGGTGCCGGCAACGACCAGATACGCTTTGACATGACGTTCCTCGTCATGGCTCCCGGCGTAGAGATTATCACGCTGACACGCGACCAGAAGCTGACACGTAAAGAGGAGGTGGACTACCTGAACGAGCATGGCTTCTTCGCCGACTTCACCAAGCTGAAGTACTCGTACAACGTGGGCATCTGGGGCACCAGCATCTGCGGCGGTGAACTGCTTGACCCGACGCAGGGTCTGCCCGAAGAGGCTTATCTGAAACACGTGACCAACCCTGAGAAGGAATCGCTGCTGAAGATTCAGTTCGAGAAGGGCGAGATTGTCGGTGTCAACGGCGAGCAGTTCGACGACCGCGTCAAGGCTATTCAGAAGATTGAGGAGATCGGTGCATCGTATGCCATCGGACGCGACGCCAACGTGGGCGACACCATCATCGGCATCAAAGGCCGTGTAGGTTTCGAGGCCGCCGCCCCGAAGCTCATCATCGAAGCCCACCGCCTGCTGGAGAAGTCAACCCTCAGCAAGTGGCAGCAATACTGGAAGGATCAGGTAGCCAACTGGTATGGCATGTTCCTGCACGAAAGTCAGTACTTGGAGCCCGTCATGCCTGACATTGAGGCCATGCTGACCAGCAGCCAGCGCAACGTGACGGGCACCGCCATCCTGAAACTGCGCCCCTATGGTTTCGAGACCGTGGGCATTGACTCCGACAACGATCTGACGAAGTCGAAGCTGGGCGAGTACGGCGAGACGCAGACGGGCTGGACCGCCGACGAAGCCAAGGGCTTCATCAAGGTCAGCTCTACCCCGCTCCGCGTTTACTACGGTATCCACAAAGACGAAAAGAGATGATAAGAGTAGGAATATTAGGTGCGGCAGGCTATACAGGTGGTGAACTCATCCGCCTGCTATTAAACCACCCCGAGGCAGAGATTGTGTTTGCCAACTCCGAGAGCAACGCAGGCAACCTCGTTTCCGATGTACATGAGGGACTGATTGGAGAGACCGACATACGGTTCACGGACAAGATGCCTTTCGAAGCGGTGGATGTCGTATTCTTCTGCTTCGGTCACGGTAAGAGCGAGCAATTCCTGAAGGAGCACTCCATACCCGCGAAAGTGAAAATCATCGACTTGGCACAGGACTTCCGCATCAAGGGTGACCACGACTATATCTACGGTCTGCCCGAGATCAACAAAAACGAGATTGTCCAAGCCCAGCATTTAGCCAACCCCGGCTGCTTCGCCACGGCCATCCAGCTGGCTCTGCTGCCTGCGGCCAAGCTGGGACTGCTGACACAGGACGTCAGCGTTAATGCCATCACAGGCTCCACCGGTGCCGGCCAAAAGCCCGGCGCCACCACCCACTTCTCGTGGCGCAACAACAACCTGAGCATCTACAAGGCATTCACCCATCAGCATCTGGCAGAAATCTATCAGAGCCTGAATCAACTGCAGGACTCCCCCTCCTTGGGAGGGGGCAAGGGAGAGGTCTCCGTTGACTTCATCCCTTATCGCGGCGACTTTGCCCGCGGCATCTTCTGCACAGCCGTCATCAAGACTGAACGCGAAGGCAGCGACGTGGCCGCTGCATACAAGACGTTCTACCAAGACGCCGCCTTCACCCACTACAGCGACAAGCCCATCGACCTGAAGCAGGTGGTGAACACCAACAAGGCGCTGGTGCACATTGACTGTTTCGACGGCAAGGTGCTTGTCACCTCGGCCATCGACAATCTGCTGAAGGGTGCCGTGGGGCAGGCCGTGCAGAACATGAACCTGATGTTCGGACTGGATGAGACAGCAGGACTCAAACTGAAAGCCTCAGCATTTTAAGTGATAAGTGAGAGGAGACAAGTGATAAGTAGATTGCTACTGTTATTGTTCTGTCTGTTGACCATGCTACCAACAGGGGCACAACAGACCGCAACGACCTCAAAGGGCGCCGGGACATCATGCCCGGTGGTAAAGATACAAACCGAGCGGCTACCCGACCTGAGCGTTCCCCGCAACGGGCACCTGACTTTTTGTGCAGGCGGTGAGTACGTCGTGGCAGGTGGCCACACTGACGGATTCGTACCCACGCCGACGGCAGAGTTCTACAAAGACGGCAGGTGGCACCTGTTGCAGATGGTGTATAACCATGACTGCGGTTCCTCCGTCGTATTGAAATCAGGTAAAGTGTTGCTTTTGGGAGGCAATTCTGAGCCTCTTGGCATCGGCCAGACTTTTCTGGCAGAAATGTACGACCCGGCCAATCACACTTTCAACGGTTTCAGCTGCATGGACCAGAAACGTGCACTGGCGTCTGCCTTGGAACTGGACAGCGGGCGGGTGGTCATCAGCGGCAACTGGTATCATGATGACGGCATCGAATTGTTCGATGGCAACAAGCACTTTACCCATCTCAAAGGCGTGAGCAGGCAACGCTCTTTTCCCCTGATAATCCGCACAGCGAAGGACGACGCCCTCATCTTCGGCAGTCAGGACACAAAGGGACATGCTATTGGCAGCCACATTGCCGACCGTTTGAAAGGCGACTCCGTACTGATTCCCCTCTTGGAACAATGGCAGCCGCTGCCCTTACCCACACATCGCATGGCAGAGAGTTTCATCGGTGATGAATCAAAAGGACTTTACAGCTACCTTTTCCCCGTGAAAGACCACCAAGGGCAACTTGCCATTGCAAAAGTGGAAAACGGGGAATTCTCACTGCTGCCTACCGACGTGCCTGTACCTATGCAGAGCCCTTGGGGCGGCATTGAATACCTCACCTCAGTGCTTGTTGACCGGCAGCGGGAACGCGCCTACCTGACCGGTATCAACAGTGACTTCCGTGAAAGACAGGAAGAAGGCTGCCGACATTTTTTCCTCTGCATTGACTACAAACCGACAGCCAAGGGGAAGCCGGCCATACTGACGCTCTATTACAGCGACCCTTTTGCAGAAGTCTTTGCCCCGCCTGTCCTCTGTGAAGACGGCTCTCTTTTGATTGCCGGAGGCATGCAGGACCTCAGCAACTTCACCCCCTCCTCGCATGCCTATCTGCTGCACTTCGGCCGACCTTCCACCACAGCAGCAGGCAGCACGCCATGGCTATGGTTCCTGCTCGCCAGCATCGTATTATCAGCCGCGCTCGCTTACCTTCTTTGTAAGCGTAAACCACGGAAGCGGCCTGTCATAGAGCCCACTGACCCGAAAGCCGACAGCGAGCAATTGCTGATGGACCGCATCAGGAAACTGATGGATGAGCGCCAGGTCTTCCTGAACAACGACCTCAAATTAGAAGATATCTCCAAAGAGCTCGGCGTCCACCGCAATGACATTTCTGCCTGCATCAACTCCCAGACGGGCTGCACCGTGCCCCAGTTCATCAACGGCTACCGTGTGGAGCAAGCCAAGCAACTGCTGCGCGATGTTCCTGAGAAGAAGGTATCAGCCGTCTGGATGGATTGCGGCTTTACCAACGAACAGACTTTCTTCCGCATTTTCCGTGCTACGACAGGCATGACACCTAAAGAGTTTCAAAAAGCGACTAACAAAATGTAGAGTGTTAGTCGTTTTTACGAATTGTTAGCCCTTTTCCCATCCTATGTTTCTATCTTTGCATTGAAAAGTTAATTACTAATTAAATACAAATGACAATGAAACAAAAAGTACTATTCCTAATGGTATCCTTACAGGCAGCAGTCCTCAGTGTCTGGGCTCAGGACATACCTGTCTATCAGCTTGAAAGCAACGTCTTGCCTGGCATGAACACACCTCGCATGTCACACGTTTCCTTTTCGACACCTGATGGCGACATCGTGGTCGTAGGAGGACACACCACAAGTTTCTCGTTGACACCTACGGCCGAACGGCTACACAACGGTGCTTGGGAGAACATTGACATCGAAAACGCACACGACTATGCAGCAGTTGCCATGATGCCCGACGGACGTGTAATGCTGGCCGGCGGTACCAGCGGCGGCGGCGGATACGGATACACTCATTACTGTGACATCTACGACCCATCAACCAACACCTTCACTACAACCGGGAATATGATTAACCAGCGTTCCCTGTGCAGTGCCATTGCCACAGGAGTGAACAACGACATCATAGTCAGTGGCAACTGGTATGCCAATGATGAGTCCTTTGACTTGTGGAGCAACGGCTCATGCACACAGTTCGGCAGCAAAAGCGTGCAGATGCACTTCCCGCACATGGTCAGCAACAATCAGGGAACAGTCTACGTCTTCGGCTCCCACGACATCTACGGCTCCTTACAGGCAACAACACTTTACAAAGTAAATACCATCGACAAAACAGTCGAGACCGTCGATGACGGACTACTAAGCAACTACGTCATCAATCCTGCCAGTTACGGTGTTCCCTTTGCCTCTTCAGTCACAAGCACTGGCGACTATCTGTTTATCGGCACACAGGATGGCCAGTATGACCTGCTGGCTTTCAACGCCACAACAGGAACATTCAGGAAGCTTATCACCATCACACCTCCTGAGTATATCACAACAGACGGCCGTGACTTCATATTGTTCACCAATGTGCTGGTCAACAACGACCGCCATGAAGCCTATATAGCGGCTAACATCCAAAAGGACAAACGGTGCCTTATCATTTTCAACTATGACATTGAAGCCAACAGCCTGTCAGCCTACTATGGAGACGACATTGAGGACATTCCATATTGGGGATGCTCATGGGCCATTAACCCCACAAACCAACAAATCGTCATGACGGGCGGAACCCTTATCGGCAGCAACTTTGACGCCAACTCCTTTGCCATCAGCCTGTCACCCTTCGGTGGAACTATGGTATTAAACCCCGAGGCCAGCATCGGAACCATTCAAAACCACCTGTACGACAATGGCATCTGGTACACTGCTGACGGACGCCGTCTCAACTGTAAGCCAGAGCAGAAAGGCGTATACATCCATAACGGAAGTAAGGTCATCATTAAATAGCATGAAGCCCCGGCACAAGCCACCCACTCAATTTGGCTTTTTCACGCGTTTTCCGTAATTTTGCCAAAAATTGTCAACGTTTTTCGTCTTGCGCAAGGAAACTTCTGCGTTCCGGCATAAAAAAGAAATGAATTTCTTTTGTTCTGCCCCTAACTTTTCGTAACTTTGCAAGCGAATATATAAGACTTAACGTATGATGAAGCTATTTGACGTTTACCCCCTGTTCGACGTGAACATCGTGAAGGGACAGGGTTGCCGGGTGTGGGACGACAAGGGTCAGGAGTATCTGGACCTCTACGGCGGTCATGCCGTCATCAGCATCGGCCACTCACATCCCCATTACATCAAGAAGGTGACGGAGCAACTCAACCGCATAGGTTTCTACTCAAACTCCGTTGTGAACAAGCTGCAAGTGGAGCTGGCCGAACGGCTGGGACGCATCAGCGGCTATGAGGACTACCAGCTGTTTCTCATCAACAGCGGTGCCGAAGCCAATGAGAATGCGCTGAAGCTGGCCTCGTTCAAGAATCCCGGAGCCACGCGCATCCTGTCGTGCGAAAAGGCTTTTCACGGCCGTACGTCACTGGCTGTCGAGGTGACCAACAACCCAAAGATTGTGGCACCGCTGAACGACAACCACCACGTGCGTTTCCTGCCACTGAACGACATTGAGCCGTGGGTGCGCGAATTGTCGCGCGGCGGCGTGGCAGCCGTCATACTGGAGTGCATACAGGGTGTCGGCGGCGTGCAGATGGCTACGCCTGAGTTCGCACAGAAGCTGGCCTACGCCTGCAAGCGCTACGGTGCCGTGCTGATTTGCGACGAGATACAGTGTGGCTATGGCCGCAGCGGAAAGTTCTTCGCACACCAGTGGCTGGGCATCAAGCCCGACATCATCACCGTGGCCAAGGGCATTGCCAACGGCTTCCCCATGGGCGGCGTGCTGATCTCGCCTGAGTTTCAACCCGTCTACGGACAGCTGGGAACGACGTTCGGCGGCAACCATCTGGCCTGTGCTGCTGCACTGGCTGTGCTCGACGTCTTTGAAGAAGAAGGACTGGTGGAGAACGCGCACACCGTGGGCACGTACCTGATGGAGGAACTGAAGAAGCTGAACAATCCGCACATCACCGACATTCGCGGACGCGGACTGATGATCGGCATTGACTTGGACGTGCCGCACAAGGACGTGCGCCAGCCGCTCATCTACAACGAGCACTGTTTCACAGGCTGCGCCGGCACGAACACACTGCGGCTGCTGCCGCCGTTGTGTCTGGCCAAGGCCGACGCGGACGAATTCATCAATCGATTAAAGACTTGTCTAAAAGCTTAAAGGGACATCATGAAGATAGCAATTATCGGTGCAGGTGCCATGGGCGGCGCCATCGCAGAAGGGCTCATCAAGGGCAACTACATAGAGAACGAGAACATCATCATCAGCGACCCTTCCGTGGAAACGCGCAAGCGCTTTGCCGACCGCGGCATCACCGCCACACCGAGCAATCAGCTGGCTGCACAGGGGGCTGAGGTGGTGTGCGTGGTGGTCAAGCCTTGGCTGGTGGAACAAGTGCTGACAGGCATACGCGACGTGCTCGACTACGAGCAGCAGAAGCTCATTGTCGTGGCAGCAGGAGTGAAGTCGGCTGACATCAACACTTGGCTGAACAAGGAAGGGAAGATGATTCCGACGTTCCTCGTCATTCCCAACATCGCCATAGCGCAGTTGCAGTCCATGACCTTTATCGTTCCGTGCGACGCGGCACAGCCTCAACACACGGAGCAGGTGAAGGCGCTGTTTGACTCCATGGGACAAAGCCTGCTGACTGACGAGCAGCATCTGGCTGCCGGCACCACGCTGGCCTCCTGCGGCATTGCCTACGCCATGCGCTACATACGCGCAGCCAGTGAGGGCGGCGTTGAGTTAGGTTTCAAGGCTGACGAAGCCAAGAGCATCGTGATGCAGACGCTGCGCGGTGCCGTGGAACTGCTGGAAGACAGCGGCCTGCATCCCGAGGCAGCCATCGACCTCGTCACGACCCCCGGCGGCGTAACCATCAAGGGACTGAACGAAATGGAGCATGCCGGCTTCACCAGTGCCGTCATCCGAGGACTGAAAGCCGGAGCGAAGTAAGAATTACACATTCCCTTCCCTGTAAGCCCGGGGCGACTGACCGACCTGACGCGAGAAGAACTTGCTGAAAGAAGCCAGGTCGGCAAAATGCAGACGCTCGGCTATCTGGACAATGCTGAGCTTCGACGTGCGCAGCAGGAACGACGCCTCCATCGTCAGGAACTGGTTGATGTAGTCAACGACGGTGCGGCCCGTAACCTGCCGGACCACGCGCGAGAGATAAACCGTGGAGATGTGAAGCTGCGACGCATAGAACGCAATGTCATGGTGCTCAGCAAAATGTAACGGGAGCAAGCGGACGAAACCAATGAAGATTTCCTCCACACGCTGCGACACGCTGCGATGCATGTTGGTCTTTTCCTGCACATTCTGTAAGTCAAGCAAGAAAACGCCGTAGAGCATCCAGAGAATTTCCGTCTTATAAATATGGTCTGAATGTAGACAAGCCGTTATCTCACGCATCCTGCCTGCCAGTTGCAAGGCATCGGCGTGCGACAACGTCAGCTTCGGTTCATGCAGACGCACAATAGGCATATAGGCGACGTTCACAAGGTTGTGAACCGTAGGCAGTTCGATGGTAATCTGCTCATCAGCCATCAGGCAGATGCTGTGATAATCGTCGGAAGCCTCGACAATCGTAACAGCCAACCCGGGCGAATAGATATAGAGGTCATCAGGACGCAGTGTCAGTTGATGCCCGTTGTAGACAATGTTCAGCCACCCCTCAGTCACCAGCGTGAACGTGAAGGCTTCCATGAAGCCATGCGTCTCGTTGGCACGAAAGGTAACATCAGCATCTACCTCGTGGCAATAAAGCCTGCCGTCCCAGTCCTTCACCGGTTCCTTACCATGCATCAGCATGTATGCTTTCTTCAGACTATACACCTGCTTGTCGTCGTTTAATTGATACTTGTCATTGTTTTTGTTCAAAAAAGAAGTCGGCACCATGCGTGACAGTGCCGACTGATCTTTTCTGCTAACTTGTGCCTAAGATTATTCAGCAACGAGCGTGAAACGCTTGAAGGCAACAATCTTCAGCTCCTTGTTCTGAGTGCCGAGCCACTGGGTCACGGTCTGCTTGTCGCCGTCACCGAACTGGAACTCCTGGTCAACGAGGCAGTTCTCCTTCAAGAACTTAGCCACGCGGCCCTTAGCGATGTTCTCAATCATGTTGGGGTTCAGCGTAGCAGCCTTCTCAGCAGCAGCCTTCTCCTTCAGTTCACGAGCTTCCTTGGCCTGCTCCTCAGTGAGCCAGCCCTTCTTGATGTTGCTCTCAATGTGGTCTTCTGAATCAACGAGGTTGGGGTTGATGCCAGCCTTCTTCAGCACGACCTCCACGTACTTCTCCACCTGCTCGAGCTTGGTCTTCTCAACGGCGGTCTTGTACTCCTCGTCGAGAACAGCCTGAGGAACGCTGTCAGCGTTCAGGGCCACGGGCTTCATGGCAGCCACCTGCATAGCCAGCTTGTGACCAGCCTCAGGAGCAGCGATGTTGGTCTGTACCATGGTTGCCAGTGTGTGCTTGCCCATGTGGTCGTAAATCTCGATGTTGTCACCCTCCAGCACGTTGTAGCCGTCGAGTTCCATCTTCTCACCGGTGATACCAGAGCGCTGCGTTACAGCGTCCTGCACCTTCTGTCCGTCGGCCAGTGTGAGTTCCTTCACCTCGTCGAGCGTCTTGCACTTAGCAGCAAGGGCAGCGGTGAGGATGCTGTCAGTCAGTGCGATGAAGTCAGCACCGTTAGCCACGAAGTCAGTCTCACACTTCAGTGCGATGGTAGCAGCGAAGCCGGGAACAGCCTTTACGAGTACACAACCATTGGAAGTCTCACGGTCAGAGCGCTTGGCGGCGATGGCCAGTCCGCGCTCGCGGAGCAGCTCCTTAGCCTTGGCGAAGTCGCCCTCAGCCTCGGTCAGAGCCTTCTTCACGTCAGCCAGACCAGCGCCAGTCATGGCGCGAAGCTTTTTGATATCGTCAATTGAAATTGCCATAATTTACTTTGTTTTTATACCCCCTAAGTTAGGGGGATGGGGGTCTGAACAAGCGTATATCAGACTTTTATTATTTGTTTTGACAGGAGTCTGCGCTTGTTCAGACCCCTGTGGCCCCCTAACTTAGGGGGCAAAAGGGTTACTCAGCGGCGGGAGCCTCTTCCTCTGCGGGAGCAGCCTCAGCAGCGGGAGCTTCCTCAGCTACGGGAGCAGCTT
>JAFUSC010000121.1 GCA_017467705.1 Prevotella sp. | reverse complement strand
TGTGCATATTTTACTATTTCTTTTGCAAATTCAATATATGACCAATTGCCAGATTCAATTATTTTTTGATAATAATCAAATTTGTTGTCATCGTCATATTTCCTAAATTCATCTCGATACTCTCTTTGAATATTATTCCGAGGGTCGTGCATTATAATTTGCAATAAAATATGAAAAAATCTGTTAGAAAGAGTTTTCTTCCCCGTTCGAGCGAAACTATATTCTGTCTTCCAATAATTGAGGCATGCGTCATTGGCTTCAAAGATAGGTTTCCAAATAGAGAGATACTCTTGTAGGGTATCAGAAGTAAACAAATAGTTTTTCAGTAGTTCCTCTGTGTTTAGCTTCAAGCTAATAGAATTGATAGTGTCAAAAATTTTATGTTCTTTCTCATATGGTTCAAGGTAAATGGATATGAACCACAGATTTTTTTGTATTTTGATATGGTCAATCTTTTTTACATCAACATTCTTCCGAAAGTAATTGTATGCAGCAATGAGATTACTTTGTCTTTCATTACTAATCTCGACATCTTCAGTCATAGAAGCGATTTTGTAAAACGCTTCTTTGTCATTATATGAGTGTTTAATATTTAACTCGTTGTCTTCCATTCTGAATCTTTTATCAAAAGGATTGTGAGCAGATGGATTTTTGAGGCTAATGACTTTATATAATATAGCTAATGTCGTTAATCTTTGTTGTCCATCAACAACATCCCATTTTTGGGTTTCATAACGACTCTCCTGCTCACCTCTTTCTTTCTTCTTTAAAATTACAGAACCGATAAAATACTCTTCATCCATTTTTGAAATGTATTCCATGTCCTTTATAAATCGGTTCCATAATTTTTCAGGCCACACATAGGCTCTTTGATAAAAGGGTACATAAAACGTATGCCCATCTGCTATTAACTGGGTAATACTTACTTTTTTAGGTTCCATATTCTTGTTGTTTTGTTTTCTTTTCTTATTGATAAAGCTTCTACAAATTTATGTTCAGCATAACAAATGAATCAAATTCTCACCTGCACTTTTCCGTTCTGCGAGAAAAACTTGGACTTTCTAAACTTACAGGCACAAGCCCTAATTGTTAATACTCTCGTTGGTTTTCTGCATAGCCTCGTGGACTTCAAATCCTAGCTCTGCTGAATGGTTCATCTTGTTAAACTTGGCAATCCATTCCTTTAGTTCGACATTCTCTATTCGCATCAATATCAGATAGTGAGACCAAGAGAGAGTAAAACGCGGCAAACGAATTGTGGCAACGCCGTTGCCACAATGTGCAACTTCTTCATTGGCAGGGTTTTTCTCTTCTTTCCCCAATTGGGGCAATGGTGTTGCCCCAATTACTGCGCTCTCGTAGGCTTGATAAAAGTATCGGCATCGTTTTAACGTGTCGAATTGACGTGATTGTTCAATCAATGCGGCTATTCGTTCAAACAATACATTCGTTCTGTTTGTTTCTTGCATATCGGTCATAATCTTACCAATAGTTATTGATTAGAACGCAAATTTAATGATTTCCTCCCGAAAGTCTTTCAATGGTGTTGTTCTTTTAATATTTTTTGAGATTACGGCACGTGTTGATGAAAACAGAAAGTTCCAGCCGGGGGGAACACCGTAACAGAATCATGATGACATTTGGAGATACAAAAGAAAAATATGTTTTCCTTTTGCGTTTCTCTCGTTTTTTTTGTAACTTTGTCATCAAGATGACGAACTTACTACGTCTCGGAAGAAAAAAGAAATGAATTTCTTTTGTTCTTCACTCGACTTTTCGTAACTTTGCATCGTGGACTGCAAATAACTAAAAACTAATAAGCGATATGAAACAACGACAGATGCAACAGGTATTCAGAATGATGGGGATGGGTTTGCCCCTTTGTTCTCTTATTTTTTTGTTCTTTCATGCTTTGCCTTCCAGTGCTCAGGGGCGTGAGCGTTACAACTTCGACAAGGACTGGCGCTTCATCTTGGCTGACTCGGCACAGATGGCACAGCCTGAGTATGCTGACGGTCATTGGCGTCAGCTGACTCTTCCGCACGACTGGGCCATCGAGGGTGACTTCTCGGCCAGCAATCCCAGCGGTGCCGGTGGCGGAGCGCTGCCCGGCGGGGTGGGGTGGTACAGGCGTCACTTGGAGATTCTGAGCAAGCCCACGGCTGATCAGCGTTACTTCATTGAGTTCGATGGCGTCTACATGAACTCCACCGTCTATGTCAACGGCCACGAGGTGGGGCATCGGCCTTACGGCTACAGCTCGTTCGAGTATGACATCACGCCCTACGTGAAGCAGGGTGACAACGTGTTTGCCGTGCGAGTGGACAACAGCGACCAGCCGAACTCACGCTGGTACTCGGGCTGCGGCATCTATCGCCACGTGTGGCTGACACGTACCAACGCCGTACATGTGAAGCATTGGGGCGTGCATGTGCAGACCAATCCGGCTGACGGACGCATCAAGATTGATGTGGACTTTGAGGGTAAGGCCAAGGTGGTCAACCGTGTTTATGACGATAATGGCCGCGAGGTGGGAACGAAAGTGAAGAACCCGCACCTCTGGTCGCCTGCCGATCCTTATTGCTACAAGGTGCGCACGCAGCTCTTCGTGGGTAAGAAGATGGTGGACGAGGTCTGGACGCGCACGGCTTTCCGCGACTTCAAGTTCGATGCCGGGACGGGCTTCTGGCTCAACGGCAAGAACATGAAGCTGAACGGCGTGTGTGAGCATCATGACTTCGGCTGTCTGGGTGCTGCCCTCAACGAGGACGCGCTGCACCGCAAGCTGACGAAGCTGAAGGATATGGGCGTCAATGCCATCCGCAGCAGTCATAACCCGCCGGCTCCCGAGCTGCTGAACATGTGTGACACGATGGGCCTCATTGTCATGGACGAGTCGTTTGACATGTGGCGTCGCCGCAAGACGCAGAACGACTATGCCCGCTTCTTCGACGAGTGGCATGAGCGCGACCTGACCGACTTGGTGCTGCGCGACCGCAACCATCCCTGCATCCTGATGTGGAGCATCGGCAACGAGGTGCTGGAACAATGGAGTGATGCCGCTGCCGACACGCTGTCGTTAGAGCAGGCCAACCTCATTCTCAATGCCGGACACGATGCCTCGACGTTGGCACGCGACGGCGAGATGAGCGTGAACACGCTTTTGGCCGACCATCTGTCGGACATCGTGCGCCGCTATGACACCACACGTCCCATCACGGCAGGCTGCAACGAGCCGTCGCCCGGCAATCATCTGTTCAAGGGCCATGCGCTCGACGTCA
The DNA here is from genome assembly GCA_017467705.1 of Prevotella sp. Lineage (GTDB taxonomy): Bacteria > Bacteroidota > Bacteroidia > Bacteroidales > Bacteroidaceae > Prevotella. The sequence continues at coordinate 3,968 of JAFUSC010000121.1, read as the reverse complement.
TCGGGTTCAACTATCATCATGAATGGATTAAGGACGTGCCGCAGAACTTCCCCGGGCGTCCGTTCATCATGACGGAGAGTGTGTCAGCCCTGCAGACCACGGGCAATTACCTGATGCCCAGCGACAGCATCATCAAGGCACCGAAGGAGTGGTGGCTGCCCTATACGGATCCGTCGTTCATGTGCTCGGCTTACGACAACATGCATGCCTCGTGGAGTTCGACGCACGAGGAGACATGGAACGTGGTGAAGCATACGCCCTACGTCGGCGGACAGTTCATCTGGACTGGCTTCGACTACATCGGCGAGCCTACGCCTTACGGTTTCCCCGCACGCAGCTCTTACTTCGGCATCATCGACCTCAGCGGTCAGCCGAAGGATGTCTATTATATGTATCAGAGTGAGTGGACCGACAAGCCCGTGCTGCACCTCTTCCCGCATTGGAACTGGATGCCTGACCAGGAGATTGACATGTGGTGCTACTACAACAACGCCGACGAGGTGGAGCTGTTCATCAACGGCAAGAGCCAAGGCGTGCGCAAGAAGCAAGCCCCCCTTTCGTCCCCCGAGGGGGACACAAATGTCCTAAAGAGTAATGAAGCCCCCACGGGGGCCGTAGGGGGGGCTTCTGAGTTCCACGTCCAGTGGCGTGTGAAGTTTGAGCCCGGCACGGTGCGTGTCATTGCCCGCAAGGACGGTGCCGTCGTGGGACAGCAGGCCATTACTACTGCCGGTCAGCCCTATGCGCTGCGGCTTTCTCACGACTATCGTGGCCGTGAGACGACGTTCGTCAAGGTCGAGGTGGTCGACAAGGACGGCAACCTCTGCCCGTGGGCTGAGAACCAAGTGTTCTTCGAGACCACTGACGGTAAGATTATCGGCACGGACAACGGCTGCCAGACCTCCATGGAGCGTTTCAAGGAACCGAAGCGCAAGGCGTTCTTCGGCCGTTGCATGGTGGTGCTCAGTGGCCACGGCATCCTGAAAGCCCGTGCGTTGGGACTCGACGGCGCAGCGATAGCGTTTTAGCGGGCTTCGCCCTAAATGATAAATGATAAATGAAAAATGAGAAATAAGAAATGAAAAAGATTTGTGCGATGAGTAAGAAATATTCAATGTTTAATGTTAAATGGCTAATGGTGACAGGTTTATCATTTATTATTTGTCATTTATCATTTAGCCCCGTAGGGGCGCAGACTGCTGTGCAGTACTTGCAGTGCATGCCGAAGGACGTGTCAACCGACTTCAACGACCTCAGTAACACTTATTTTCTGGCTGACTCGCTGGCCTCGTTCGACGCGGCTACGGCCAGCGGACAGCTGAACTGGAAGCGTTACCGTCTGTCGCCCCGTCAGGCGTTTAACCTCAACGGCTACTGGCCTGTGCGCATGCAGATGCTCGACTTCCCCGATGCTGCCTACGACAACGACCCGAACCTGTCGCTGAAAATAGAATTCATCACGCCGCGCACCGTCCGCATCCGTCTGGCAACAACGCCCGTTGTTTCCGCTGACAACGAGCAGGACGACCCCATGTTCTGCGACCAGTTCAAGCACCGCACGGCTGCCACTCCTTGGCCCGTGGTGAGTAACGGTTCTGCCGTCACTTACAAATCCGACTACGGCACCATCGAGCTGCAGCGCTATCCCTTCCGCATCGTCATCAAGGATGCCAAGGGCAAGGTGCTCACGCAGACGCGCCACATCATTGACAACGACTCCACGCAGGTGAAGCTGCTGCCGTTTAACTTCATCAAGCGCGGCAGCGACAACTCGCGCAGCGTGAACCCCGTGTTCCTGCTCTCGCCCGGTGAGCGCATCTACGGCTGCGGCGAGTCGTTCACGTCTTTAAACAAGGTCGGGCAGAAAGTGCTCCTCAGCGTCACCGACCCGCAGGGACCAGAGACCGACGGCATGTATAAGCCCGTGCCGTTCTATTTCTCCAACCGTGGCTACGGCATCTTCATGCACACGTCGGCGCCCGTCACGGCCGACTTCGGCCAGAGCTACATCGGCGTCCAGCGTCTCTTCATGGCCGACGAGCAGATTGACCTCTTCGTGTTCTTCGGACAGCCCAAGGACATCCTCGACGAGTACACCGACGTCACGGGCAAGAGCCCCATGCTGCCGCTGTGGTCGTTCGGCACGTGGATGAGCCGCATCACCTATTTCTCGCAGGAGGAAGGGCTTGACATCGCCCGTCAGCTGCGCAAGCACAACATTCCGGCAGACGTCATACACTTCGACACGGGCTGGTTCGGCGTCGACTGGCAGTGCGACTACGAGTTTGCCCGTGACCGCTTCCCTGACCCTGTGGGCATGTTGAAGCAGTTGAAGGAGCAGGGCTTCCACACCTGTCTGTGGCAGTTGCCTTACTTCACGCCTAAAAACCGTTTCTTCCCTGAGATTGTCCGCAACAATCTCCACGTGCGCAATGCCGACGGCGGCATGCCTTACGAGGACGCCGTGCTCGACTTCACCAATCCGCAGACGGTGCAGTGGTATCAGGGAAAGATTCTCGGCCTGCTGAAGCAGGGCGTCAGCACCATCAAATGCGACTTCGGCGAGGCCGCTCCCTACAACGGATTCTACCATAACGGCCGTGGCGGACTCTATGAACATAACCTCTATCCCCTGCGTTACAACAAGGCCCTCTTCGAGGTTATTGACAGCTACGCCAAATCTCAAACCTCAAATCTCAAATCTCAAACCGAATCTGGCATCATCTGGGCCCGTTCGGCCTGGGCCGGTTCACAGCGTTACGCCCTGCATTGGGGCGGTGATGCCGCCACCAATAACACCGGCATGCTGGGCGACCTGCGTGGCGGACTCTCGTTCGGACTCAGCGGCTTCTCGTTCTGGAGCCACGACATGGGCGGCTTCGTCACCGCTTCGCCCGAGGACATCTACCGTCGTTGGCTGCCGTTCGGCTTCTTGTCTTCACATACCCGCGCCCACGGTGCACCGCCCACCGAACCGTGGCTCATCAGCGAGTCGTTCACCAAGGCATTCCGTCAGGCAGCCGAGATGAAGTACCGGCTCATGCCTTACGTCTATGCACAGGCCAAGGACTGCACCGAGCGCGGCCTGCCGATGGTGCGTGCCCTGCTGGTGGAGTTCCCCGACGACCCCGGTGCATGGCTCGTAGAAGATGAATACATGTTCGGTTCACAGATACTCGTGGCTCCGCTCATGGAGAGCGGCACCGAACGCACCGTATATCTCCCCAAACTCTCCCCCAAGGGGGAGCCGGAGGGGGCTTGGATTGACTACCAGTCGGGCAAGGTCTACGGCAGCGGTTGGCAGACCATCAGCGCAGGTGAGATTCCAGCCGTCATCCTCGTCCGTGCCGGCTCCGTCATTCCCCATGCTCCGCTGGCCCAGCGCACGGACCAGATCAAGTGGGACCAGCTGGAACTGCGCGAATACAAAACCACAGCCACACCCAAGTGCACCGGCCTGCTCTTCCGTCCCGGCGACACACAGCTGACCGTGATAGAGAAGTGACCCGCTATTACGAAACAATGAAAAACGAAAGAACAATATGGCAGCCGAGATAAGGGAATATCAAAGTGCGGTTGATATCATTAAAACTGCGATACTGCAGAGTCAGGCACGGGCAGCCAAGGCTGTTAATCAGGAACAGTTGGCCTTGTACTATGGTATTGGCAGGTTTATTTCCGCTAATACCCGAAACAAGAATTGGGGAACAGGTGCAATTGAAACCATCAGCAAGCGCCTACGTTCAGAACTCCCAGGCTTGCGTGGCTTTGGAGTGTCGAGCCTGAAGAACATGCGTATATTTTATGAGGCATGGCAAATGATAGAGGAGGGTGTGTCAAAATAGGCACATCCTCTTTTTCTATGTTATTAATGTTGGCATAGGAGTCTATGCAGCTCTTTTTATGATTTGTGCGTTTTGTGTTCGTCCTAAGCCCCAAATTGGCTTATATGATGCCATATAAAGCAC
>JAFUSC010000120.1 GCA_017467705.1 Prevotella sp. | reverse complement strand
ATCGATTTTCATCTGCCAGGCGCCTCTTTCAGCGCGAAAGCGGGTGCAAAGGTACAAACTTTTTCCGAACTGGCAAATATTTTCGAGATATTTTTGCAAAAAAAATGCACTTTTGCCCCATTCTTGACCTCCGTCAAGCGGGAAACGCGCAGAAAACCGTACAAAAACGATAATTTCGGGGTACAATACGCACCGTTCCGGGGTACAGGAAAGCCTTTTCCGGAGCGTCCAGCTGGAGCTGCGCGACCGTCCACCCCGGGCTGCGCGGTCGCGCAGCTCCGGCTGGACGACCGGGCCGAGGCCATACCGTACCGCAGGACAGGGTGTATTGTACCCCGGAACCTGCATGACGGTACCTCTATTATACCTTATTATTATACGCGCGCGGGAGAGGGGGTGCCGTTCAGGACTTTACTCTTACCATCAATCACGGCGTCCGAAGATGCGCAACAGATAGAGGAAGAGGTTAATGAAGTCGAGATAAAGTGAAAGTGCACCGATGAGCGCCACTTTCTGTGAGCCTTCGCTGGTGTCACCTGCCTGCATGAGCATCAGCTTAATTTTCTGCGTATCGTAAGCAGTAAGCCCAACAAAGATCAGCACGCCGATGTAGCTCAGCACGAGGTCAAACATGCCGTTCTTGACAAAGAAGACATTGACGAGCGTTGCGATAATCATTCCAATCAGTGCCATGAGGAGAATCTTCCCCATCTTTGAAAGGTCAGCCTTGGTGGTGTAGCCGATGAAAGCCATGACTGCAAAGGTGCCGGCGGTAATCATGAAGACGGTGCCAATGGAACCAATGCTGTAAGCCACGAAGATGACCGAGAGCGTAGCACCGTTGATGACGGAATACAGCACAAAGAGCAAGGTGGCCGCGGTCAGCGACAGCCGGTTGATGCCAGCCGTGATGGCCATGACAAGCCCGAACTCGGCAATGATGAGTCCCCAGTAAATCCAATTGTTCAGCAAAATAGCCTCCTGCAGGTTGGGAATGTCGGCCACGGCATAAGCCGTAAAGCCCGTGATGGCCAGAGCCAATGTCATCCACACGTAAACCTTGCGCATGAGCACCGGCATGGCAGCAGACGCTTCCAGCTCACGTTCGCGCTGAGAGAGGTTGATTTCATAATCGTTGTAATTCATTTCTTTTTCTCCTTTTTTTGATTAATTCGCGGCAAAGGTACTATTTTATTTGTATGAAACACCAATTGTTTTCATAAAAAACGATAAAAAAGTTGTATCTAATAAAAATATTAAGTATATTTGCCATTGTTTTACACGCAAAAGTCTTTTTTTAACAATAACTAAAACCAAAAGATTATGACTTACAAAGTAATTGACATTGAAGGTGTAGGCGAAGTTTACGCTGAGAAACTGATTGCAGCCGGTGTGAAGACCGATGCAGAGTTACTGGAAAAATGTGCTAAGCCCGCAGGCCGCAAGGCACTGGCAGAGGCAACGGAGATCAGCCCGAAACTGATTCTGAAGTGGGCCAACCACTGCGACCTGTATCGCATCAACGGCGTAGGTCCTCAGTTTGCCGAACTGCTTGAGGCTTCCGGCGTTGACACGGTCAAGGAGCTGAAGCACCGCGTAGCAGCAAATCTGGCTGCCAAGCTGGCTGAGGTTAACGAACAGAAGAAGCTGGTTCGCCGCGTTCCCGTTGAGAGCGAAGTGCAGGCCATGATTGACCAGGCCAAGGAACTGCCTGCTGTCATGGAGTACTAAACTACGATTTCTACCTTATTAATCATCGCGTGTGCACGTGTGCGCACGCGATGATTAATTATGGTAAGTTCAAAAGTCATTCACCAGCTGAGCTACCTGCTCGGCCTGCTGTGTGGTCATGGCTTCGTTGCAGGGCAAGCTGAGTTCCTCGCGGCTGAGCTGTTCGGTCAGGGGGAGCACGCATCCACTCAACGAGGCATAGCACCGCTGACGATGAGGAGGAATGGGATAATGAATCTGTGTCGCCACATCGTGGGCTTGCAGATAAGCCTGCAACTCATCGCGGCGTGACGAGAAGACGGGGAAAATATGGAAAACACTGTCCGGCAAATGCGGCATCCGCACTTGGGGATGATGTATTTGCGAGTAATAAACACTGGCAATGAGCTGACGCTGACGGTTGATGTCATCAAGATGCCGCAGTTTCACACGCAGCATAGCCGCCTGTAGCTCATCCATGCGTGAGTTGCGGCCTTTATAATCGTTGACATATTTACGGGCAGAGCCGTAGTTTCCCAGCATGCGGACTACGGCAGCCAGCTCCGCATCGTCGGTTGTCACAGCACCGGCATCGCCAAGTGCGCCGAGGTTTTTGCCCGGATAAAAGCTATGACCGGCGGCATGACCAAGGGAGCCCGTCTTCTTCAACGAAGCATTGAAAACACAACCGTGGGCCTGTGCATTATCCTCAATGAGCAACAGCTCATGGCGGCGGCAAAAGTCACCAATACGGTCGGTGTAGGCACACTGCCCGTAGAGATGGACAATCATAACGGCACGGGTGCGAGACGTCAGCGCACGCTCCATGAGCGCATCGTCAATCTGGCACGTCTCAAGGCGAGGCTCAATCAACACAGGCTTCAGGCCACAGTCGGTAATGGCCAAGACAGAAGCGATGTAGGTATTAGCCGGCACCATGACCTCATCACCCGGCTGCAAGCGTCCCAACTCCATGTAGGCACGAAGTATCAGCGTCAGGGCATCAAGCCCATTGCCGCATGCGATGCAATGGCGCGTACCGATATATGCGGCATAGTCTTTTTCAAACTCAGCCACTGCCCTACCCTGCAAGTACCAGCCACTGTCAATGACTTCACTGATAGCCTGGCGCATCTCAGCCTCGTAAGGGGCATTTATCCGTTTCAGTTCCAAATACTTCATAGCTCCCATTCGTAAGTATCGTAACACACAGCGCGTCCGCCGAAGCCTTCTTTCTGGAAAATGAGCTGTTCGTTGAGGATGTGGCCGCTGTCTTCCGTTGACTTCCCGAAGTCAAAGTATGGATAGTCTTTCATGTCTTCGTGCATGATGCGGTCATAAATAGCATCCAGCACCCCAAGCCGTTTCCCTTCTTCGGTAGCCGAACTATACTGCGCATGAACCACTTGCGGCGTGACATACATGACGACACCGCCCAAGACGTTGCCATCCTTGACCGCCGTATAAAGAATGATGTTGTCAGGAAAGCGGTTGCTCAACAGTTCCATTTCAGCCGAACTATGCACGGGATGAACATGATGGCAACGCATCAGGTTCTGGTCAAGAACCTCCCAAAACGCCTGATAATCGTTGCTTCTTTCAACCTTGACTCCGGCATCAACGGCCCTTGCCACTCCACGACGACGCAACCGAGCCCACCTGATTTTCCGCGGCAGGACTATCGTCGTGGATATTTCACGTACCGTCAGCTGTGCCTTGCACACCTGTGTCAACGCATACAAATCCTCTTCTGAGGGTAACTGCTGATAAATCCAAGGAATAGCCTTATAAACAACTCTCCTGATGTGGACAGACCTCAGATAATCGTTCATTTCAGCCAAGAGTCGCAGGACGTCAGCAGCAGTAGCATCAAATGAAAGAAGCAGGCCACCGTATGTAAGCCCTTGATGAGAGAAGAGCGTGTGCTCAGCCTCATTAGCCGGCAAGACAGCCAACAGTCTGCCGTCGCGGAAAAACATCAACGAATGGTCATGAAACCGGTCTTTATGGTAATCCATATAGCGCCGGTTCAAAAGGAATGTCCCGTTTTTCGACTTTTCCATGACAAAACGGTTCCACTCCTCCTCATGCCCTGCTGTATAGCGTACTACTTCAAACACCGCTTATATTCAATAAACTCATTGTAGTCATAAATATAGTCTTCCTCCTCGTAAGGCTCTGACGCCAAGACAAGGCAGACTGCTCCAGAAGAGAAATCGTCAAGTGTCCGCCAAATGCCGGTCTCTATCAACAGTCCTTGATAGGGATGGTTCAGATGGAATGTCCGCTTCTCTTTTCCATCATCAAGCGTAACATTGAACGATCCGCTCAAGGCAACGACGAACTGCTTGAGCCGTTTGTGGGCATGCCCTCCCCGACTCTCACCACCCGGCACGTCATAAACCCAATAAGCACGCGCGATGTGGAACGGGACATCGGTCAGTTCCTCAACCACAGACAAGTTTCCCCGTCGGTCTTCTATCTTTTTTATATCTACAATTCTTACTTCCGACAGTTTCATGATTACTTCTTCATATAAGGGTCAGTTCCCAACACGGTTGCGGCCAGGCGTTTGGCTTTGTCGCGCAGGGCGTTCACATCGTCACCCACTTCACCGTAACAGAGCACCACGCCCATGCGACGGCCGGCATGAGCCTCGGGCTTGCCGAAGATGCGGACACGGGTACGGTCTTCTTTCAGGGCATCGATGAGGTTATAACGCAGCGGGGAAACCGCTGAGCAATTTTCGGAAGCAGGCGCTGCGGCCTCTTGGGGCGCAAGAACGACGGCAGAAGCACCGGCATGTTCCAAATGAATACCGGCAATGGGCAAGCCCATGACTGCGCGGAAATGCAGTTCAAACTCGCTGAGGTTAGTGGTATGGCCGAGGGTTACCATGCCCGTATCGTGCGGACGGGGCGACAGTTCAGAGAAGATGACCTCGCCCTGCTTGGTCAAGAAGAACTCCACGCCCCAGATGCCGGCACCCGTCAAGGCCTTCGTCACCTCGTCAGCCATGTGCTGTGCCTGCTTCAAAGCAGCTTCACTAATGGCATACGGTTGCCACGACTCGCGGTAGTCGCCGCCTTTCTGCACATGGCCGATGGGCGGACAGAACAGCGTCGGCCCATTCTTCTGCGTGACGGTAAGCAGCGTAAACTCCGAGTCGAAGTCAATGAACTCCTCAATAATCACTTCTTTCACGTCGCCACGCGAGCCTTCCATTGCTTCGCGGAAGGCCTGCTCCAGTTCACCGTCATTGTGGACATAGCTCTGGCCGTGTCCGCTGCTGGACATCAATGGCTTCACCACGCAGGGGAATCCAATCTCGTCAGCCGCTTTCTTGAACTCGTCAAACGTCTTGGCATAGTAATATTTAGCTGTGCGAAGCCCCAATTCCCGTGCGGCCAAATCGCTTATGGCACGCCGGTTCATGGTGTAGTTAACGGCACGGGCGGACGGCACCACCTGTATGCCCTGCTGTTCAAAATCAAACAGGCGCTCCGTGCGGATGGCTTCAATCTCCGGCACGATGATGTCCGGCTGATGTTTTTTCACCACTGCCGTCAGGGCGTCGCCGTCAAGCATTGAAAAGATTTCACGCTCGTCGGCCACCTGCATGGCCGGCGCGTTATCATAACGGTCACAGGGCACGACGTATGCACCTGCCCGCTTAGCAGCAATCACGAACTCCTTGCCCAGTTCGCCAGAGCCTAATAATAAAATTTTTTTCATACAAAGCCT
>JAFUSC010000119.1 GCA_017467705.1 Prevotella sp. | reverse complement strand
GTCTGTAACTCCTGCAACTCCTGTAACTCCTAAACCAAGTCCTACGGTACATACGTCTGTAACTCCTGCAACTCCTGTAACTCCTAAAGAAAACTCCTGAACTCCTGCAACTCCAAAATAAATTTTCCAAAATTCTCCATAATATGAATAGTTTTTATTATCTTTGCACTCAGAACTGAAAACTTAAAAAACCTGACGCTTATGAAACGAATGATGATGATGGCGGTGATGGCAGCGACAATGCTCAGCGCCACAGCCCAAAAGACCGGCAAACTCCAGTTTGATAAAGAGCGTGCTCAGCAGCGCACACTCACCATGCCCGACGGACAGACCGTCAACTACAAAGCCTACGAGCGGCTCTACTACGTGACGAACGTGGAAGACTCGGCTTACCAGTATATGAATGTCTACGTGCCAGAAGAGGCTAACCAGAAGACGCCCATCCTGCTGCGCACTTACGTGGGCGGCTACATGGCCGCCGCCGCTGCCGAGCCGCAGGCCACCGACGCCACGGGCCGCGCACTGAAAGAGGGCTTCGTGGTGGCCATTCCCGGCGCACGGGGCCGCAACTCAACCGTGGACCGCAACGGCATGACCATCTACACCGGACGGGCACCGCGCGGACTGCTCGACCTGAAAGCCGCCGTGCGTTACCTGCGGCTGTTCGACAAGCAGATGGAGGGCTCGGCTGACCGCATCATCACCGACGGCACCAGCGCCGGCGGAGCCATGTCGGCCCTGCTGGGAGCCACGGGCAACAACCCCGCCTACGACGAGATGCTGAAACAAATGGGTGCCGCCGACACGAAGGACGACGTCTACGCCAGCATCTGCTTCTGCCCCATTATCGATCTGGAGCATGCTGACATGGCCTACGAGTGGCTCTACAACTGCACCAACAACCGCACACGCCCACTCAGCAATGAGCAGGCCGTCATCAGCAACGAGCTGGCGGCCACCTATCCGGCTTACCTGAACAGCTTAGGACTGAAGCACCCTGAGACGGGCGAGCCCATCACCGCCGACAACATGCGCGGCTACATCAAGCAACTGCTCATACACTCGGCACAGCTGGCCAAGGATGCCGGTGCCGACATTCCCGACACCATCGGCTTCACGTTCAGCGAGACGCCCCAGATGGGCACACCGCCCCTCAACGGCGTAACGACACAGCCGAACAAGCTGCGCGCCGCCGCACAGCTGTTCAACCAGTCAACCCCCGGCCGCCCGTTCACGCTACGCAAACAACAGGGCGAGTACATCACGAACCTGGACATGGAGACCTACCTGAACTACGTCGTCACCACGCAGCCACTGAAGACGCCGCCCGCGTTCGACGCCTTGGGCGTGGCCGGTGCACAAGCATCAGGTGAGAACGAGGTGTTCGGCGACACACTGGGCACCAGCGTCAACTTCACCGACTACTCCGCCATGCGCAACGGCGGTCAGGTGAGCGACGAGGTCAAGGAACTGGTGCGACTGATGAACCCGATGAACTTCGTCGGCGCCCGCAAGACCGACGTGGCGAAGCACTGGTACATCCGCCACGGTGCACGCGACCGCGACACGGCGTTCCCCGTGCCCGTCGCCTTTGCCACCAAGCTGCAGAACGAGGGCAAGAACGTCAACTTCCTGTTGGCATGGAACCGCCCGCACAGCGGCGACTACTCCCTCAACGAGCTGTTTGAATGGATGAAGAGCCTTACAAAGTGAAGAATCTCAAACCTCAAATCTCAAATCTCAAATCTCAAACCTCAAATCTCAAAATTGATAGAGTCCCCCATTCAGGCGTTGACCCGGCAGCGCATGCTGCTGCAACTGGAGTACAACGTAGAGAAAGAAGCCTTCCGCCGCCAGACCGAAGAGACGGGCATCGCACGGAAGGTGAAGCGCGGCGATGCTTGGTATCCGCTGCGGTTGGGACGCAACTATTATAACTCCATGAACCAGCTGGCCGTCGAAGTGCACCGCACCGACGACACCGACATTGAGCACAACTTCGAGTTCGGCCGGCCGGTGATGTTTTTCGAAGTCAGTGAGCCTCATGAGCCTCATAAGCCCAATGAGGCCCATAAGCCCCACAGCTCTCTCCGCTATTTCTCTTTTACGGCCACGGTGAGCTATGTTGACGGCGACCGCATGGTCATCATCCTGCCTGACAGTGGCCGGCTGCTCGACTTGCAGCGCACGGAGAACGCGCTGGGCGTGCAGCTGTCGTTCGACGAGACCAGCTACCGCTGCATGTTCGACGCGCTGGACCGCACCATGCGCGCCAAGGGACGGCTGGCTTATCTGCGCGACCTGTTCTTCTCGCGGCAGAAGGCCGAGACGTTCACCTTCGAGCCCATGCGCTTCCAATATCTGAACAAGGCACAGGAACATGCGGTCAACGAAGTGCTGCGCGCAAAGGACGTTGCTATCGTGCACGGACCGCCGGGCACGGGCAAGACGACGACGCTCGTGGAGGCCATCCGTGAGACGCTGATGCGCGAACCGCAGGTGCTGGTGTGCGCACAGAGCAACATGGCCGTCGACTGGATTTCAGAAAAGCTCGTCGACCGTGGCGTCAACGTATTAAGAATAGGTAACCCCACGCGCGTGGACGACAAAATGCTGTCGTTCACTTACGAACGGCGCTTCGAGGCACATCCCGACTATCCGCAGCTGTGGGCCATCCGCAAGGCCATGCGCGAACTGCGGGCTCACCGCAAGCGCGGCGACGAGAAGTACCACCAGAAGCTGGAAAGCCTGAAGAGCCGCGCCACGGAACTGGAGATACGTATCAACAGCGAACTGTTCGGCGAGGCGCGCGTCATTGCCTGCACGCTGGTGGGTGCCGCCCATCGGCTGCTGGAGGGCCGCAAGTTCGGCACACTGTTCATCGACGAGGCAGCGCAGGCGCTCGAAGCCGCCTGCTGGATTCCCATGCGCCGCGTCAGCCGCGTGGTGCTGGCGGGCGACCATTGCCAGCTGCCGCCCACGGTGAAGAGCATCGCCGCACTGAAGGCCGGTTTGGGCAAGACCATGATGGAGCGGCTGGTGGAGCTGAAGCCCGAGGTGGTGACGCTGCTGACGGTGCAATACCGCATGAACGAAGACATCATGCGCTTCTCCAGCGATTACTTCTACGACGGTCGGGTGGAGCCGGCACCCGACGTGAAGTTCCGCAGCATCCTCGACTTAGATCAGGCCATAGAGTGGATAAGCCCGGAAAAACCGGATAACCCAGATAACCCAGATAATACGGAAAGCCCGGACATCCCGGCTCCTTACGGCGAAGAGTTCGTCGGAGAAAGCTTCGGACGCATCAATAAAGCCGAGGCAGAGCTGACACTTGACACGCTGCAACATTACTTTGAGCGCATCGGCAAGCAGCGCCTGCTCGACGAGCACATCGACGTGGGCATCATCTCGCCTTACAGGGCACAGGTGCAACTGCTGCGCCGGATGCTCATGAAGCGCGAATACTTCAAGCCCTTCCGCCGGCAAATCACGGTCAACACCGTCGACGGCTTTCAGGGGCAGGAGCGCGACGTCATCGTCATCTCACTCGTGCGCAGCAACGACGCCGGACAGATTGGTTTCCTGCGCGACCTGCGCCGCATGAACGTGGCCATGACGCGGGCACGCATGAAGCTCATCATCCTCGGCGACCGCCAGACCATGACGCGCCATGCCTTCTACCGGCAATTGTGGCACTACGTCAGCAGCCTCAACACATCAACCGACAAAATCATCCCGTAAAAGCACTTATTTTGCACAAAACTTGCATTTTTGTGCCAGTTTCTTTGCTATTTCACTGATTTTGACTACCTTTGCAGCACTAAAAATGAAATAGCATGAATCAGATAGAAATCAAGACGGTCAACACCAAGGGTGAGCTCAAGCAGTTCATCAACTTCTATTACGACCTCTACCGCGGCAGCAAGTACGCGGTTCCTTTCCTCTTCTTTGACGAAATGGACACGCTGCGAAGCGACCGCAACCCGTCGTTCGAGCGCTGCGACGCGCAGTATTTCATGGCTTTCCGCGACGGCAAACTGGTGGGCCGCGTGGCCGCCATCATCAACCGCCGCGCCAACGAGCGCTGGGGACGCCAGCTGGTGCGCTTCGGGTGGTTCGACTTCGTTGACGACATCAACGTGTCCACCGCACTGCTGAAGGCCGTCGAGGACTGGGGACGTCAGCAGGGCATGAACGAGATTGCCGGACCGCTGGGCTTCACCGACATGGACCGCGAAGGTATGCTCATTGAGGGATTCGAAGAACTGTCGACCATGTACGTCAACTACAACTATCCCTACTACCCGCAACACATGGAACAGATTGGCGGCTGGCAGAAAGACAATGACTACATGGAGTATCACGTGCGGGTGCCCGACACGGTGCCCGACAAGTTCGGCAAGCTGTCGGCCATGATTGAGAAGCGCTACAACCTGCATACGCGCAAGTTCACCAGCCACGAGCTGGTGGATCAGGGCGAGGGACGCCATATCTTCCACATGATCAACGACACCTACAAGGACCTCTACGGTTACTCGAACCTGAGCGAGCGACAGATTGACAAACTGGTGGACGCCTACATCAAGAAAGCCGACCTGAATCTGGTGACGGGTGTGGTCGATGACAACGCCGGCGGCAAGCTGGTGGGCTTCGGCATCACGTTCCCGTCGTTTGCCCGTGCCATGCAGTCGAGCCGCAACGGCAGCCTGTGGCCCTTCACGTGGTGGAAGGTGCTGCGCGCGCTGAAGTGGCACAAGACCGACACCGTCGACCTGCTGCTCATCGGTGTGCTGCCCGAATATCGCGCCAAGGGTGCCAACGCGCTCATCTTCAACGAGCTCATACAGCGCTTCCAAGAATACGGTTTCAAGTGGGCCGAGGCCATGCCGCAGATGGAGACCAACGAGGGTGTGCAGAGCCACTGGCAATACTTGGAGTCGCGCCAGCACCGCCGACACCGCTGTTTCAAGAAGAATTTGTAACGTTTTAATTCGAATTAGACAATGAAAATAGCTTTAATCGGCTACGGCAAGATGGGCAAGATGATTGAACAGATAGCCCTCGACCGCGGCCATGAAATCGTGAGTATCATTGATATTGACAACCAGCAGGACTTCGAGAGCGAGGCCTTTGCGTCGGCTGACGTGGCCATTGAGTTCACGGCGCCGCAGGCTGCCTACGGCAACTACCTGAAGGCGTGGGCGCACGGCGTGAAGGTGGTCTCAGGTTCCACGGGCTGGATGAAGGAGCACGGCGACGACGTGCGCCGCGCCTGCACTCCCTCCGCCGAAAACCCTCAACCTTCAACCCTCTTCTGGGCTTCAAACTTCTCTGTCGGCGTGGCCATCTTCTCGGCTGTCAACCGTTATCTGGCCAAGATTATGAACCAGTTTCCGCAGTACGACGTGGAGATGGAAGAGACGCACCACGTGCACAAGCTCGACCACCCCAGCGGCACCGCCATCACACTGGCTGAGGAGATTGTGGAGAACATGGACCGCATCAAAGGGTGGGAAAGTGAGCTAATACCTACCCCAACCCCTCCCGAGGGGAGAAGTGGGGACGGGTCGCTGCCCATCTATTCTATCCGCCGCGGCGAGGTGCCCGGCATCCACACCGTGCGCTACGACTCTGAGGCCGACTGCATCACCATCACCCACGATGCCCATTCGCGCAAAGGCTTTGCCCTCGGCGCCGTCCTCGCCGCCGAGTACACGGTGCAGCACGAGGGACTGCTGACCATCAGTGATATGTTTTCCTTTGCCCCCTAAGTTTGGGGGCCATGGGGGTCTGAACAAACGAATGTAGTAAATCATAGCAAATGAATAAATCAAATAACAACTTGGGGCGTTCAAAGCCCCAACCCTCTAACTTAGGGGGCATTAAACAATGGGCGAAGTTCATCGTCGTCCTCGTGCTTTACCTGCTGTTCCTTTACTGGGTAGAGAGCTGGTGGGGACTGCTGCTGGTGCCGTTCATCTTCGACATTTATATCACCAAGAAGATCAAGTGGCAATGGTGGAAAGACTCCGAAGGCCCGGCACGCTTCATCATGTCGTGGGTCGACGCGCTGGTGTTCGCACTCGTCGCCGTCTACTTCATCAACCTGTTCTTCTTCCAGAACTACGTCATTCCATCGAGCTCGCTGGAGAAGTCACTGCTGACGGGCGACTACCTGTTCGTCTCGAAAGTGAGCTACGGCCCGCGCATCCCCGAAACGCCGCTCACCATGCCGCTGACACAGCACACGCTGCCCGTGGTGGAGACGAAGAGCTACATCGAGTGGCCGCACTGGGACTACCGCCGCGTGAAGGGACTGGGCAAAGTGGAGCTGAACGACATCGTGGTGTTCAACTACCCGTCGGGCGACACGCTGTGCTCAAACATCAACTATCAGGCCGACGACTTCTACCGCCTGTGCTACATGCTGGGCTATCAGGCCTATCCCAACCGTCCCGTGGTCGACTCGCTCACGGTCGGACAGCGCCGCGTGTTCTTCCAACAGCTGTACCAGACAGGCCGTCAGCAGATAGAGCAGAATCCGCAAGTCTACGGCGACATCATCACACGCCCCACCGACCGCCGCGAGAACTACGTCAAGCGCTGCGTGGGACTGCCCGGCGACACGCTGCAGATCAAGGACCACATTGTCTACTTGAACGGCAAGCCCAACAAGGAACCGGACAACGTGCAGTATACCTACCGCGTGAAGCCCAACAACCCGATGCTGCCCGAAGAACTGATTGCAGAGCTGGGCATCACCAACGAGGAGTTCAGCATCCTGAACGCCACGGGCTACATGCCCATGACCCAGCGCACGGTCGACGTGCTGCGCCAGCGGACCGACCTCATTGAGAGCATCGAGTACAACGCGGACGCCGAGGAGTGGGACATCTACCCGCTGAACGGCAACTACCATTGGACGCGCGACAACTACGGCCCCGTATGGATTCCGAAGAAGGGGGAGAGCATCCAGCTGACGCTCGACAACCTGCCCATCTACGAGCGCTGCATCCGGGCCTACGAGAAGAACAAGCTGGACGTACGCGACGGCAAGATATACATCAACGACCAACCCGCCGACCGCTACACGTTCCAGATGGACTACTACTGGATGATGGGCGACAACCGTCACAACTCAGCTGACTCACGCTTCTGGGGCTTCGTGCCCGAGGACCACATTGTGGGTAAGCCCATCTTCATCTGGTGGAGCTCTGACCCCGACGGTCGCGGCGTGCGCTGGAGCCGGTTGTTCCGCTTCGTTGATAATATCAAGTAATAGCCTCCCCTGACCCCTCCCAAGGAGGGGAGGGCCAGATATGAAGAAAAAGTATTTCTCGTTTCTCGTCTCCTTCGGCGTGGCAGCAGTGCTGATGCTGCTGTTCCGCGCGTTGGTCGTCACCGTCTACGACGTGCCCGGGTCGTCACTGTCACCCGTGTTCGAGGCCGGCGACCGCGTGATGGTGAACCGCTGGAGCTACGGCCTGCGCGTCGGCGGCAACAGTCTGCTGGGCTACAATCGGCTGTGGCGGCGCCCCGTGCAGCGCGGCGACCTTGTCGTCATCAACGACCCGTCCGACACGCTCAACACCGCCGCTGACGACCGCCGCATCCTCATCGTGCGGTGCACCGCCGTGCCGGGCGACACGGTCAACAGACAGGGCCGCACGCTCGTCGTGCCGGGCCGCGAGACGTGCGCCGACGGCGACTATTACTGGGTGACATCGCTCAACGCCTACACCAGTCCTGACAGCCGGCACTTCGGACTTGTACCCGAAGACCACATCATCGGCCGGCCGTTCCTGATCATCTATAACCACACCCCCACGCTCCCGTTCTGGGACGGCTGGCGCTCTGACCGCATCCTTTGCGGCCTGCGGCCTAAATGAAAAATGATAAATGAGAAATGAAGCTTTCAAGCTCCCTCTCCCCTTGGAGAGGGCGGGGGGTGAGGCCCTGCTTTCCACGACTTACTTCGGTCCCGTGCAGTGGTATCAGAAACTGTGCCGCCACGAACGCATCGTTCTGGAAGCCTGCGAGTCGTTCACCAAACAGACTTATCGCAACCGCTGCATCATCGCCACCACCAACGGACTGCAGGCGCTTACCGTTCCTGTAGAGCATTGCCTTTCGAGGTACGAGGTACGAGGTACGAGCTACGAGAATACCTCGAATCCCGAACCTCGAATCAAGGACATTCGCATCAGCAACCACGGCTCATGGCGCCATCAGCATTGGAACGCGCTGCAGTCAGCCTACAGCGAAAGCCCGTTCTTCGAGTATTACGCCGACGACCTGCGCCCGTTCTTCGAGCGCGACTATGAGTTCCTCTACGACCTGAATCTCGACATCATGCAGAAGATGTGCGAGCTGCTTGACATACATCCCGCCGTAGAGGAGAGCCAAGAGTGGACAGAAGCCCCCCAGTCATCCCCCTTTGGGGACGCGCCGCACGACTTCCGCACGGCCATCAGCCCCAAGCACCCGACGCCTGATACGGACTTCACGCCCCGCCCCTATTGGCAGGTGTTCCAACACAAACACGGCTTCCTGCCCAACCTCAGCATCCTTGACCTGCTCTTCTGCAAAGGCCCCGAAGCCATCTTCTGGCTGCTTTGACCTTCCGTCTGAGGTACTTTTGTTCGAAAATGCTCAAATAAATTTGGCATTTTGCTCACTTAATCGTACCTTTGCATCACAATCAACAAAACAACAAAAACATGCGTAAAGTAATCGGTATTGGAGAGACGGTGCTTGACATCATTTTCCGCGATGAGCAGCCTGTGAGTGCCATTCCCGGAGGGTCCACGTTCAATGCGCTCATCTCGCTGGGGCGCGCGGGCGTGCCGGCAACGTTCATCAGCGAAACGGGCAACGACCGCGTGGGGCGGCGCATCATCCGCTTTCTGGAAGAGAACCACGTGGACGCATCGAACATCAACGTCTATCCCGAGTCAAAGTCACCGCTGTCGCTCGCGTTCCTCAACGAGCAGAACGACGCTGAATACATTTTCTATAAGGACCACCCGAACGACCGGCTGGACTTTTCCTATCCCGAGGTCTGTCAGGACGACGTGGTGCTCTTCGGCAGCTACTACGCGCTGAACCCCGTCATACGCCCGCAGGTGCTCGGATTCCTGCAATATGCCCACCAGCGCGGCGCGCTGCTTTACTACGACGTGAATTTCCGCGCCTCTCATCAGCACGAGGTGATGAAGCTGACGGCTAACTTCCTGGAGAACCTGGAGCTGGCCGACGTCGTGCGCGGCAGCCATGAAGACTTCGACATCATGTTCCGCACCACCGACACCGATGCCATCTATCGCTCGCAGATTTCGTTCTACTGCCGTAAGTTCATCTGCACACGCGGCAGCAAGCCGCTGGAACTGCGCGCCGAGGGCGGCTTCCGCAAGCAGTACCCTGTCCGCGTGCTGGACGCCGTGAGCACCATCGGGGCCGGCGACAACTTCAACGCGGGCTTCATCTACGGCATCGTCAAGCACGGCATCACACGTGCCATGATAGAAGACGGACTGACTGAGACGCAGTGGGACGCCCTCATCAGCTCTGCCCTCAGCTTCTCTGCCGAGTGCTGCCGCACCATCAACAACTCCGTGTCGGTGGAGTTCGGCAACCGCATGAAAGCGGAAATGGAAGAATTCATCAATAACAACAACCAAGAATAAAAAGGAAACGCTATGCAGCACATTACGAACAACATCTACTACGTGGGCGTGAACGACCGCAACAAGTCGCTCTTCGAAGGGCTGTGGCCGCTGCCCAACGGCGTCAGCTACAACTCCTACCTCATCGACGACGAGAAGGTCTGCCTCATCGACACGGTGGAAGTGGACTTCTTCACGCAGTTCATCGAGCACATTCATGAAGTCATCGGCGACCGCCCGATTGATTATCTGGTCATCAACCACATGGAGCCCGACCACAGCGGTTCCATTGCGCTCATCAGGAAATACTACCCCAACATCCGCATCGTCGGCAACAAAAAGACGTTCCAGATGATGCAGGGCT
>JAFUSC010000118.1 GCA_017467705.1 Prevotella sp. | reverse complement strand
GGCAGCTGACCGTCGGCAATCGAGAAGCTGACGGCACGCAGATGGTCAGCGCAGACGCGCATGGCGACGTTGATGGCTTCCTGAGCTTCCTGGGCCTCAGGAGACATATTGGCTTTATGGGCCTCATAAGCCTCGTAAGTTTCATAAGAGAGGCCGGTCAGTTGCTCTTCGGCCTTGATGATGGGCTGGAACACGTCCGTGTCGTAGTTGGAGTGCTTGCCCTGCATCATGCGGACCAGACGCTCGAAGCCCATGCCCGTGTCGATGACGTTCATGGACAGCGGCTCCAGCGAACCGTCAGCCTTGCGGTTGAACTGCATGAAGACGATGTTCCATATCTCAATGACCTGCGGGTCGTCCTTGTTCACCAAGTCACGGCCGCTGATGCCGCTGGCCTTGCGCACTGCTTCGGGGCGCGAGTCAACGTGAATCTCAGAGCAGGGACCGCAGGGGCCCGTGTCGCCCATTTCCCAGAAGTTGTCGTGCTTGTTGCCGTTGATGATGTGGTCGGCGGGCACGTGCTTGGCCCAGTAGCGTGCTGCCTCGTCGTCGCGGGGAATGTTCTCCTCGGGTGAGCCCTCGAACACGGTGACGTACAGGTCGGCGGGATTCAGCTTCAGCACGTCAACGAGATATTCCCATGCCATGTCGATGGCGCCCTCCTTGAAGTAGTCGCCGAACGACCAGTTGCCCAACATCTCGAACATGGTGTGGTGGTACGTGTCGTGGCCCACCTCTTCCAGATCGTTGTGCTTACCGCTGACGCGCAGGCACTTCTGCGTGTCGGCCCGGCGGCGCGGCTCCGGGTCGCGCGTTCCTAATATAATGTCTTTCCACTGGTTCATGCCCGCGTTGGTGAACATCAGCGTGGGGTCGTCCTTGATAACCATCGGTGCAGAGGGCACGATGGCGTGTTGCTTCGACTCAAAAAACTTCTTGAATGAGTCGCGGATCT
This sequence comes from Prevotella sp., assembly GCA_017467705.1. Lineage (GTDB taxonomy): Bacteria > Bacteroidota > Bacteroidia > Bacteroidales > Bacteroidaceae > Prevotella. Next base: position 18,763 of record JAFUSC010000118.1, on the reverse strand, counting down.
CGTTAGCTGTCATCATTTTTTATTTACAATTTACAAATTTGGGTGCAAAATTACGAAGAATTCTTCGTAATTGCCCCTATTTTTAGAAAAAAGTTTGTAAATAGCCGCCGAACGTGCTGTTATGACTCGTAATATTCTATCTTGCGGGTCTCGATTTTGTATGTCTTTGTAATCTCCATTTCAGGCTCACCGCCGTCGACACCCGTGTCAACACCCTGCTCTTCGACGATGTAGACCTCACGCTCGGTCCAGTTGCCGCGCTCGTCGAACTTGGTGTAGCGATAGGTGATGTGTGCCTTGAACAGGTCGGCGCAAGCCTGACCATCCATCTCTTCGCCAGAGGGATAGACCTTGTCGCCCTCGTAGGTGTAGGCGTATTCGAAGACTTCTTCCCAACCCGTGTAGGTGTAGGTGGTCATGCGTCCCTCCTGGTCATACTTGAATTCGTAAGTGTAGGAGTTCCAGTGGCCTCCATCCGTGTTGTCCTGATGGAGGTATTTCTCAATGAGCCCACGGGGAGAGCGCTCCATCTGGGTGTTGGCATTACGTCCCTTGATGAACTTGCCGTTGCTGTCGTAGGTGTAAGGACTGCCGAAGATGTCGCACGTCACCAGTCCTTGGCGGTTGAACGTCATGGCGTTGTTGCCGTCGCTCTCAATGCGCTCGGCGCGCTGCAGCTTGTTGCCGTTCAGGTTTGCCATGTATTGGGTGGTGAACACCTTTTTCACCGGTCCCACCAAGCCGAAGGCCGTGGCATCGCTGGGGTCGTAGCCGGAGAGCGTGTTGCCACTGTCCTCTGCCACTGCCGTTTCCGTCTTCGTCTCGACAGAAGAAATTGCTGCTGCTGCGGCGACAGGTTCGGCTTTTGACTTGTTCATACAGGAAATCACAGTCAGCCCCATGCAGACGATGGCGGCAACGGTTGATGCGTTAAGCAAATACTTTTTCATAATCAACTCATTTTAATGGTTAGTAATTCAAGCTTCACATTCGCTCACTTTCTTGGAGTTAAAGGAGTTAAGGGAGTTAAAGGAGTTAAAGGACAATACCTTTTTTCCTTCAGTGTTCCCACAAGGAGCAGGGTGTCGGAGCCTTTAAAACATACGTCTTTAACTCCTTTAACTCCCTTAACTCCTTTAACTCCTACCGCTCGGCTCTGCCGCTTGCAAGGCAAGAACTTGCGAAAGTTGAGTTAGTAATAACTGCCTGCAAAAGTACGAAAAAAATAGCAATAACAGGCAAATTGACGGGAAAAACGTAATTTTGGTAATTAAATCCGTAATTTTTGTAGTTGCCGTTCCGTTTTTTCTTTATAATTTTGCACCGTCAATCAATGGCCGATGGCCGAAGTGAAATCAAAAACATAGAAGTAATGAATATGAAATCAGTCAAGTACATTCTTGCATCAGCACTGTGCATGCTGGTGTCGACAGCCTGTAACGGCAGTCAGAAAAACAACAACGCAGAACCCGGTGAGCCTGCAACGGCAGAACAGCAGTCGGCAACCGTCAAGACTGACGGCAAGGTGCTCGTGGTCTTCTTCTCACACGCAGGCGACAACTACTCCGTGGGTAACATTGAAGTGGGCAACACCAAGATTGTAGCCGACTACATCTCGGACTTCACGGGTGCTGACCAGTTTGAAATCAAGACGTCGAAGTATGACGGCATGGCCTATCGCCCCCTGTGCGACCTGGCTAAAGAGGAACAGGAGAAAGGCGAGCTGCCCCCGTTTGAGGGCACGGTCGACGTGACGCCTTACGAGACCATCTTCATCGGTGGTCCCGTCTGGTGGGGAACGTATCCGCAGGTGATGTTCACGTTCTTCAAGAACTATGACCTCAACGGCAAGACCATCATTCCCTTCACCACGCACGAAGGTTCCGGTCTGGGCAACTGCGTCGACGACGTGAAGAAAGTCTATCCGAAGGCAACTGTGACGGGCGAGTTCTCCATCTACGGTCACGATGCGCGTGGAGGCAGGGCCCGCGTGGAGAAGTGGCTCAAGAAACTCGGATTCGGCGAATAAAACCGTCGGCGTTAAGAAGCAGTGAGCGAAAAACAAAAAAGAAAATTGCATTTTTCTTTTGTTTTTCGCTCACTTAATTGTACCTTTGTCGGCAGAAACAAAAGAATAGGTATTTATGGCACTGAAACTGGATAAGAATCTGAAGATGTACTACTCCATCAAGGAAGTGGCAGAACTCATTGGCGTGAATGAAAGCACATTGCGTTATTGGGAGACGGAGTTCCCGTCGCTCAAGCCGAAAGTGAGCGGGCCGGCCAAGGTGCGGCAGTACACGGAGAAGGATATTGAGCAGATTCGCCTGATTCACAATCTGGTGAAGGTGCGCGGGTTCCGTCTGGCCGCAGCAAAGAAGATTCTGCACAATAACCGCGACGGTGCCGACAAGACGGCCGACATGATTATGCGGCTCACGTCCGTCCGCAATGACCTGCAGACGCTGAAACGCCAGCTTGATTTGTTACAGTAAGATTCTGATTTGTTACAGTAAGATTCCTTAGAACTTCCAGACTGATGACACGGTGAAGACGCGCTCGGGGGTAATCTGCCGGGCTTCTTCCTTGGTCAGTTGTCGGCTCCAGCCAACGCGCTTGTCGGTGGCTGCGCCCTCGCCGTGGTTGTCATATTCCATGTAGCGGGCAGTCTGCTCGCGGTTCTTCTGCCAATGGTGCCAACCCTCAGGACGTATCTGCCTGCACAGGTCGCAGTGCATGAAGAGCGTGTAGCCGTAGTCGCGCCACGGGCGGCCCAGATAGACTTTGGTCACGTCGGGGGCTGCGGTGATGGTGCAGTCGTTGAACACGTAGCCGAACGGCTGGTCCTGCGGCGTGGAGGCTGCGGTGATGTAAGAGTCGGCCTTGCAGTAAATGTCGCAATGCTCGAACCATGCCGTCGCCGGACCGAAGATGAAGTCAGTGGTTCCCTCAATGTAGCAGTCCTTGAAGTAGATGCGTGTGCCGCCCATGCCCGTGTAGACGGTGTCTTGATGACCGAGGAAACGGCAGTTGATGAACGTCAGCCGGTCGCCTTGGGTGTGCAGGGCAACGGCCTGCCCCAGTCGGGCGGCATTGTTCTCGATGGTGATGTTCTTGAACGTAATGTCGTTGGCATCGACCCTGACGGTGAACGTGCGGAATGTGCCCAGCTTCGGGCGGTCGCCCATGGCAATGAGCTGCTGGCTGAGCTCGGCTGGCCAGAGCCGGGCATCCATCGTGATGTTGGCATGGTCGTCGTAGGTGATGACGGTCGCGTCGCGGTCTTCGCCGCACACCTCAATGTTGGTAAGCCACTGCGGAATGATGACCTTCTCCTTGTAAGTGCCCCGCTTGACGTAGATGACCTTGTGATAGTCCATGAAGGCGCGGCACACCTCAATGGCATCAGTGACGGTGCGGAACTGTCCCGTGCCGTCGCGTGCCACGACAAGGGTGTCGGGATTGTCGTAAGGATTGGCGGCATGTGCCTGCGTGAATCCCAGCAGGGCTGCCAAGAACAATAGAAGATGCTTCATGTCTTATTCAGGAAAATCAGCAATCGTAGAGTGAACGGTCAATCACCAGCGGCATGCGCTTACGCTTGTAGGCCGAACCGCGGTGGCGGCTGAGCACACGTTCCACCGTCTCTGCGCCGTAGGCATCGGACAGGCGTTTCATCTGTTGCTCGTCGTCAGCATGTTTCAGGTAGGTGTCCAGAATGTCGTCCACCTCCTCGTAGGTGTGGCCAGGGGCTATCTGAGCCATGTCGCCGCCAGCGGCTACGCCGTTGCCGTCGGTAGGCATAATGTCGTAGGCCGCACGCAGGGCCTGGTGGCGCAGGTCAGCAGCGTCGGTGTAGCACTCCGTGAAGAGATACTTGCACAGCTGATAGACCTCATGCTTCCACAGTCCGCCGATGGGGTTATAGTCAGCCACGTCACCGTGAATGGTCCAGAAGCCCAGATTGTGCTCTGTCAGGTTGTCGGTGTCCATGACGAGACCGCCCGTCACCGAAGCCAGATTGTAAAGATAGATCATGCGCAGGCGCGCCTTGATGTTGCCTTGCGAAATGGGGGTTGAAGGCACATGCTGTTCGCAGGTGGCTTTCATCAGCAGGTATTGCGCCTGCAAGTTCTCCACCCAGTGCTCAGTGGCGAAGGCACGCATGGCCAGACTGGCGGAGTCGTTCTCTTCGATGGAGTTTGACGTGCAGGGCAGGCTGACGCCGATAAACTTGAACGCCTGTTCGGGATGGCGCTGCACCACTTCGCGGCAGATGGCGGCGGTGACGGTGGAGTCAATGCCGCCGGAGAAACCCAGCACCATTGTCTTCAGGTGATTGTCGGTCAGATACTTGGCCGTCTGGCTCACCATGGTCTCAAAAACTTTCTTGTAATCCATAGTCCTTGCTTTTCAATTCTGATTCATCACATGAGACCGCCTGACTGCTATACAATCTGCTTCACGTCCTGCACACCGTCAATCGTCTTCAGGTTGTTGACGATGTCCTTCACGTCGTCGCGGTCGTGAATACGCAGCTCGATGCTGCCCTCGAACACGCCGTCGACGCTGTTGATGGTCAGTCTGCGGATGTTGACGTTCATCTGTGAGGTGATGACGCGCGAGAGGTCCACCAGAATACCCATGCGGTCAATGCCGCCCAGACGGATGGTTGCATCGAACAAGAGCTTCTTGTGCATGTCCCACTTGGCGTCGAGTATGCGGTTGCCGTAGCTGGTCTTCAGCTTGTTGGCCACGGGGCAGTCGCGCTTGTGAATCTCAATGTGGTTCTTGTTGTCAATGTAGCCTAAAATGTCGTCGCCCGGAATGGGTTGACAGCAGTTCCGGAACTTATACTGTGAAATGTTGTCGTCGTTGATGTAGATGGGCTTCTTGCGGTTGAACTTCTCAGGCACAATGAACAGCTCCGGCTGCTTTTGTCCTTCGGCCTGTTTCGACTTGCCCGGGCCGATGAACGGCACCAGCCGGCGCCAGCCCGTCTTGCTGCCTTTTTTCTTATGCTTGCCGCGCAGCTCATCCACGTCCTCACTGCCCAGAATGATGCTCTTGTCGCCCACCGCTTGCAAAAGCTCCTCGCGCTTTTTCAGGTTGTGGAAGGTTGTCAGTTGGTCAATGACATTGCTCGTCATCTCAATCTCATTCTTCTGCAGGAAGGCCGTCAGCACCTCTTCGCCCGTCTTCTGTATCTCGCGTCCGTCACGGCGCAGGATGTTCTGTATCTTGGCCTTGGCCTTGGCCGTTGAAACGAAGTTGATCCACGACGGCTGTACGTGCTGCGACTTCGACGTGAGTATTTCCACCTGATCGCCGCTCTGCAGCTTGTGGCTCAGCGGCACCAGCTTGTGGTTCACCTTGGCGCCGATGCAGTGGGAGCCTAAGAAGGTGTGAATGGAGAATGCGAAGTCAAGCGCGGTGCAGCCTGTCGGCATGGTCTTGATTTCGCCCTTCGGCGTGAAGACGAATATCTCACTGGCAAAGAGGTTGAGCTTAATGGCATCAAGAAAGTCCATGGCGTCGGGCTGCGGGTCGTCCAGAATCTCCTTGATGGTGCGCAGCCACTCGTTCAGTTCGCCCTCGTCTTCGACAATGCCGTCTTCATTGTCAGCGTTCTCCTTGTATTTCCAATGAGCGGCGAAGCCCTGCTCAGCTATCTCGTCCATGCGGTCACTGCGAATCTGTACTTCAATCCACCGGCCCTGCTTCGACATGAGTGTGACGTGCAGCGCCTGATAGCCGTTGGCCTTCGGGTGGTTGAGCCAGTTGCGGAAACGGTCAGGGTGCGACTTGTATATTTTGTCGATGGCGGCGTAGATGTTGAAGCACTCCTGCACCTCCTCGTCGCGGTTCTGTGGCGTGAAGATGATGCGGACGGCCAGAATGTCGAACACCTCATCAAACGGAATGTGCTTGTTCTGCATCTTGCTCCAGATGGAGTAGGGGGCTTTGACACGCTCCTTGATGTGGTACTTGATGCCCATCTTGTTCAGCGCCTCCTCGATGGGTGCCGTGAACTTCGAGAACAGGTCGTGGCGGGTGGCCTCCGTCTCCTTCAGCTTGTCCTTGATGGACTGGTATTCCTCCGGATGCTCATATTTGAAGCTGAGGTTTTCCAGTTCGCTCTTGATCTTGTAGAGTCCTAAGCGGTGGGCCAGCGGCGCATAGATGTAGAGCGTCTCGCCTGCAATCTTGTACTGCTTGTTGGGCGGTTGCGACTGCAACGTGCGCATGTTGTGCAGGCGGTCGCATATCTTGATGAGGATGACGCGGATGTCGTCACTCATCGTCAGCAGCAGCTTCTTGAAGTTCTCGGCCTGGGCTGATGCCTGCTCGCCGAAGATGCCGCCGCTGATTTTGGTCAGTCCGTCGACAATCTGTGCAATCTTCGGACCGAAGATGTTTTCAATGTCCTCGGTGGTGTAGTCGGTGTCCTCCACCACGTCGTGCAGCAGGGCCGCGCAGATGCTCGTGGAGCCGAGCCCCACTTCTTCGCAGGCAATCTGTGCGACGGCGATGGGGTGCATGATGTAAGGCTCACCCGACAACCGGCGCACACCCTTGTGGGCCTGACGTGCGAAGTTGAACGCCTTGGTGATGATATCCACTTTCTTGCGATGGCACGACTCAAGATAGCTGTCCAGCAAGTGTTGGAAAGCATCATTGATGAGTTGCTCGTCGGCTGCTTCTTGTTTTTTCTGTTCGTCGTCCATCATAATCTGTCAGGCTTTAGTTGTTTTCGGAGGTTTGGGGCTTTCCGGATAATCCGGAATGTCTGGTTTTTCCAGAATGTTGCGGATTATCTGCGCTTCTTCTTTCCGCCTTTCTTCTTGGCTGCGGCATTGCCTTTCTTCTTCGAAGTTGCGGGCTTTGCTGTTCCTCGCTTGCCTTTCTTCTTGGTGACCTGGGCCTCACGCTTGCCGCGCTTCTTCTTCGAGGGGGCGACGTCGCGTCCGCGCTTGTGGCGCTTGTCGTATTTTCCATGTCTGCCGTGGCGGCCTTTCTTGTGGTGATAGTAGGTAGGCACGTCGTCAGGCACGGCCACGGTGGCACGTCGGTTCAGCAGTTCGTCGGTGCGGTAGTTGTAGACCGAGTCCTCCATGGTGATGAACTTGTTGACGTCAGCCTGTGCCAGACGGAGTATGCAGGGCTCCGTGGTGCCGGGGATGATGTCGCGCCGGTAGGACGGGTTGAGCGCGCGCAGCTCTTCAAGACTGATGCCGCAGACGTCGGCAATCTGCTGCAAGTGCACGTTGCGGCTGATCATGATAGTGTCACTCTTCAGCGGCAGCCGTGTCTGCATGGGGCAGATGTTGTGGTCGCAGTAGTAGGTCATGATGTAGTTGGCGGCGATGAAGGCGGGCACGTAGCCGCGAGTCTCACGCGGCAGGTAGGGGTAGATGGCCCAGTAGTCGCGCTTGCCGCCCGAGCGGGCAATGGCCTTGTTGATGTTGCCTGGTCCGCAGTTGTAGGCTGCAATGACGAGGTTCCAGTCACCGAACACCTTGTAGAGGTCGCTCAGCAGGTGGGCGGCGGCGTACGACGCCTTGATGGGGTCGCGGCGCTCGTCAACCAGTGAGTTCAGCTTCAGTCCGTACTGCTTACCCGTCGTGGGCATGAACTGCCACAGTCCGGCAGCACCGGCGCGTGAGACGGCCTTGGGATTAAGCGCTGACTCAATGATGGGCAGGTAGCGCAGCTCCAGCGGCAGACCGTAGGCTTCAAGGGCCTCCTCGAAGATGGGCATGTAGAAATTGCCGGCGCCCAGCATCAGGCTGACGGAGCGGCGCAGGTGTCCGGCATAGCGGTCGATGCACTGCTGCACGGCGTCGTTGTAAGGCATCTCCATCACGGCCGGTATGCGCTTCAGACGGTCAATGTACTCCTCCCGCGAGAAGGTCGGGTTGTAGTCCTTCATGCGGCAGTTGTTGTCTTCCGTCAGGTAAGTATTGTTCATGTAGAGGTTGAGCAGACTGTCCAAGTCATAGGTCATGGCCTCCGGGAGGTCAATGATTTCCTCGTCACCATTCTCATCGGTCACGGTGATTTCGTCTTCTTCGTCAATGTCAATGTCATCCTGTGCGTACAGCGTACAATTGGCTGTGAAGAACATCATGAGTGATGCAAATAATACTTTCTTGTTCATCTTTTCTTTTTTAGTTATTAAAAGCTAAAACTACAGTGCACACCGACTGCCGACGATGACGACAGCGGGGCCCCATTGCTGTGATTGATGACCGCCGGCTCTATGCGCAGGCTGAGGTCATCGGAAATGTCAAACTCAGAGAGTTCGGCATCCACGTAGGCGTCAATGACCGAGATGGCGTAGACGCCTATCAGACAGAAGAAGCTCAGGTCCCGCCAGCGGCGATATTTGTCCTTGCGGTTCTTGAAAATCTCCTTGTACCTTGATTCATTAGAACTGGTGATCTGCTGCCCCAGATGCAGGAACTTGTTGTAGCTCGCCGTCCCCGGGTCGTCGTCCATGATGTCGAGATAGGCCTGTGAGTAGTCCTTATACATCATGTCGTTCCACGTCAGCGCATAGACGCAGCCCACGAATCCACCATAGATGATGGGCAGTTTCCAGTACTTGCGGTTATAAATCTGACCGGCTCCGGGCAGCACGAGTGCCAGCCACAATGACCTTTTCGGGTCAGGGCGCCACGTCGACCAGTCGCGTTCAAGATTCTCCAGCTTCACCGAGTCAGCCACGACGAACGGTTCTGGCTGGAGGGTGGCTGCGATGGCCGTGTCAGTCGGCAGCGTGTCGGCAGGCAGCGCGTCGTCTGTCTGCGCCACGGCGTTGAGAGGTAAAAGGGTAAAAAGGCAGAGAGGTAAGACCTTTGCCAAGCCTCTTACGGTTCTGTTTATGATGCTCATCATCATCTTTACCCTTTTGCTTATCACTTATCACTTATCACTTTTCACGTTGTCCAGCGCGTTCATGATGCGCTCCAGCTCCTCCTCGTTGGCGAAGGGGATGCTGATTTTCCCCTTGCCCTTGGGCGAGCAGGTCATTTGCACACTGGTGTGGAAGAACGTGGACAGCCGGTCGCGCAGTATGCCGAACTCCTCGGGCAGCTTCGTCTTCGGCGTCAGCTTGCCCTTGGCCGTCTTCACCTCCTCGCCGTTCTTCAGCTGCTGGGCTATCTCTTCCACTCTGCGCACAGAGTAGCCGTGACGCTGCACCTCCTTGAACAGCTTGATCTGTTGCGACGGGCTCTCGATGGACAGCAGCGCGCGGGCGTGGCCCATGTCAATCTCGTGGTTCTTCAGCGCCATCTGCACCTGTGCGGGCAGCTTCAGCAGCCGCATGTAGTTGGTGACGGCGGCGCGGCTCTTGCCTACGCGCTCCGAAATCTTGGCCTGCGTCATGCCGGTGGTCTCAGCCAGATGCTGATAGGCCAAGGCTATCTCGATGGCGTTCAGGTCTTCGCGCTGGATGTTCTCCACCAGCGCCATCTCCATCACGCCCTCGTCCTCCACGGTCCTGATGTAGGCGGGTATGCTGGTCAGTCCGGCTAACTGCGAGGCGCGCCAACGGCGCTCACCGGCAATGATCTGGTATCTCCCGCCGTCCACCTGTCGCAGCGTGATGGGCTGTATGATGCCCACCTCGCGTATGCTGGCGGCTAGTTCCTGCAGCGCTTCCTGGTCGAACTCGCGCCGCGGCTGGTTGGGGTTCGGCTCTATCTGGCTGATCTCTATCTCACTGAGGTTCGACGACCCCTGCGTGTGCACCTCGCTGTTGGTGTCAATCAGCGCGTCGAGCCCGCGACCGCTGCCTATGTCGTCAAGTCCGCGGCCCAGCACGGCCTTACTGTATTTCTTCTTTACTGCCATATCTTGTTTGGGGAGTTAAAGGAGTTAAGGAAGTTAAGGGAGTTAAAGACATTAGCTCATTTGCTTCCGTTGCTCCTTCTGTTTATTCCCCTTTTATTAATACTTTTACAATGCTTTTTATTGAGAAGCGATAGCTTCAAAGTCGTTAGGTGTGATGTAGCCTAAGCCCCATGTTTTCATGACCATGAGTTGCCGCAACTATTGTCTTTAACTCCCTTAACTCCTTTAACTCCTCTAACTCCCCTAATCATGAATTTTTATTAATAATCTCCTTCGCCAGTGCCAGATGGTTCTTCGAGCCGCTGGAGTCTGCGTCGTAGAGAATGACGGGCAGACCGTGGCTGGGGCTTTCCGACAGCTTGACGTTACGCTGGATGACGGTCTTGAACACCATCTCCTGGAAGTGGCGCTTCACCTCGTCGTAAATCTGGTTGGCCAGACGCAGACGCGAGTCGTACATCGTCAGCAGGAAACCCTCAATCTCCAGCTTCGGGTTCAGACGGCTCTTGATGATCTTGATCGTGTTGAGCAGCTTGGCAATGCCTTCCAGTGCGAAGTACTCACACTGCACGGGTATGATGACCGAGTCGGCTGCCGTCAGCGAGTTCACCGTGATGAGGCCCAGCGAGGGCGAGCAGTCAATCAGTATGTAGTCGTACTTGTCGCGGATGGGCTCCAGCAGCTTGCTGAGCACCTTCTCGCGGTTCTCGAGGTTCAGCATTTCAATTTCGGCACCCACGAGGTCAATGTGGCTTGGGATGATGTCAAGGCCGTCGATGTCAGTCGTGTAGATGGCATCCAGCACGTCAGCATGATTGATGATGCACTCATAGATGGAGCAGTCCACCTCCTTGATGTCAACACCCAGACCGCTCGAAGCGTTGGCCTGCGGGTCAGCGTCGACCACGAGCACCGTCTTCTCAAGCGTAGCCAGCGAAGCGGCCAGGTTGATGGTGGTGGTGGTCTTGCCCACACCGCCTTTCTGGTTTGCTAATGCTATGATTTTTCCCATTCTTTTCCTTTCAAATAAAGATATTTGGCTGCAAAGTTACAAATATTATGCGAGAAATCGTTATTTGTAAACCTTTTTTCGTACTTTTGTACCCAATTTAAAGTTTTTATTGACGAACGACAAGAAAACCATCCGCATGAACCGTTTGACCCCGAATCGGGCATCCCGGGGGCGAAATATTGTCCATGTTTTTAGTAAAGTTTAACAAACGGCCAAAATCCTTTAACTTGGAGAAGGGCCTCGTTTCGTTCAAACCCGACTTCGGTCGCAAATACGCGAATTTTGAGCCACTTTGTAAGTCGTTGATAATCAGTATTAAACGAAAAAGGGTGCTTTTTGGCTTTGCAAAACAGGCCGTTTCAGGTTGCCAAACGCACCGTTTCAGGCGCTGAAACGTGCCGTTTCACGATGCGAAACGCGGCGTTTCGCAAGCTGAAACATGCCGTTTCGCACGTCGAGAGCCGTCAGTTCCCGACCCGAGAGCCGCCGCCTCCCGCTCAAACTATACCGTTTTACCCCACTGTTGAATCGTAGTTACACCCAAAATCCCAGAAAAAATCAGCCCGAAAATTTAACAGAATTAACAGAAATTTGGTTAATTTGAGTTCAAGATAGAAGCGCAATGTTCAGAAGACACAAGCCCATCCGAATTTGCGCACAAGTTCTTGGAGCAGATTACGGTCACGTACAGGAATGGTGACAGCAATAGTCTCGCGCTGATTGTCGCGCTCAGCAATGCTGGCGGTGTCGAGGTCGAACTGTGTCTGCATGTTCATCCAGATGTCGGCAGGGATGCCGAGGGCTTTTTCCAGTGCAACAGCCACGTTGAGTGACACACTGCGCTTGCCGTTGATGGTCTCGCTGAGTACAGATGGCTTAATGCCTGTCTCTGCGGCGAGTTGCTTCTGTGTCATGTTGCGCTCACGGAGCTCATCCTTTATCATTTCGCCAGGATGTGTGGCAACGAACGGGGTTAAATCTTTCTTATTCATAATGCTTGGAAATTTCTGTAAGTAATGCGTTCACAACAATGCCGCTATCGTCAGGGGAACTATGGAACAACAGCCGGTACTGGTCGTTTATCCATACAGCGTCCACGCCTTTGAGATCGCCTTTCTTCTTCTCATAGTGCAGCGACTTGATGAGATAGAGGTCTTCAAGCCGACGAGCAGCCTTCAGATAATTCACCACCTTGATGTATCGCTTCACAATGTCTTTTGACAGTCGTTTATATTCATGAGCTTTGGTGGCTCCTTCGGTGTAGAGTTCACGTAATGCCTCGTTTTCAAACTGAATGTTCATGGCCTGTGCAAGGGTTTGTTGCCTGCAAAGGTAGACATTATTTTTGAATAATTAGCATTTTTGCGAATATTTCTGCCTGTTGATGCGAATTTTTCTGTTGTACTGACAGAAAGTTTTACCTTTGCAAAAATTAAAGAGCAAAAGAATAAAGAGCATCTATCATGACGACAGATGCTCTTTGGAATTTGACAGGTGATTTCTATTTGACAAACATTTTATTCATTGCTATTTTCTTTACCCAACGAGATGAATTTCCAAACGCCACCGCGTTTTTCGAACATCCCATTTACTTTTAATGAGATAGAACCTACTCCGTTAACTGCTGGAGTAATGTAAACGCCGCCAACAACATTGCCTTTGGGCTGAGCCGCTATGTCGTAAACGAAGGTGTCTTCCTTTGTTGTGATATTAAACGGCAGAATCTCTATAGACAAATTTGTTGGTAATGTGTTTATGGTGGGAACGGTCGCCGATTTTAGCCATACTGCATATCCTTTCTTCTTGCCGGCTTCTTCATCAATGCTAAACCCCTCGATTTCAGAACCATCAATAAAATAGAGATGATTGGCTATCTCTTCCGAAGCAGATTCAACGTAGCAATCGAATTGCTCAAAGTCAATAGTACTCAATGTTAAGAGCCCGCTAAATGACACCTCGGGATGGCGTTTCTCGCTTTTTACTATTGATTCATTGCTCCACGGTGCAACGAAATCTTTGATAACAAGAAATCTGTTACCTTCTATTCTTGCAGCACATGTGTATGTCCGCCCATAACAGTCTTGACCTGGCTTATTCCCAATTGGTTCGTCATCTTCATTCAGGACTTGGAAGTCTTGCCTTAACAAGACAATTCCGTCTTTGATGGCTTTTTCAATTAGACTGTTCGCCATATCTTGGGCAAACAAAGGAATATTTGAAATACATAAAAAAGCAAAAATAATTATTTTCTTCATCTTTGTGTTTTGTTTAGTTCTATAATGTTGATAATTTGCATGATTTCCTTTCTTTCCTTTTCCCATTTCTTTGGTTTAAATGCAAAATAGAGATTGTTCCCAAAGTCAACGATATATGGTTGAGGATATTCATATAACTCTTTCCATTCCGTCCATTTTATGTAAAAACGGATTCTGTTGACATATCTACTTCCGTCTGGATCACAATAGATGAACTCTGTGTTTGTCTTTATTGTTTTTTCTCCCATGTGAATACAGACAGAATCCAGCTTTGTTATGTTTTCTGTAATAACAGTTGTTGTAAATGATACGGAATCATCATCATTAGTCAGGTATGTTATATCAAACAGCATGTCTTTTTTAGAAGCGCAACCATCGTATGTATGCATTTTCATTGGCTCAATAAAATAAAGCACGCCATTTTCTGTCATAACAGATGAAAATCGTTTAGGTCCCCCAGCAAGTACTTGGGAACTGAATATAAAGGAAAAGGCAAAAAGAAAAAATAATCTGACCATATTAATAGGCATTAAGGGGCAAGTGTGCCATATAGCGCCCTTGTTTATAGACATTACAGGCACACTTGCAACGTTTTTTTAATTACTCTCCGTAAACAGTTGTCTTGTAGGTCGTGAACAAGCCAAGAATAGAGAATTGATTCTGATCAACATGGCTGATCTTTTTGATGCCAGCTTCTTTGGCAGCTTTGTCAATACCACCGTCACCAGTGTGGACAATGCCTAAAACATTGGTTGAGCTTGCATGACCAACCTTTTTACCGACAGGGTTGCTTGTTGCAGCTACAGGACCAGTTGCATCAACAAATGCTGCACCCATACAACTTGAGAGCATGGTAACTCCTACAAGAGCTACTGCTACAGAATAAAATACTTTTTTCATCTTCATGAAAAGTTTAAAGATGCCTCCTGAACTCCCGAATTCAGCGTTAATAATAAAGTTAATTGGCGGAAATAAAAAAGGCATGGGAGTTTTTGACTTCTCGCTCATCCCTAAGTTCAGGCCTTCGCATTGCCCCCAGTTAAGGATAAGCAACGTTGCCAGCCCACGCCAAGCGATTATATACGGCTACAGGCACTATATACATATTTATATATAGTAGCCGTGCAGGGATATAAATCACCTACGTAGACGCTTATCGTTGCATTACCTCTGTAACTGGATTCAAGTTTGCGAAGTTTGAACTTACAGAGAATAACGTTTCGTAAACGCCTTTTCCCCTCGGCCAGCCCTACAAACGGCTGCGTCGGCCTCAGGATTCCATCGATGTAATGACCCGCCTCGCCCACTCGAAGGGCTGGCTAAGTCGAGGGCAAAGATAGACATATTTTCCGAAACTTCCAAATTTTTTATAAAGAAAATGCATTTGTTTGGCAATGTCGGCAGAAAGCAGTACCTTTGCAAAAATAAAAAAATAAAAGAATAAAAAAATAAAAAAGCAAGAGATTGAATAGGAGATGAGACCACTGATCATTATTTCGAATGATGACGGCTACGAGGCCAAGGGCATTAACTGTCTGATTGACATGGTGCGCCCGCTGGGGGATGTCATTGTCTGTGCCCCTGACGGCGGACGTAGCGGCATGGGCTGCGCCTTCTCGCCGACGATTCCCCTGACGCTGACGTTGCAGAGAGAGGAGGCTGAAGGGTTAAAGGTGGAAGGTGAAGGGTTAAAGGAGGAAACAGGTAGCTTGCAGATGTGGTCGTGCAACGGCACGCCGGTTGACTGCGTGAAGATGGCTTTGGCTGAGTTGTGTGGCGACCGCCGGCCGGCGTTGGTGCTGGGTGGCATCAACCACGGTGACAACTCGGGCGTGAACACGCACTACTCGGGCACCATGGGCGTGGTCATGGAGGGCTGCATGAAGTATATTCCCTCGGTGGCGTTCTCACTCTGCGACTTCAGGGCTGATGCTGACTTCGAACCGATGACGCCCTACGTGCGCCGCATTACGGAGCACGTGCTGCGCAACGGTCTGCCGCGCGGTGTCTGCCTGAATGTGAACTTCCCACTCCTCGCAGGGGCAGGGGGCAAGGAGCATGGGGCAAGTGATTACAGCGGCGTCCGTGTCTGCCGCATGGCGTTCGGCACGTGGTATAACGAGGTCAGCAAGTTCCAGCATCCGCGCGGGTTTGACTACTGGTGGATGGTGGGCAACTACCGAAACGACGAGCCCGATGCCGAGGATACGGACAACTGGGCGCTCCAGCATGGCTACGTGGCCATCACGCCGACCCGCATGGACGTCACGGCGTATGAAGTGATGGAGGAGCTCAATTCTCAAATCTCAAATCTTAATTCTCAAATCTAAATGAAATATTATCTGATAGCCGGTGAGGCCAGTGGCGACCTGCACGCATCGCGGCTGATGGAGTCGCTGAAGCGCGAGGACCCGGAGGCGGAGTTCCGTTTCTTCGGGGGCGACCTGATGGCTGCCGTCGGCGGCACGCGCGTCAAGCACTACAAGGAGCTGGCCTACATGGGGTTCATTCCCGTCATGATGCACCTGCGCACCATCATGCGTAACATGAGGATGTGCAAGCAGGACATCCGCCAGTGGCAGCCTGACGTGGTGATACTGGTGGACTATCCCGGCTTCAACCTTGATATAGCGAAGTACGTCCATCGGTGGGGAGGGCCCAAGGTCTACTACTACATCGCCCCGAAGATATGGGCGTGGAAGGAGTACCGCATCAAACGCATCAAGCGCGATGTGGACGAGCTGTTCAGCATCCTGCCTTTCGAGGTGGACTTCTTTGAGGGCAAGCATCACTATCCCATCCACTACGTGGGCAACCCCACGGCAGAGGAGGTGAAGGAGTGGCTGTCTTTGGAGGAGGGTGGAAGGTTAAAGGTGGAGGGTGAAGGGTTGAAAATCGCCCTCCTTGCCGGAAGCAGGAAGCAGGAGATCAAGGACAACCTGCCGGCGATGCTGCGCGTGGCTGACGAGTTCAGTGACCGCTACGAGGTGGTTGTGGCCGGTGCCCCGTCCATTGGCCGCGATTATTATGCGCCGTTCCTTGCCGGTCATCGGGCCACGGTGGTCTACAGCCAGACCTACGCCCTGCTGCATGAAGCCTGTGCCGCACTGGTCACCAGCGGCACGGCCACGCTTGAGACGGCGTTGTTCGGCGTGCCGCAGGTGGTGTGCTACCGTCTGCCCATGGCGAAGGTCTACGGCGCCCTGCGCAAGATGCTGCTGAAGGTGAAGTATGTCTCGCTGGTCAATCTCGTGGCTGACCGTGAGGTGGTGCCTGAACTGGTGGCCGACACGTTCTCGGAGGCGGCGCTGAAGCGTGAGCTGTCGCTGATACTGCCCGGCGGCGCTGGGCGTGACGCCATGCTGCGCGGCTACGAGGAAGTGCGGCAACGGTTGGGCAACCAGTGTGCGCCTGATGAGGCGGCAAGGCTGATGGTCAAGCTTTTAAAGATTTAGAAGTGTAGGAGTGATAGGAGTGTAGACAATAGTTCATGCGCTTCAACAAGTCCTACGGTACATTTGTCTACACTCCTATCACTCCTACACTTCTACACTCCAAGAAAAGACGAAACTTAAATGAAATAGAAGTATGAAAAGAATTCTTTGGGCGGCCTGTCTTGCCGTCACTGCTGTTCTCACTGCTCAGGCACAGGACGTGCAGCTACACTACGACTTCGGTCGTAACATCTATACCGGCGAGGAGGCCGGACGTGCTAAAGTCACCGTAACGCTTGAACAGTTCAAGGCCGACAAGTGGGGCTCGTGGTACTACTTTGTGGACGTGGACCTGAGCAGTCACTTCACCGAGAGCGCCTACACCGAAATCTCGCGTGAGTTCAACCTTGGCCAGCAGTCGCCTTTTGCGGCGCATGTGGAGTATGACGGCGGACTGAGTCGCAACGGCAGCTTCCAGCAGTCAGCTCTCGTCGGTGCCGCGTGGAACGGGCACAATGCCGACTTCTCCACCACCTACAGCGTGCAGCTGCTCTACAAGCAGTACTTCAAGAGCTATGACAATACGCACTCCTATGCCAGCGCGCAGCTGACGGGCGTCTGGAGCACCACGTTTGCCAACAGGCGTTGCACGTTCTCTGGCTTCATCGACCTGTGGCGCGGCGAGCGCCCGAACGGTCACGGCCAACTGGTCGTGCTCACCGAACCGCAGCTGTGGTATAACTTCAACGAACACTTCTCACTGGGCACGGAGTGGGAACTGAGCAGCAACTTCGTCTACAACGTAGACCCTGGGAGCGACCGCACCTTCTTCTTCAACCCCACGCTGGCCGTGAAGTGGAACTTTTGAAACACAGTTTTAAGGGTTTGACAATTTATGCCTGTTCTGTAAACATTTCTTGTTTGAAGAAAAGAATAGCATTCTTCAGAGGCTCCAGGTCGTTTCTGATGATGCTGTAAATTTCGTCGGCGTCCACCTCGAAGTAGTGATGAGCCATGATGTCACGGGCTCCCATGATCTTTTTCCAATCAATAGATGGATATGTTGGCAAAAGCTGTTTGTCGGTAAGTTTGTCAAGCGTTTTTACAGATTCACCTAAAGCGATGATGACCATGCAGGCGGCATCAAGCTTCTCAGTAGACTCGAATTCCATACTTTTGTATTTGTTGTTTGAAAACATGATTCATGTTCTCTCTCATGCGAACTACGTCAACATGACATCCCAAGAGTTCTTCAAGATATACTTTTACTCCAGCACGGTTGAAAAGATTAGGCTCCATTTCCACACACACATCTACATCGCTACCCTCATGCTGTTCATTCCTTGCAAGAGAGCCGAACAGAAGCATCGAACTAACGCCGTAATTATCACTAAGATATTTGCGGGTAGATTTCAGCTTTTCTATTGTACGTGTTCGATCTAACATGATTATTCTTCTACTTCTTTGGCTGCAAATATAGTGATAATATCTGGAACGACCAAATTTTTCAGCGGAAAAGAGTTGCAACCGCTCTGCCCTTAGGGTTCCAGCGGGGCGTGCTTGAGCTGTTCCAGTGCGCGGCACAGCTGGTCGGGGCATGATGTTCCCTTTGTGCCGCAGCGCGTGCCGTCTAATCGCTTGATAACGTCGTCGATGTGCTGCCCGCGCACCAACTGACTGATTCCTTGCAGGTTGCCATTGCAACCGCCAAGGAAGAACACTTGCTGGATGATGTTGTTCTCGTCGGCTGTCACGTCAATGAGGCGTGAACATGTGCCCTGTGTCTGGTATTGTACGTGTTTGGTCTTCATATTTTTTCTTTGTTTTCGTTTGATTAAAAAGCCCGCTGCAAAGTTAGCATTATAAAATGAAACGAACAAGCAAAAAGCGTTTTTTCTTTCCTTTCTTGCTCTTTCTGCTTGTCAAAACAGCATTTCCCGCTTGCCAAAACAGCATTTCCCGCTTGTCAGAGCGGCCTTTTCTACTTGTCAATATGCCGTTTCTCGTCCGTCAAAGCGGCATTATTAGTTTGTCATATAGCTTATATTGATTTGTAATATGAGGATGTGTCAAAAATAGGCACATCCTCTTTTTTATCACAAAGCCCCGACTTTCTCAAGCCAGGGCTTTGCTATGTCCAAAAATATTTGTACCTTTGGACCAAGTTTTCAAAAACATGGCAAAGATACACTTTCGTCCTT
>JAFUSC010000010.1 GCA_017467705.1 Prevotella sp. | reverse complement strand
CGGCACGGGCGGACGGCACCACCTGTATGCCCTGCTGTTCAAAATCAAACAGGCGCTCCGTGCGGATGGCCTCAATCTCCGGCACGATGATGTCCGGCTGATGTTTTTTCACCACTGCCGTCAGGGCGTCGCCGTCAAGCATTGAAAAGATTTCACGCTCGTCGGCCACCTGCATGGCCGGCGCGTTATCATAACGGTCGCAGGCCACGACGTATGCACCTGCCCGCTTAGCAGCAATCACGAACTCCTTGCCCAGTTCGCCAGAGCCTAATAATAAGATTTTTTTCATACAAAGCCTCCCCAAGCCCCTCCCAAGGAGGGGATGTTTGGTTACATATTCAAACGATTAATGCTTTTATTATCTTTGACATAACGGATTCTATGTCCGTTAATATTTCTTGATTGGTAAAACGAATGACCCTAAAGCCTTTCCCTTGTAGAAACCGAGTGCGTTCGGCATCTAATAGCTGTTGTTCTGGTGTGGAATGGTATTTTCCATCTACTTCTATCACCAGAAGATTTTTAAGAGAGACGAAATCGGCAATATACATTCCAATAACATGCTGCCGACGGAAATGGACTCCTAACTTATCCGCCCGAAGTTCCTGCCATAGTCTCTCCTCGGCTGTAGTCATCGGCCTTCGGTTCTTTACGGCATTGTTCTCGACGGAGCAGTAAGCAATGGCATCTGCAGTAGCCCACTTCATCCTCTTTTTTTCCTGTCCCATACAGCTATCTGAACATCCCCTCCTTGGGAGGGGCTTGGGGAGGCTTTTAACGGTTACTATACATTTTCTCGTAATACTTCTGGTAGTCGCCGCTTGTGACGTTGTCGAGCCACTCTTGGTTGTCAAGATACCAGCGAACGGTCTTCTCAATGCCTTCCTCGAATTGTAGAGACGGCTCCCAGCCGAGTTCCTTTTGAAGCTTCGACGAGTCGATGGCATAGCGCAGATCATGGCCAGCACGGTCGGTGACGAAGGTGATGAGGTCCATGTCCTCGTCTTCCTTACGACCCAGCAGACGGTCTACCGTCTTGATGACCACCTTGATGATGTCGATGTTCTTCCACTCATTGAAGCCGCCGATGTTGTAGGTCTCGGCAATCTTGCCCTCATGGAAGATGAGATCAATGGCGCGGGCGTGGTCTTCCACGAACAGCCAGTCGCGCACGTTCTCACCCTTGCCGTAGACGGGCAGCGGCTTGCGGTGGCGGATGTTGTTGATGAACAACGGTATCAGCTTCTCAGGGAACTGATAGGGGCCATAGTTGTTCGAACAGTTGGTCACGATGACAGGCATGCCGTAAGTGTCATGATAAGCACGGACGAAGTGGTCGCTCGATGCCTTGGCTGCGCTGTAGGGTGAATGAGGATTATACTTCGTGCTCTCCAAGAAGAACTTATCACCATAGGCCAGATGATGCTCTGCACTGCTGGCCGTGGTGGTGAACGGCGGCTCGATGCCTTCGGGGTGAGTCAGCTCCAGTGCGCCGTACACCTCGTCAGTCGAGATGTGATAGAAGCGCTTGCCCTCATACTTCTCAGGCAGCGACTCCCAGTAGAGTTTGGCAGCCTGCAACAGCGAAAGCGTACCCATGACGTTGGTCTTGGCAAACGTGAACGGGTCCTTGATGGAGCGGTCCACATGACTCTCGGCAGCCAAGTGGATGATGCCGTCCACCTTCTTCTCCTGCATCAGCTTGTAGAAAGCGTCGAAGTCGCAGATGTCCATCTTGACGAACTCGTAGTTGGGCTTGTTCTCCACGTCCTTCAGGTTGGCCAAGTTGCCGGCATAGGTCAGCTTGTCGAGGTTGATGATGTGATACTCGGGATACTTGTTCACAAACAGGCGCACCACGTGGCTTCCAATAAAGCCAGCGCCACCGGTGATAACGATTGTCTTCATAATTCTATCTTGCTTTAATTATTTTACTTACCTGATTCTATCTTCCTAATGATATAACTTCACAATCAGTGAATTTATTGCCTTCGATGGTCAATCTTACCAAAGTTCTTTCCTTGTGCCACCCCTGCATGCCTGCTGCGCCGGGGTTGATGTGCAGCAATCCGAGCGTCTTGTCGTACTTCACTTTCAGGATGTGCGAGTGTCCGCTGATGAAGAGCTGCGGCGGACGGGCATATATCTGTCCGCGGATGGTGGGGTCATAGTTGCCGGGATAGCCGCCGATGTGCTTCATCAGCACGTCGACATCCTCGCACTTCCAGCGCAGCACCTCAGGATACATCAGCCGCAGGTCACCGCCGTCGCAGTTGCCGCAGACGGCGCGCACGGGCCGGAACTCGGCCAGCCGCTCAATGAGTTCCGTGGAACAGATGTCGCCGGCGTGCCATATCTCGTCGCAAGGCTCGAAGTAATGGAGATACTTCGGGTCCCAGTAGCTGTGCGTGTCGCTGATGATGCCGATTTTCTTCATAGGGCGTATAGGGCTTATTGGACGTATTGGGCTTATAAGACTTATGGGGCTTATATGATTCGGAAGCGCTTGCGGATGAAGTCGGCAATGACCTGCTCCGTCTGGCGGATTCCGAGGATGCTGGAGTCAATGCAGAGGTCGTACGACTCAGCGTGGCCCCACTTCTTGCTCGTGTAATAATTATAATAGTTGGCACGCCGACTTTCGCCCTGCTCTATCTTCTTCTGGGCGGCAACGCGGTCAATGCCGTCACGCTCCATGACCTTGCGGATGCGATAGTCGAGCGGAGCCGTGATAAAGATGGTGACCATGCGCGTCTGGTCGCGCAGCACGTAGTCAGCACAGCGGCCAACGAAGACGCAGGAGCCCTCCTGAGCCGCCTTCCTGATGGCATCGCTCTGGAACTTGAACAGTCCCTCCTGCGAGAAGTTGTTTTGATAGAAATTGTCGTCGCTCATGTGGGGCGCATGCAGATGGAACAGCGAGCGCATGAATCCGCGGTGCTCGTCGTTCTGCTCAAAGAACTTCTCACTGAAGCCGCTCTCCTTGGCAGCCAGATTGAGCAACTCGCGGTCGTAGTACTTGGCAGCGAAGTCGAGTGCCAGCATACGGCCGATGTCGTGACCGCCGCTTCCAAGCTGACGGCCAATGCATATAATAATCTTATTTCCCATTTTCTTTTAAACGTTTCATATACCAAAACAATAATGGCAGCGTCATGGCAAACGAGCCGAAGTCGCTGGCTGCCATGGAATACCACACGCCGTCCAGACCGAGGAACAACGGCAGCACGTAAGCCAACGGAATGAGCAGGATGAGCTGGCGCGACAGCGAGAGGAAGATGCTGACCTTCACCTTGCCGATGCACTGGAAGAAATTGGTGATGACGGCCTGCGACGCCACCACGAAGAACACCAGCATGTTGAGCCGGATGCCGCGGGCAGCCATGTGCATGAGCTGTTCGCCCTGAGGCGTGTCAGCATTGGTGAACACGCGGGCCAGCTGCATGGGGAAGAGCATGGCTATCACCCACCCCACCAGCAGGATGGTCGTGGCAGCACCAATGGCCAGCCAGAGCACGCGGAACATGCGGTCGTACTTCTCGGCGCCGTAGTTGTAGCCGGCAATGGGCTGCATGCCCTGATTGATGCCAATGACTTGCAGGAAGAGCACCATGACGATGGAGTTGGCTATTGAGTAGGCACCCACGGCCATGTCGCCACCGTAACGCAGGAACTGGTTGTTCATGAAGATGACCACCACACAGGCCGTGGCGTTCATGAGAAACGGCGACACACCGATGGAGATGATGTTACGCACGAGGTCGGCCTTCAGCCGATAGATGCCCCGCTTCAGGTGCAACATCTGCTTCTTGTCGGAGAACACCCACAGCTGCCACACGAGCGCCATGGTCTGACTGGCGACGGTGGCCAGTGCAGCGCCCTTGATGCCCCAGCGCAACCACCAGACGAACACCACCACCAGCACAATGTTCATGCCCACGGTGAAGAGCGTGGCATACATGGCATGGCGCGGTTTGCCCGCTGCGCGCAGCACGGCGTTCATGCCGAAGTACATGTGGGTGATCATGTTGCCCAGCAGGATGACGGTCATGAACTCACGAGCGTAAGGTAGCGTCACCTCACTGGCGCCGAAGAAGAGCAGGATGGGGTCCAGAAAGACGAGGCACACCGCCATGAACAGGAAACCGACAATGAGGTTGAGCGTGACGGTGTTGCCCAGCAGGTGCTCAGCCGTCTCGTAGTCGCGCTGGCCCAGCTTGACGCTGATGCACGTTGACGCGCCGACGCCGACTGCGGCTCCGAAGGCACCCGACAGGTTCATCAGGGGGAAGGTGATGCCCAGGCCGGCAATGGCCTCAGCACCCACCACCTGCCCTATCATGGCACGGTCGATGATATTATAGAGACTCGAAGCGGTCATGGCAACCATGGCCGGCAGTGCGTATTGCACCAGCAGCCGGCCTACGGGTTTCTGCCCCAGTTCGAGTGCAGCCTGTTTATTGTCCATACATCCTTTTTGGCTACAAAGGTACAAAAAATCGGCGAAGCCCATGCACGATTCTCCGATTTTTCTCTTGATAACGCTGATTTCTTCTTACATTTCAGGCTTTCAGCAGTCCTATGGGGTGGAATGTGCTGTTCCAAGGTACAGAACGTACTGTTTTGCGGTACAAAACGCATTTTTCCCGAGCGTCCAGCTGGAGCTGCGCGATCGCGCAGCCCGGGGTGGACGGTCGCACAGCTCCAGCTGGACGCTCGGGCGAAGGGCCTGTTGTACCGCGAAACAGGGCGTTCAGTACCGCGGCCCCCCCATGGGCGTACCGCAGGTTTTGCTCAATTCTTAATGCTTATTGTTTAGCTTTCACGTTCACCGCCTTCATCTGCTCGCGCACGGCACGCTTGCGCTTCATGATTTCCAGACGTTCATGCACGTGGTTGCGTGAAAGCCGCAGCTGGTGACGATAGACCAGACTGGCCAATGCGCAGTAGGCAAACATCTGAATCCACAGGGCACGATACTCGACAAGCACATCGTCGAGCGTGGCACCCATGGAGTTCATGCGCACATAGGCACGTGCAGCCGGCGTGGAGGGGAAAAGCCATGCCACACCCTGCCAGGCACCGGGAATGTTGCTCTGCGGCCACGACACACCCGTCATGAACAGCAGGGGAACACTGATAAAGACAACCAGCAGCATGACGTTCTCGCGGTAACGCACCATGCAGGAAATCACCATGCCGAAGAAAATGCAGGCCAGCGTGTAAGGCAGCATCAAAGCCAGCAGATGGGGCCACTGCGCAAGCGTGGGGAAGTGGAACAGCCGCGGCACGACAACAGTCAGCCATGCACCCATGACAGCATAGATCATGAAGTAGCAAAGCGTCTTGCCGAAGACCACGCGCATGACGCCATGATACTGTCGCTGCATGGGCAGCAGGTCGTTGTAACGGTTCGACTCACGCGCTGTGCCGGCAGCCAGTCCGATGCCGAGCACCAGCGTCTGCTGCAGAATGAGGATAAGCACACCGGGCAAGATGAACGAGCCATAGCCGCCTGAGGGGTTGAACATGGGCACGTCAGCATAATCGAGCGGACGCACCAACACCTCGTCTTCGCGGTCCGTGGGGTTGCCCGTCAGCTTCACCTGTATCTGCGAATTCATGTGCTGCGACACGGCAACAGCCGTCTGATAGGCAGCCTTATAGGTCAGCATGAGGCTCATGTCGCAATAGACGCCGATGTGCGTCTGCTCCATGCGGTTGAGCCGGTCAGCAAAGTCGGAGGGAATCCAGTAGATGGCGCGCACCACCTGACGGCTGATGAGCATCTGCGCCTCGTCCATGTCGCTGGCATAGTAGGCCACACGCACGTCGGCCGAGGCATCACACTCACGAATGAACTGACGGCTGAGCGACGTGTGACTGTCATCAATCACCACGACGGGCACGTCGCGCACCACCTCGTTGTTGTATATCCACGAGTAGAGCAAGGGATAGGCCAAGGGCACGATGATGAAGAAGATGAGCACTCCCTCGTCATGCACCACCTGCTTCATCTCCTGTCGCCAGATGTAGCAGGCATCACTGATGGCTTCGTAGATATTATGGAATATAGACATAGTTGAGCATTGCGTTTTTAATCTTGGGCAGCAACGTCAGCGGCAGCAGTGAGAAGGCTGACAGCGCAGCGAAGTGGAACCAGGCATCAATGAGCGGGAAGCCGTTGAGCACACACTGTTGATAGACCATGTAGTAATGACGCAGGGGGAAGAGCCACGAGAGCGACTGCAACGGAGCATCCATGCCGATGACGGGGAAAGCTGCGCCGCACATGGAGAAGCTGAGCACGCCCCACAGCGAACAGATGCTCATCGACATGCGCAGCGACGGAACCAGTCCGAAGATGAAGATGCCGAAACCCTGAGCCGCCCAGACCATCTCGATGGTCAGCAAGAGAATCTTCCCCCACCCGCCCGGATGCGGAAAGCCCAGCACGCCGAACACATAACAGGAGTAGCCGGCAGCTATCAGGAAGAAAATCAGCGTCTGAGGCAGCATCTTGCCTATCAGGGCTACGACGACGTTGTCGCCCGAAAGATGCATCCAGTTCTTGGAGCGCCCAAACTTCAGCTCGGTGCCCAGCGAATAGGCCGTGATGAGCGAGATAAACAGCATCAGCACGCCGGGAATGAGCATGGTGGAGAGATAGACATTATAATTAGTCCACGGGTTCTGCAACTGATGCAGGTCGATGACGACGGGCTGCAAGAAGGCCCGAATCTGGTCGTTAGTGTAGCCACGGGCACGCATCGTCGCCTGCCCCACCGAGGCCGAGCCCAGCGTGGCAATGGTCTTCAGGTCACGGAACAGCAGCGAGCCGCTCATGACACTGGTCATGGAGTAGTAGAATGAAATCTTCGGCTGACGGCTGGAAAGCAGTTCGTCGGTGGTTCCTTTGGGAATATAGAGGAAAGCGTATATTTCATTGTTCTGGACGGCTTCGCGGGCGTCAGTCATGGACGGATAATGCGCCACGACCTGCGTGGTCTGGAAGGCATCAAGATTGTGGATGATGCTGCGCGAAGTCGTGGTGTTGTCCAAGTCGACCACGCCGACGGGCATTTCCTGAGGCAGGCCCTCGTCAAGCATCGACGTAAAGAAGACAATGCTCAACAGGGGCAGGAACACCATACAGAACCAGTAGATGTGGTTATGTATCAGGATACGGACCTCCCGCCGAAAGACGGTCAATATGCGATATATATAATCCTTCAAGTTCAAAGTTACCGTTTGATAATCAACGACATGCCTGGTCTCAGCCCGTCAATCTTCTCAACCGGACGAGCCTTCACCTCAAACGTCTTCAGGTCATACTGACCGTTGGCTTTGGTAGCCTTCCACACAGCGTAAGAGCCCTGATCTTTCATGTAGTAGACCTTCATCTTGATGGACTTGTTGAACGCGGGCACGAACGCTTCGAACTCAGTACCCACGGCCAAGCCTTCCAGCTGGTCCTCGCGCACATTGAACGTGCCCCACATGTCGCTCATGACAGAGACGGACATGATGGGTGAGCCCGTGCCGACCAGTTCGCCGACCTTAGGATAGATGTTGCTGACCTCACCCTCCATCTGCGCCGTCTGCACGGTCTCGTTGATGTAGGAGTTCACTTCCTGCACAGCGCCACGCGCCCTGTTCACCTGTGCCTGCGCAGCCAGCTTGTCTTCGCGGCGAGCACCGTTGACGGCCAGGTCATACTGGCTCTTGGCTGCTTTCTCCTGTGCCTCCATGGCCTTGTACTTGGCATAGACCTCGTCGCGCTTCTGGGCACTGACCACACCCTCGTCAAACAGACGCTGGATGCGCTCATAGGATTTCTTGGCAATGTCAAGACCGGCCACGGCCTGCTGCCACACCTGATAGGCGCCCTGTATCTGCTCTTGGCGTGCACCGTTCTGGGCTTTCAGCTCCAGTGCGGCGGCAGCGGCCTCGGCACCCTGTGCCTGCTCCATCTTGGCACGCACCTCGGGAGCATCCAGAATGGCGAGCGTGTCGCCCACCTTCACAAAGTCACCCTCTTTGACACGAAACTCGAGAATACGTCCCGGCACTTTGCTCGACACGCGATACTCCGTTACTTCCATCTGGCCCTGTATCATCTCCGGGTCACGGTCGAAAGCGATGAAACCGATGATGGCCACAATAGCTACTACTGTTACAAAGCCAAATATGGCGAACAGGATGTTGTTATGTTGTGTTCTTGCTGACATCTTTGTTATATTTAGAATTTACGGATTTACGAATTACAATTTATCACTTAAAATGCCCATGGCCTTGCGCAGGTTGACCTGACTGAGCTTGACGTCAATCTCGGCATCTATCTTCTGCGACTGTGCCTGCAGCCATGCGGTCTGTGCTTCCATGACGGTGGTCGGCGTGATGACGCCCTCGCGGAATCCGAGGTTGGCCGTGCGCAGGTTCTCTTCTGCACGTTTGATGTTCGCCTGCGCCATGTCGAGCTTGCGGTCAGCTTCCGCCACCCGGAACGAGCTCTGGCTGATTTGCAGCTCCATCTTCTCACGCAGTTCGTTCATTTCGAGTGCAGCAATGGCCGTGGCGCCCTTCGAGGCACGCACCTTGTAAGCCACGTCGCCCCAGTTCCACACGGGAATGCGAACCAGCACGCCGACGTTCCACGCACCGCCGAACTTACGCTCAAAACCATTGTAAAGGTTCGGATTGCTGACGGTGTAGCCACCCATGAGCGCAACCTGCGGCAGTCCTGCGGCCTTGATGAGCTTGGTGGCCTGATGACTCAGGTCAACCGTGTTCTGTAACATCTTCATTTCCGGACGGTTATTGATGGCATCCTCCATGTTCAGAGGCGGCACGACGTCGGTTGCCGTCAAGTCGTCAACGTCTTCGTCGGCCAGCGTCAGCTGTTCGTCGAGCGGCAGTCCGCAAAGCTGGCAAAGCAACATCTTCGACAGCACCAGTCCGTCGTTGACCTGCGTCACCTGCATTTCGGCTTCGTTCACTTTCACGTCGACACTCAGCCCTTCACTGCGTGTGGCTACGCCCTCCTCTATCATCTTGTTCACGTCGCCGCTGAGTTTGCGAACCAAGTCAAGATAAGCCTCGGCCAGTTTTTTCTTATGCTTCAGCGATACGACCTGCCAATAGGCCTTGTCAATGTCGTAGATGGTGCCTTGCAGCTGTGCATCGGCGCTGTTGCGTGCCATTTCCTCACTGATGTCGGCCATGTTGTTCAGGGCCGTGATGGCTCCACCCATATAGACGGGCTGTGTCACCACGACAGAACCGACCCAGACGTTGCGCGAATCCGTACGGAAAGCGTCAATCACCTGCTGTCCTGCACCGTTCAGCGTTCCGGCAACATTCGCCAACCGAGGTTGC
Source organism: Prevotella sp. (assembly GCA_017467705.1). Lineage (GTDB taxonomy): Bacteria > Bacteroidota > Bacteroidia > Bacteroidales > Bacteroidaceae > Prevotella. The sequence goes on along the minus strand of JAFUSC010000010.1, from coordinate 3,664 downwards.
AACAGCTGCATGACGCCCTCGGTCGTGAGCCCCATCTGTCCCATGACAGCCTGAAGCGTGGGCGGCAGCGAACTCATGAGCGACTGCATTTCCGTGCCGACACCCGCAGCAGCGTTAGTACCCAGACTGGAAAGCTTCTCCTTCTGGTCGTCGTTCAAGATAGATACCTCACGCGAAGTATACACATAGCCGCCCACAGCATTGACATGGGGCAGATACTTCGTGCGGGCTGAGCGTCGCAGGTCTGCAGCCATATCCTGCTTGACCTTCGACACGGCGACCTGCTTATTGTTGCGCAGCGCCAATGCCCGACAACTGTCGAGCGTCAGCAAGCGTTGAGCCGCAACAGGCATCGCCGTACCTATCAACATGATGAGAAATCCAAGAAATCTGTTCATCCTTTTTTACTCGTTTATATATCCTTATTTTGTTTTCCTACTGAAGTCAAAGGGAAATGATAGCACTAATTAAACTCAAACGACCGTGACCCGATCATGTGTCCGTCGGCAAAGATGCTCACGGTGTATTTCCCGTCACTGAGGAACTCATTGACATTCCAATATGTCGTCACGCTGGTCTCCTCGCCGGTGTACTCAATGACTTTCTTCATCGAATACTCCAGATTGCGGTTCTCATAAGGGAACGTGCCACCACCATTGAGGGCCTGCCCCACCGGGGTCGTGATGCGCACATAGACCGTGCGCTGACCGTTGGACGCCGTGACATTGCGCGAGATATTGAACGTGACGGCTATCGTCTTGCAGTCCTTCATCTTCTTGGCCTGCTTGTTGTTCTTCTTCAGCGGGGTCATGCTGATGGCCGTGGCGTCCAGCTGTGCAGCAATGGCCACCCGTTCTGACAGCGACTCACGCTCGCTGCTCAGTCCCTCGATGGTGCGTCGCGCCTCGTCGTTCTCACCGCGCAGACTGGTGTTCTCAGCCTGCAGGTTCTCGTTCAGACGGTTCAGCGAGTCAATCTGCATCACATAGTCGCGCAGCACGACGCGCACCTGTGCCAGTTCCTTCTTCAGACGGGCAATCTCGCGTGCATCTTCTATCTTCACACGCTTCAGCTCGGCCAGCAGTTCCTGCGTGCGCAACTGTTCCTGCGTCAGCTGGGCTATGATGGAGTCGTTGTTGATCTTCGTCTTCATCTCGCTGTATTGCAGGGCGAAGCGCTCATACTCGTTCTCCATTTCCTGCTTGTCCAGCTCGGCCAGTTCCTGCATGGCTTGGAATTCCTCCGTCTGCTGATAATGCCTGTAGCCTAACAGCGCAATGACTCCCACCAGCACCAACACCAGCAGCAATAACGGAATCAGTATCTTCTTATTCATTATTATATTCGTTCTCCTTGTAATTCAGCGTGCAAAGTTACGTGTTTCCCAAGAAACCTCAAAAAAAAAAGTATTAGAAAATATTTATGGAACTTAAATTTAAGAGAATTATGGAAAAAATGAACATTTTTAACCCGCTCCCAGTGCCTAAAAAGGCTGATAACAAAAGAAAAATCAACATTCGCTTGGCCGTTTCACATATTTTCCGTACATTTGCAACTGCAATTATTCCGTTACAGACCAGCCTATGAACAAACAAGGTTTTCTTTATCGTGTCTACGACCTATACGCCGACGGTTTTCGCCACATGACGCTGGGCAAGACGTTGTGGGCCATCATACTGATCAAACTGTTTATCATGTTTGCCGTGCTCAAGCTGTTCTTCTTCCCCGACTTTCTTTCCACCCATGCAGAAAAGGGAGGCGAGGCAGACTACGTGGCCACGGAAATGACCGAACGGGCACAGCCCTAATGACAGCGGGGCCGTATCATTTCATGTAATCCTTGGCAAAAAAAGAATTAATCTGTAATAATAACAAATCATTATGACAAACCTTTTATTAAACATCGACGCTGGTACCATTGACTGGTCGAGAGCACAGTTTGCCCTGACAGCCATCTACCACTGGCTCTTTGTACCGCTCACGCTGGGCTTGGCGCTCATCATGGGCATCATGGAGACCATCTACTACCGCAAGCAGAAAGCCCTTGTCAGCGGGCAGACTGCCGACACTTCCTCCGCCGACTTCTGGCGCAAGATGAGTCAGTTCTGGCAACGGCTCTTCGGCATTAACTTCGCCATGGGCGTCGCCACGGGCATCATCCTGGAGTTCGAGTTCGGCACCAACTGGTCCAACTACTCATGGTTCGTGGGCGACATCTTCGGCGCACCGCTGGCCATCGAGGGCATCATTGCTTTCTTCATGGAGTCAACGTTTGTGGCCGTCATGTATTTCGGCTGGAAGAAAGTGTCAGCCGGCTTCCACTTAGCCTCCACATGGCTGACCGGTCTCGGCGCCACGTTCTCGGCATGGTGGATTCTGGTGGCCAACGCTTGGATGCAGTGTCCCGTGGGCTGCGAGTTCAACCCTGACACCATGCGCAACGAGATGGTCAGCTTCCTCGACGTGGCCCTGTCGCCGTTCGCCGTCGGCAAGTTCTGCCACACGGTGACGTCTGCGTGGATCATCGGCGCCGTCTTCGTGGTGGCTGTCTCCAGCTGGTATCTGTGGAAGCGCCGCGAGGTGCAGCTGGCCAAGGAGAGCATCAAGATTGCAGCCGTTGTGGGCCTCATTGCCTCACTTTCCGCTGCCCTCACCGGCCACGTCAGCGGTCAGCAGGTGGCCAAGGCACAGCCCATGAAGCTGGCAGCCATGGAAGCACTCTACAACGGCGGCACCGACCAAGGACTGACGGCCGTGGCATGGGTCAACCCCTTCGAGCAGCCTGCCTACGAGAAAGAGGCAGAGGCTCCGCTGAAGATCGACATGCCCTACGCCCTCAGCATCATGGCCACCGACGACCCGCACGGCTACGTGCCGGGCATCAACGACATCCTGCGCGGCTACACGACGCCCGACGGTCACGTAGAGCCGTCCATCGACGAGAAGATCAACCGCGGCCAGCAGGCCATCACTGCCCTGGCAGCCTATCGCAAGGCCAAGAAGGAGGGTGCCGACGAAGCCACACTCAAGACGCTACTCTCAACACTCAACGAGAACATGCCTTACTTCGGCTATGGCTACATCAAGGATAAGCATGACATTGTGCCCTACGTGCCCGTCAACTTCTGGGCGTTCCGCGTCATGGTCGGCATGGGCGTGGTGTTCATAGTCTTCTTCGCCGTCATCCTGCTGCTGACGTTCCGCATCCCCTACGTGTCTGTCATCACACGCCGCGTGCTCGCCTCCGTCGGGCTGCTGCCTGAGACCGAGGCCGACACCTACGACATTGCCCGTCTGCCGTCATGGCACTACATCTGTGCCATTGCCCTCGTGCCGTTGGCCTACGTTGCCAGCGAGAGCGGCTGGCTCGTGGCCGAGTTCGGCCGTCAGCCGTGGACCAGTCAGGACATGATGCCCACATGGGTGGCCGTCAGCGACCTGCACTCCAGCTCCGTCATGCTGACGTTCTTCATCTTCCTCGTGCTGTTCACCGTGCTGCTCGGCGTCGAGATCAACATCCTGCTCAAACAGATTAAGAAAGGACCCTCTGCCTCCTAAGTTAGGGGGCATAAAAAACCAATAAAGATATGTCATACGAATTTCTGCAACATTACTGGTGCTTCATCGTAGCACTGTTAGGCGCACTGCTGGTGTTCCTGCTGTT
>JAFUSC010000117.1 GCA_017467705.1 Prevotella sp. | reverse complement strand
TGAATAATAATCAAAAAGCAGAGGTATCCATTCCCCTCTCCGCTGCGAGAGGGGCCGGGGGTGAGGCTAAGCGAGTCATCGAAGCTGGCAAAGCCATTCTCGGCATTGAGTTTGGCTCTACCCGCATCAAGGCTGTCCTCATCGACGAGGAGAACAAACCCATTGCACAGGGTTCACACGAGTGGGAGAACCAATTGGTTGACGGTCTCTGGACCTACAGCACCGAAGCCATCTGGTACGGCTTGCAGGACTGCTACGCCGAACTGCGTAAGGACGTGCTCAAGCAGTACGACTGCGAGATTGAGGCGTTGGCCGCCATCGGTTTCTCTGCCATGATGCACGGCTACATGGCCTTCAACGAGAAGCAAGAGATTCTGGTGCCCTTCCGCACGTGGCGTAACACCAACACGGGCAAGGCAGCCGCCGAGCTCTCCCAGCTCTTCAACTACAACATTCCCCTGCGCTGGAGCATCAGCCACCTGTATGAAGCCATCCTCGACAACGAGGAGCATGTGGCCGACATCAAGTACCTGACCACGCTGGCCGGCTACGTGCATTGGCAGGTGACGGGTCAGTTCGTCCTCGGCGTGGGCGATGCTTCGGGCATGATTCCCGTTGACCCCAACACCAAGACCTACGACGCCACGATGGTGCGCAAGTTCGATGAGCTCATTGCTCCCAAGGGCTTCTCATGGAAACTGCTTGACATCCTCCCCCGCTCGCTCAATGCAGGTGAGAACGCCGGATTCCTGACGCCCGAAGGTGCCAAGCGCCTCGATGTCAGCGGCCATCTGAAGGCCGGCATCCCCGTTTGTCCTCCCGAGGGCGACGCAGGCACCGGCATGGTGGCCACCAACGCCGTCAAGCAACGCACGGGTAACGTCTCCGCCGGCACGTCGTCGTTCTCCATGATTGTGCTGGAGAAAGAGCTTTCAAAGCCCTACGAGCCCATCGACATCGTCACCACACCTGACGGAAGCCTCGTGGCCATGGTGCATTGCAACAACTGCACCAGCGACATCAATGCTTGGGTGGGTCTGTTCAAGGAGTACCAGCAGCTCTTAGGTGTGCCCGTCGACATGAACGAGCTCTACGGCAAGTTGTTCAACAAGGCGCTGGAGGGCGACGCCGCCTGCGGCGGTCTGATGGCTTACAACTATGTGTCGGGGGAGCCCGTCACCGGCTTGCAGGAAGGCCGTCCCATGTTCATGCGCTCGGCCAACGACAAGTTCAATCTGGCCAACTTTATGCGCGCTCACCTCTACGGTGCCATCGGCGTGCTGAAGATCGGCAACGACATCCTGCTGAAGGAAGAGCAGGTGAAGGTGGACCGCATCACCGGTCACGGCGGCTACTTCAAGACCGCCGGTGTGGGTCAGCGCATGCTGGCTGCTGCCCTCAACTCCCCCATCTCCGTCATGGAGACGGCAGGCGAAGGCGGCGCATGGGGCATCGCACTGCTGGCCGGCTATCTGGTCAACAATCCCCGGAAGCTCAATCTGGCTAACTATCTCGAAGAAGTGGTCTTCGCCGGCAACACGGGCGTCAGCATCGCACCGACAGCCGAAGACGTCGCTGGCTTTGAGAAGTACATCGAGAGCTACAAGCGTTGCCTGCCCGTTGAGCAGTGTGCCGTCGACAACAAGCACTAAGCGCTGAGCATCAACGCCAGAGCATAACAAAAGCCGGAAACTCACAAGCCCGTGAGTTTCCGGCTTTTTCGTGAATGGCACCTAACTCCCGCTTAGGCGCAATCAGCGCTGAGCGAAATAGTTAGCATTGGCGTTGCTGACAGCCTGCTCCATCTGCATGAGTCCGGCTTCGTCTGCCGTGACCGTCATGGTCTGACCATTCTGCAGGTAAGCCTCGATGGTGCCGTCCTGATTGAAGCGGAACACGTCAATGGTCTTTCCGTCCTGCGACATCGACCATGTGTCGGTCTGTCCGTCGTGGGTGAAAAGCGTCACCTCACCCGTGGGAGCCTTCACCTCGTAACCTTCCTTGATGACCGTCACGGCATAGTAACGTCCGTCACGTCCCTGCACCTCGTAAGTGTCGCCCACGTTGGCAGCCAGCGGATTGCTGCCGCTCCAGAACTCGATGGTGTTAAGCACCAGCGCATCAGCCGTAAGACATACCGAGCCGACGATGGGCTGCAGAATCAGACCTACAATACCGTTGACAATCTTGCTGCTGGTCATGTTGCACTGCCACTTCTCATACTTGTTGAACAGGCTGAACGAACCAATGCACGAGCTACACATCAGTGTACCGGCGAGTAGCACTGTGGCTACCATTAAACTGTTTTTCTTCATATTGTTTTTGTTTATCGGTTTAAAATCAACGGCAAAAGTAATCATTTTCGCTGAATTACGCCCGTTTTTCCCCGACTTTTTTTACTGGCTACGCAAAATCTCACAACGAACTTGCATATTTTATGGATTTTCTCAAAAAAAATCTGTAACTTTGCAGCATTATGGACACTAAACGCATCATCAGTTTTCTCCGTCAGGTCATGGAGAACAACAACCGCCCCTGGTTTCAGGAGCACAAGGAGGAATACATGGCCGTGCGCGCCGACTTCGAGGCGGGCATAGCCGAGGCCATCAACCGCATTGCCACGTTCGACCCCGACATTGCACACGTCACGGTGAAGGATGCCGTCTACCGTTTCTACCGTGACACACGCTTCACGACCGACAAATCGCCCTACAAGAACCACCTCGGCGCCTACATCAATGCCAAGGGCAAGAAGGCGCTGCGCGGCGGCTACTACATCCACGTCGAGCCCGACCACTGCCTGCTGGCCATCGGCAACTACTGGCTGCCGACGAACATCCTCACGGCCTGCCGCAATGAAATCATGGGCAACGAGGCCGAGTGGCTGCGCTGCGTTGAGAACGACGAGTTCAAGCGCTACTTCGACAGTGACGAGGTGCACACCGACTGGGAAGAGTCGTGGGATGCGCCGCAGGGCTTCGGGCTGACCAAGCTGAAGACGTGTCCGGCTGGCTTTCCGAGAGACTATGCCCATGTGAAGTATCTGCGTCTGAAGGACTACTGCTGCTGGCATGCCGTCGGCAATGACTTCTTCAGTCAGGCTGACTGGCTCGACCGGATGGAGGACATCTTCCGCACAGGGAAGCCCATGATGGACTTCACCAACAGCGTCATCGACGACTACGAATGATTCTCCCCGCCCCTTTAAGGGGAGGGGTTGTGGGTGGGGTGAGAGAGCAAGACAGCCTGTTTTGGGGAGCGAAACGCACGTTGTGTACCTCGAAAATGCTGATTCACAAAAAAAGACCAGCCGCCATTAAGTCAGAGAACCGGTTTCCTCTTTTGACAGCGTGAGCATCGGACTTCGCCCGAACAGCAAGGAAAGGCGACACTTATCAATGACAAACGCAATAACGATACTGCCCAAGAGACTCATGACAAGTGTGCATAATGTGAAAACCATTGTAGTTGAATCGAACTTGAAAAGCGGCTCCACAAACCTTGCAGCCATGGTGAAGGCGGGATGAAAAAGATAAACGGGCAATGTGTTCCGACCTATAAAGCATAAAAAACGACCCGCTGCCGTTGTTGCCATTCGTTGATAAGCCCAATAAAAGAACGACATCAATAAAACAACAGCCACAAGAGTAGACGTCATAGCCCAATCGTGCGAGTTTTCAGTTGACAACAGCAGTGCTGCGGGGGCTACACTCAGTGCTGAGGCTGGCGCGAAATGGCGGGTTCCCCTACTGCTCCTGCGTAATGCTGCTCCTACAAAATAAAAGAATGTTATCTTGAACGGTAGTGAGTCTGACAGCAAGGCGACTACAGTTAACAACAGACAGAAGAAGACCAAACAGGTTGCTGCATCTTGTTTCCTGAACAGGCGGAATGAAAGGAAATAACACCAACCGCAGACCATCATCGTGTAAAGAAACCAGTATGGTCCGACGGGATGTAGCAATAGTGCATTGGCGAAATGGGTGAGCGATGGTGTGAACAGCTGATCGCTGACAGGAATGAATACATTAACGGTAGCATAGGCTGTGCTCACGACGACGTAAGGCATAAGAAGACGGAACTGATAGCTCAGGAACTGCCTCCATGTCTTATCGATGTTAACCAGAAAGCCGGTGATGAAGAGAAATACCGGCATCGTGAACGTCTCAATGAAGTCCTTTACGTCAGGATATGTACGGCCAAAACTCTTGATATGAATAAGTATGACGCACATCATCAGTACGCCACGTGCATAGTCAAGTGTCTTGTCACGCAAAGCCATATCATTCACCCTTGTTTAGCAGATAGAACGCAGATGTAGTGAAGAAGTTTCTGATGTATGGCAGGTGTGCAACCCGTTACCGTGCAGCCAGCTTCGGCGAAAGGGAGCAGATTGCCCCCTTCGCCGCAGCCGATTTCCAGAACACGCATTTCTGGAGTCAATGAAACATACGGACAGAGATAGTCCAGATAAAACTCGCGGGCGGTGTTGGCGAGTTCGCAGAAATATTGTCTGCGGTTATGATGCCTTTGTTGCATAGTCTTTTCCCTGTTTTGGTTCTCTATCAATATAGTCCAAAACGTAGTTGAAAGACTGCATGGGAAAGAGATTATTTTTTCCTAAATGCATCACCACGTAAACCTGATGCCGAACGGCAGCGAGAGGTCGAACGGATGCTCCGTGCGATAGGTCTCAACGGGGCTGCCCGTGGGAATGTAGTATTGCAAACGGGGCTCAAAGTAGGCATTGACATGAGGCAGCAACTGATATTGCACACCCACTCCCACCCCCACAGACCACTGCAAGGGTGCTTTGACACGGGCATGGGTTGTCGGATAAATCAGCGAATCGCCAAGTTCGTGCTGATGTTGACCGATATAGAGATACTGCGTTGTCTCCTTGCCACGTACAGGAATGTCGAGCCCGATGTTGCCAGAGGTGTATAGCTGCCAACGGTTCTTCTCCAACAGCGTGTAAGACATCTTCAGCGGAAGACCTACATAATCAAGTTTCTGGGTTCGGCGGGTAAGCATGTTGCCATCGTCACTCTCAAAAGTAGACTTCATACGGGTATAGCTCAGGCCGCTGGTAATGCTCCAACGCTCTGAAACAGGATAGCTTAACGAGAATTCGTAGGTACGGGGGCGGTCGTGATGCTTTCTCTCGGATATCGGGTCGTTCGGATGATCGGCATTAGATATCGCTATACGTCTCATGTTCACGGCATCCACACTGTCCATATCGTTGGCGTAGTTGTTCACATAGTCCAGATATTCGCCCCAGTTGTAGATTCGTGCGGAGCGGGTCTGACCACCTGAAGCATAGTCAACGACGGTCAGGAAGTTGTCGATGACGGAGATGCCATCCGAAGGCATGCCTGCGTAAGCCAGCATTGTGCTCAGTGGGACTTTCCTCTTTGTTGGGGTGATTTTGTTTACGTCGGGGAACGTGTCAGGAAGCTCTGCCATCTTAACATCCATATCGTGCCAAATGCCTGGCTGCGGATGGTATACAGGTATGGTGATTGGGCATGGTTGCCCGTCTTGTCCTGTGTGGTGCAGGAGCGTATCTGCGGAAACAACTGAATCTGCCATGTGCTGGCGGACTGGCATAATGGCTATATGCCGGGCCGGTGTAACGGGCTCGTCTGCCTCATGAGGAATAGCCTGTTTCTTGGTTGAAGGCTGTTGGATACGCTTAGCTGCTGTGGGGTGTTGCTCTTCTTCGGGCATGTTGGTTTTGTAAAGATAGAATGTCACAGGCAACAGCAAAAGCAGCAGCCACAGCATCAGGTAATGAGCCAGCGACTTTTGCAGAATCTTCTTTGCTCGCGTCAGTTGCGACGATGAGGAATGTGGCTCAATACCCAGCATGTCGGCAATCTCCTTGTGCGTCATCCCCTCAAATACCGACAGGCGAAACACCTTGGCATACCCTTCAGGCAAACGGTCTATCAGTTGCATCAGTTCATCCAACGAAACACCCTTTGAGGTAGTTTCTTCATTGGAAACAGAAATGTTCGCAGCTTCCTCTAATGGCACAACCGGCAATGCATTCAGGTGGTCTTTGTATTTCGAGGCCACGTTACGTGTTATCGCCATCATCCATGACTCCGCCTTTCGTACGTCGCGCAGACGGTCAAAGGATGTGAAGATGATCACAAAGGCATCGTGCAGCACATCATTCACCATCTGCTCATCATTGATATAGCGTCGGCACACACCCTTCATCCTCAGGGCGTATGCCTTATACAGTTCACCAAGCGCATCCGCGTCGCCCTGCCTGCACCGTTCTATCAACCGCGTAATCTCCATCGAAAACATAACGTATCCATGTATTATGTCCGAAAACTACGAAAAGACTGCACGGAAAATCCAACTTTTTTCCACTTTCTTCTTGCTTTGACACATAAATTACATGTGCAAAAATACGAACAGATGCTGAATGAACCAAATTTTCTGTCCAAATATTTAGAAGTATCGAAAATCTGTTATTCACATTATAACTGACCGCTTGACTCTCCAGAGAGTTGGCGGTCAGTCT
>JAFUSC010000009.1 GCA_017467705.1 Prevotella sp. | reverse complement strand
CACTGCTTGACGGTCGTCCCGTCAGCCCGTGACGGTCGCGCCGTCAGCCTTTGACGGTCTCACCGCCACCCTTTGACGGAAAGTCCGTCAAAGCATGATGACAGTGTTTACTGTCAACCTTACTTGACAGCAAGTACTGTCAAACAACGTTGACAGCGTTGTTTTAAAAGGATTTTGTAATATTCTTAGCTGTTGTAATACGGACTTTTTATACGTAGGGCTCTGCGAAACTCTGCGCCTCGGCGTGAGAGAAAAAGTCCAGATTTCAAACTAAACACAAAGTCACAAGGTAACAAAGACATTGTTGCTTGTTATTCGCTTTTTCTTTGTGTCTTCGTGCCTTTGTGTTCTATTACGCGCGCACGTACATTATTATATAAGTTGCCTGCGGCGAGAAATCCCACAAATCGTCACAAATCACACCATCTGAGTGGTGCATTGTAAATGCACCGACCAACGGCATCGGCATTATAAATGCCGATGAACGGGTTTAAATAATAATTCGTTTAATTCGCGTCATTCGTGGTCGTAATAAAAAGTCCGTGGCTTAGAGCCAGTAGGCTTCGAAGCTGTGGGTCTGGCGCTGGTCCTCGGGTGGCAGCTGCATGTAGTTGCCGTAGGTGCGGGTGAGGTAGTCGGCGTAGCCCACCATGGTCTTGTACGTGCGGCCTTCAAACTCGATGTCAACCATCGAGGCGATGTCAGCGGCGGGGAAGCAGCCGCGCATGGAGGGGCCTGCCTCGCTCATGTTGCAGACGGTGGCGGTGGGGTGGGGCTGCACGATGAGGCTGCGCAGCCAGCGGTCAATGCGGCTGACGCTGAAGGGCAGGTAGCGGTAGCACAGGTAGGCCAGACGTGAGTGCAGGGGATTCTCGTGCGAAATCTTGCAGCGCCGTATCTTGTAGAGCAGATGTTTCAGCTGGAATACGCGCGCCCGTTCCTTGATGTTATCCGTCACGTAGTCCACGGGGAAGATGTCCATGAAGACGCCGATCTCGAAGCCCTGTGTCTCCGTCTCCACCATGCGCGTGCGCGTGTCGACCACCTTGGCGAAGGTGTAGTAGTAGGGGAGGGGGGAGGGGTGAGGGGGGAGGGAGGCGGGGGCCAGCAGGCGGTAGCGGCCGCTCTCGTCCTGAAACTCGCGGAGGAAGCGGTCATAGTCGGCGCGTGGCATGTAGATGTCGATGTCGTCGTCCCAGGGGATGTAGCCCTTGTGGCGCACGGCGCCGATGAGCGTGCCGCTGGAAAGGAAATAGGTGAGCCGGTGATCCATGCAGTAGCGGTGCACATGGTCGAGGATGCCCATCTGCACACTGCGCAGCTCATGTATGTCGGTGATTGGTCTCATGTTGCTGTCCTGTTCGTGTTCTTTTCGGCAAAGGTAGTGCTTTTTGCTTAAACCACCAACATTCTGTGCGAAAATAATACCTATAAATCAAGGATTATTTGCAAATAATTCACAAAATGTTTGGTAGTTTCAAAAATAATTGCGTAATTTGCGCTTCATAAAACATGAAGCGTAAAACATGAAGGAATTGAACAACCCGTTTGTGGTATATGGCTATAAAGGCGCCACGTATTTCTGCAATCGCAGTGTTGAGACTGAAAAGGTTATCAACGGCCTGAACAATGAGCGCAATATCACGCTGATAGCGCCTCGAAGAATTGGTAAGACCGGGCTGATACGCCATGTCTTTGCCCGAATCAAAGAGACGCAGCCGGATGTTTGCTGTATCTATTTCGACATTTTAGCCACGAAGACCCTTGAGCAGTTTGTCCAAGTCATGGCACGGAATGTGTTAGGCCGCTTAGATACTCCCTCGCAGGCTGTCTTGCGGAAGGTGCAGGACTACTTCAGCAATTTCCGGCCGACCATGTCCTTTGATTCAAACACTGGCATGCCCACGTTCTCGCTTGAAATAGCCCCTCATCAAGAGGAACAGTCATTGCAGCGAATCTTTGACTATCTCAGCATGTCAGGGAAGCGCTGTTATATAGCTATTGATGAGTTCCAGCAGATTACCAACTATCCGGAATCGGGGACGGAAGCCTTGCTGCGGTCTTTCATTCAGTTCGTTCCCAATGTCTATTTCATTTTCGCTGGTAGCCAACAGCACATGATGTCAGATATGTTTCTTTCTCCTGACCGGCCATTCTATCAGGGCTCCCAGATTGTCATGCTGGGTGAGATAGATGAGTCTGCATATTATGATTTTGCTCAAGCGTTTTTTGCCAAGCGCGGACAATTGTTTCCCAAGGATGTGTTCCACTACCTGTATCAGGAGGTTGAGGGACAGACATGGTACATGCAAGCAACGCTGAACAGGGTCTATAGTAATCAGCACGGTGAAATCAGGAATGAGGATGTCAGTCTGGCTATTCAGGAATTGATTGATGAACAGGAAGTTGCCTTTGAGAATTACTATTCTTCATTGACGACCAATCAGTCGGCCCTGCTCTTGGCCATAGCCAAGGAGAACGGCGTGAAATCACCTATGGCCCAGCAATTCATACAAAGATACCGCCTGCCAGCTCTTAGTAGTATTAAGACTGCGCTTCACAGTCTTTTCGACAATCAGTTTATTTATCAGTATAAAGGTGTCTGGGTTGTTTATGACCGTTTTTTCGGTATGTGGCTCAGAGAACGTGTTGAAGGATAGTAGAATGTTGTAACGTAAAATATGAAGATAGCTTTCCTGATATCGGCCTATACGGACTTGACGCACTTGGAGCGGTTGATCAACAGTCTGCCGCCCGAGGGTGATGTGTATGTGCATGTGGATGCGAGGTGCGAGGGGAGCCCCCTCCGACTCCCCCAGGGGGGAGAGAAGGGCGAGGGGACGAGGTGGGGTGACGTTCACTTCATCAGCCGGCGCTATCAGGTGATGTGGGGCAGTTTCACGCAGGTACGCTTTCAGATGGAACTGCTGCGGGCGGCGCTGACGAGCGGCACGGCTTATGACTATCTGTTCATGCTGAGCGGGCAGGACTATCCCGTGTGGAGCAACCGCCGCATCGTGAGCTATCTGGAAAGCCTTAACGGTAAGAACCTGTTGCAGGGCATGCGGCTCGTCGGGCTGCCACGGAGTGAGACGTTCGAGTACACGCGCTACCGTTTCCTGAACAACATGCCGTGGCGTTACGGTTCGCTGGGCAGCAAGCTGCGCGTGGCCTTGCGCACACTGGCACAGCCCGTGCTGAAGAAGCCGTTGAGCTTCACGGCCGACGGTCGCCACTATGACCTCTATAAGGGCTCTGACTATTTCGCCATCACACGTGAGCTGGCGACGTATGTGCTGCAGACGTATGACGACAGTCCGCAACTGCGGCGTTACTTCAGCAACAGCTTTGCACCGAGCGAGACGTTCACGCACACCGTGGCGTTCAACTCGCGGTTTGCTGACTCGTGCCTGCTGACACAAGGCCCCGTGCAGGGACTGGAGGAACTGACGCCGCTGACCTACATTGAGTATGGTGCGAAGATCAAGGAGCTGACCGAGGCAGACTTCGACCGCATCATTGCCAGTGGAAAGATGTTCTGCCGCAAGACGGTGACGGGCATCAGCGATGCGCTGATGGACAGGATAGATGGTGTAAGGGTGAGTGGTGAAGGGTGAGTGGTGAAGGGTGAGTGGTGAAGGGAGAATACACCAACGCTTGAACATTTCTCCACTCACCACTCACCACTCACCGCTCACCAAATCCCAAAAACTTAGAAACATAAAAATGAGAAATGATGAATGAGGAAGGTCATAAATCTACGCTGAAGGAGAAGACGGCCAAGGGGTTGTTCTGGGGGGCGCTGAATAGCGGTGCCACTCAGATCATCAGTCTGTTGCTGGGCATTTTCTTGGCGCGGCGGCTGACGCCTGATGACTATGGCATCGTGGGCGTGCTGGCCATCTTCATCGCCATTGCGGGTAATCTGCAAAGCAGCGGTTTCACTCAGGGACTGGTCAACATGAAGCAGCCGACGCAGCGCGACTACAATGCCGTCTTCTGGTTCAACACGCTGGCCAGCCTGACCATCTATGTCGTGCTGTTCCTTGCCGCGCCGCTCATTGCCGACTATTTTCATCAGCCGGCACTCGTCCGCCTGTCTCGCTTCATCTTCCTCACGTTCTTCATCTCGTCGTTCGGCATTGCGCCCAGTGCTTATCTCTATAAGAACATGATGAACCGCGAGAATGCCATCAATGCCATCGTGGCCTCGCTGCTGTCGGGGGCCATTGGCCTTATACTGGCCTACAGCGGCTATGGCTATTGGAGTCTGGCGTGGCAGCAGGTGAGCTACGTCAGCATCACCGTCGTCGGGCGTTACTATTTCTCACGCTTCTGTCCGCAGCTGCATTTCGACTTCTCACCCATCAGGCGCATGTTCAGTTTCAGCGTGAAGATTCTGCTGACCAACATCGTCAACACCGTGAGCACCAATGTGCTGACGTTTATCTTCGGGCGTCTGTATGCCATCAATCAGGTGGGTAATTTCTATCAGGCGTTCAAGTGGGACTCCATGGCGTTCAACACCGTGTCGGGTGCCGTGGCGCAAGTGGCGCAGCCCGTCATGGTCGACATACGCGACGACGATGAGCGCGAGGTGCGCGTGTTCCGCAAGTTGGTGCGCGCCACGTCACTCTTCGCCTTCCCGGCCATGTTCGGCCTGTCGTTGGTGGCTGATGAGTTTATCCATGCCACCATCGGCGAGAAGTGGGCCGACTGCGTGCCCCTGCTGCAAGTGCTGTGCATCAGCGGCGCCTTCATGCCGTTCTATACGTTATATCAGAACCTGACCATCAGCAAGGGTCGTTCTGGACTTTACTTCTGGTGCAACACATTGCTCATTGTCTTGCAGATTGCGCTCGTGGCCGTGTTCCACGAGGCTGGCATGCAGTGGATTGTCGTCGGCTACAGTGTGCTGACGGTGCTGTGGCTCGTGGTGTGGCAGCTGGTGGCCCGTCGGCTCATCGGCCTGCGCTTCACGGACATCATGAAGGACATGCTGCCTTTCTGCTTCATTGCCGCAGCGGTGATGGCTGTCAGCTGGCTGGCAACGTCGTGGATAGAGGGCTACGTGTGGCTGTTGTTAAGCCGCGCGGTCATAGCCGCCACGCTCTATTATCTTGTATTGAAACTCCTGCACGTCAAAATTCTTCAGGAGTGTGAGCAGTTCCTGCTGCAACGCTTCAGCAGCCGTGGCGCACACTGAGCTCAAAGAGCTTGCGCTGACAACGGTAAAGCAGGCTGGCCACTGCCAACGGGCAGCGGCTACGCATGACGGTGGCCGTCAGGCGTGTGGCCGGATGGCGCAGACGAAGCGGGCAAAGCTCATCGACCAGACTGACGGGAATGGCATGGCGGCGCACGTCGCGCAGCACGTTCACGTAGCCCAGCTCCAGCGCGTAGGCATAGGTTCGGCGTTTGTCGTGTGCCTGATAGAAGCGAAACACCTCGGCATTGGCTTTCAGGTAGGAGCGGATGGCCTTGTCGGAGATGGCCACGTTGGTGTATGACGTGGCGTTGTCGTCGCGGTAGTGGTAGACCACGGCCCGTACCGTGGCGCGCGAGGCGTGGAAGTAGAGCCGGGGCACGATGCCCAGGTCTTCGCCATTGTCGATGCCCGGAATCGGGTAGATGTGGTTTTCCGTGTAAAGCGTCCGCCGGTAGAGCCGTCCCCAAATCATGCTCAGCACAATGTTCTGGCAGAGCATGAGCTTCAGGAATCCCTGTTTGGTTCCCTCAAAAGGCATTTCCTCCCGTATGATTTCATTGTGGCACATCAGGCCGTAGCCGCCATCCACGATGTCGCTCCCCGTCTGCTGCGCCTTGTCCACCAGCAGCTCAACGGCATGGGGTGGCAACGAGTCGTCGCTGTCCACGTGCATCACGTAGTCGCCCGTGGCGGCGTTGATGGCTGTCAGGCGTGCCGCTCCCAGTCCTTGGTTCTGCTCGTGATGGAGGATGATGACCTGCTGTCGGCGGTCGGGGAAGGTGGCCAGCACTTCGTTCAGCACGTCCACGCTGTGGTCGGGCGTACAGTCGTCAACGAAGATGTACTCTATGTCTTCGTAGGTCTGGCTGAACAGCGACTTGGCGCAATCAGCCATATAGCGTTCCACGCCATAGATTGGGACAAGAATGGAGACTTTCATTTTTCTTCCTGTAACTCCTAAAACAGATATATCTTTGTCAACCATACGTTCCACGACCACAGCCACAGGGTGAGCAGTATCACGATGCAGCGCAGGGCGAAGCGCTTCAGCCCGTGCAGGTGATGGAAGAGGAAGCCGATGGCGATGGGGATGACGTAGGCCCAGTGAGCCGTCATGATGTATACCTCGTTGAGGCCGAAGCCCAGTCCGATGTGCAGCAGCAGGTCGAACGCCATGCACGACAGGCACATCCACAGGAACCGGCTGCGGCGACCGGCCCAGATGCCGCTGGCGAAGAGCAGCACGATGAGCGCTTCGACGGCGTAGTTGTACCATGCACGATAGCTGACGAACGCCGGGCGCGTGCGCAGGGCGTCTTGCAGCAAGTAGTCGCGGTGCAGCTGCAAGCCCTCGCCCAGCAGGTTCTCCACGGTGCTCTCCCAGCGGGGCGTCGATATGTCGGTCCATGCACCGAAGCCGTCGTTGCTGATGGGCTTGCCTTTGTTGGCGTTCCAAGCAAACTTCTTGTTGCGCTCGTGCTCTTCCCACATGCGTTTCTTGTGTAGCCGGTTGGCGGCACTGGCTATCTCGGCCGAGTCAGTGAGGCTCGTCGTGTCGGCAAAGGCACGCATGAAGGCTTCGTAGTCAGCACGGTTCTTGGCTTTCTTGTCGGCGTTCTTCTTCAGCTCGCGCGGCACGATGTAAGTCTCGTTCTGCCAGTGGGCATAGCCCCACATCAGTGCGGCGGGCAGCAGTACGGCCAGCAGCAGGTAGCCCGGTCGCCAGAACCGTCGGCCATTGGTGAAGAGTGCCATGATGTAGGTCTTCACGCCGTTGCTCAGCGTGACGCCGGCGGTGAGCAGGAAGATGACAATGGTCTGCACCTTCGTCAGCCGTTCGCCCGTGGTCATCTTCCATCCCGCCAGATAGGTGGTCATTGCCAGTAGCGTCATGGACCATGCGAAGTGGTCGGGCACGATGTAGGCCAGCATGATGTAGGCGAAGGAGAAGGTGAGGTAGGTGAGCAGTACGCCGTCCGTTCGTCCGATGCCCACCACGCGCCGCATGATGCGGTAGATGAAGACGTAGGCATAGAGGGCGTTGACCAGCAGCAGTACGGCCACGATGACCGGTGCCAGATTGAGCCCTGTCCAGTCGTGCAGCAGTGAGTTGAGCCACTGCCACGGTCTCAGCAGGTCAGCCAGCAACGGGTGGCGGAAGATGCTGAAGGCGTGGTGCCACGTGGTCAGCACACTGTAGTAGAGCGAGTCGAAGCCCGAGAGCACGAACTTCGCAAAGAAGTCCGACGTCTTCGTGGTGTGGAAGAACGCATCAGCGTGCCGGGCCACGACGAGGTAGTTGAGCCATGTCAGCACGGCCATGAGCGGGGCGGATGTCAGCCACTCCGTAGGCCGCACCCAAAAGAACTTCAACAGTTTCCAGATTGTTTTCATATAGTTATTTTTTTTTATTATTTAGGGAGTGTAGGAGTGTAGGAGTGTGGGAGTGTAGGAGTGTAGGAGTGAAGAGGAGTGTAGACTTCTGAACGGTTTGTAGTGTGCTTCGTCAGCCCATTGCAGCAGTTCGCGGTCGCCCCGGCTGTCGCCGTAGGCCGTGATGTAGTAGTCTTCACGCCGTCCGATGACCTCACTGACACGGCGTACCTTTTCTGCACCGTAGCAGTTGGGCGTCAGGAAACGGCCCGTCAGCCGACCGTCGACGACCTCTGTCTGTGTGCCCAGCACCTCCACGTCAGGGAAGAACGGCTGCACCCATTGGTTGATGCTGGCGCTGACGATGAGCACGCGCGCACCGTCGGCCTGCGCCTGACGCAGCGTCTCTACAGCCTCTGGGCGCAGCAGGTGGCGGTGGCGGGCACAGAAATCCCGACCGCACTGGCTGAAACGCTCCTCGCTCCAGCCACAGAAGAAGTGACTGAACACGCGCTGCTTGCACTGGCCGTTGTCGAAAAGGCCCAGCTTCATGACCACCAGCAGGGGCAGGTGGATCAGGAAACCCCAGAGGAAAGCACCATTGCCGCACGCATGGCGGATGAAGGCAATGAGCGTGTCGCGGGTGGTCAGCGTGCCGTCAAAATCGAACACAACAAGAGGCTGCTGCGAGAAGTGCCGTTTCCCGACGCGAGAACTGCCGTTTCCCGATTCGGGAACTGCCGATTCCCGATTCGGGAACTGGCGGTTTCCGACGCGAGAACTGGCGGTTTTCGAAACGCCCCCCTCCAAGGGACGGATGGCGAAGCCTATGATGCGGTGGGCTAAGTAAGCGAGAATCAGTGAGATAGCTGTCATGATGAGCACCGTCAGCCAGAAGCCCAGCTCGTAGGGCTTCAGGTACTTCAGCACGAAGTTGACGTGAACGAGATAGAGTTCGAGGCTCACCGTGCCGACAAAAGCCAGCGCTGTCAGCACGAACCGAGGTGCATGGTCGAGCAGCCGGCACAGCAGGAACATCATGGACACGCTCAGGGGAATGTAGACCATGCGCTCCATGAACAACGGGAAGCGTCCGCGCAGCCCGTCCTCGAAGTTGATGCACACAGCGGTCGACAGCACAAAGACGGTCAGCAGCACCCACAGGGCGTGAGGCTCCAGCTGGCGCTGCTCCTTGACCCACGTGCCCGCGTTGATGCCTAACAGGAAGATGGGCACACGGCTGAACAGTATCTCCAGATGCCCCACGGCGGCGTTGAGCGGTTTGAAATAGGTCATGAACACACAGAACACGATGGCCACGACGGGCATCCACCGCCACGACGGGTGGCGCGTGATGAGCATCATGTAGAACGGTGACACGAGGTAGAACACGAGAATCATGGGGATGAACCAGAACTCATCCACCGTGCCGCTCCACAGGCGCCAGCCTATCAGCACATTGCCCACGGTCTCCCACAGCGTGAAGTGGCCCTCTGTATATAAAGGTATATAGTAGAGCGAGGCAAAGAGCAGCCAAGCGGGATAGATGCGCAGGAAGCGGCGCTTGTAGAAAGGTGCAAGGGCCCCCTTCACTTGCTCCTTGCTCCTTGCCCCTTGCCCCTTAGTCCATGCATACCACAGGCCGATGCCGCTCAGGAAGAGGAAAATGTCCACACCGACGTTGCCGCAGCGATTGACGCAGAACCAGAACGTGTCGTGGCGGTTGATGCCTACGTGGAACAGCATGACGATGAGCATGGCGATGCCCATCAGTTCGCTGCGGAAGCGGCTCAGGTCGTGTAGTGCTATTGGTTTCATGCGGTTCAGAGTTTGGGTTTGGACATCTTGTTAATGATCATCATGAACAGCCATGAGACGACAAACGTCGCCATGAGGTAGATGAGCAGTCCGGCGTAGACGTCGCCTTGGTGCGAGATGGGGATGAATATCTTGCGCAGCGTGGGGTGTGCCACGAACATGGCTGCCGAGATGCCGCCCGTCCATGTCAGCCAGTTCAGCACGGTGGAGGGCAACAGCTTGACAAGCGCCACCATGACACCGATGACGCCCGCTGAGGCCAATAGCCACGTGGGTGCCCACAGGCAGAGCAACAGGGTGAGCACGGCAGATGTCAACAGCACCACCGTCCACTGCCAGCGTTGCCATGTGAGTTGCATCAGGCGCGGACTCAGACGACCCGCAGCGACGCCGATGCCGAAGGGCAACATGCCGCTGATGCAGTTATAGCGCAGTCGGTTGAGCGTGTCGGCGTCATGAAGGAACGGCAGTTGCACCACGAGGCTCAGCACCACCAGTGCCGCGACGAAGCCCCAATGACGGCGGTGGATGAACAGACGGTAGATGATGTAGAGCTGCATCATCAGCCCGAAGAACCAGAACGGGCCGGGCCAGATGACCTTGTCGGGCTGCGGCAGCAGGTTGTTGAACATCAGCAGTTGCGACACGATGTCCGGCAGGTCGTAGTGGTGGGCGCCGGGTGTCAGCCGGTCAACGATGAGGAAGAACACGAAGCCGATGATCATCATGCGGAACAGCTTGAGGTAGTTGTAGCGGATGAAAGGGAGTGCCTTGACCTCTTGGCTATACTTCATCACCAGCCCGAAACCGCTGAGGAAGAGGAACACGGGCACACCGTAATGACCGAAGTAGGACAGCAGCTGTACGGGCAGCGACCAGTCAGGATGCAGCAGCGCGTTGAGCAGCCGTTCATTGTTGACGGCAGAGAACGTGTACTCGTTCACCTGCACTGAGCCGCGCAGCCAGTGGCAGTAGTTATGCAGCACGATGGCCAGAATAGCCATGCCCCGCAATGCCGAACATTCCTTTCGTGTAAGCATCAGTATTTAATTTTCAATTTTCAATTTCCAACTTTCAATTCTCAACTTTCAATTTATTATAGTCCACCTGGTTCTTCAGCAGCCGTGGCCGCTTCGCGTTGTATTGTGTTGACAGCAGGTCGTAGTCAGCACGGTAGTATTTCGTGTGTATGCCGGCCAACGACAACAGCAGGTGCGGCAGGTTGTCGGTCATGAACGGCCGCTGGCGGGCAGCCTTGACGGAGGCGTAGATGTCGGGATGCCGTTGGCGGTTCAGCGGCGAGCACCATATCCAGAAGGGAATCTCGAACTCCTCGCGGGCCAGTCGGCGGTCAATCTTCACGGAGTGCAGGCGCCCGTACATGGGGCGGGGCTTGTTGTGCGCTTCCTCGGCATGGTCAGGCATGTAGATGACCACGGCGTCCTGCTGCTCATAACGGCGGATGATCTGGTCTACCACGGAGTCGTTGTAGGCCGTGGCGTTGTCGTAGTCACTAAGCACCTTCAAGCGTTGGGCCGTCAGGTCAGGCCGGTCATAGTCAGCCGCAGTGAAACGGCGCCGGTTCTTGGGATAGCGGGAGTAGTAGTCAAGGTGCTGCCCCATCAGGTGGTAGATGATGAGGGCGGAGGGTGGAGGGTTGAGGGCGGAGGGTTGAGGGTGGAGGGGTGAGGGTTGAGGGCGGAGGGTGGAGGGCTGAGGGTTGAGGCTTAGTAATCCTTCGTCGTAGGGAAAGAGCTTCGTGTTGCGCTCGTCGAACAGGGCGCTGCTCAGTTCGGGGTTGTTCAGGAAGAAACCGCCGCTGAAGTCGTAGACCTTCTCGCTGGCCTTCGACATGAATTGATTGGTGAAGAACGACACGTGATAGCCTGCCTTGCGGAACAGTTCCGGGAAGAGCGGCGCGTCGCACCAGTCGCCTTTGTCGCCGACGGCGTGCAGCGACAGCGCATGCTTGAAGACATAGCTGGTCAGGTTCCACGGTGCCACCACGTCAGTGAACACCACGAGCGAACTGTCCTGTGCCCGTTCCATCTGGCGCGGCGTGGTAGCCTTGTCGTAGCCGTAGAGCTGACTGTGATATTTGTTGTAGCTCTCACCGATGATGAGCACGATGGTCGGTGTGCGGAACGAACAGCTGTCGACGCTGATGTCCTGACGGGCGATGGTCAACTGGTCGAGCTGCTTGCCCGCCAAGTGGTTGGCGTAGAGGCTGAACGCCATGCGGTAGACAGGCAAGTAGAGGTTGGCCGCATCCTTGCGCGTCAGGTCGTGCTCCACGTCGCCGATGTTGTCATAGCTGAACAAACGCAGCATGACCGACTTGTTGGCGTAGGTGCTGTTGACAGATAATGCGAGCAACACGACGCACAGCACCCCCAGCACGGCGCAAGCGTAAGGCTTATAGGACTTATAAGGCTTATAGGACCAATAGGGCTTATTGGTCCCGTTAAGCTTATGGGCCTTATAAGCCTGATAAGCCCTGATACACAGTGCCCATACCACATGCACCGCCAATATCAGCAACACCCAGCCGACCTTGGTGGTCAGCAGGTCGAAGCCGACGAAGGTACGGAAGAACTCACTCGTCTCGCGGCTGTCGGTTTCTTGGGCCAGCATGAGCATGGTGGGGGTCAGCGTTGACTCGAAGCGCACGTAGCAGAACATGTCGATGAAGGCAATGACATAGAGCACGATGGCCACACCCCACCGCACCCAGCGGCGCACCTTTTGAGGAATCAGCAGCAACAGGCAGCAGAGCACGTACAGGTCGATGAACAGCTCCGGGGCAGCCAGCTCGTAGGGCTTGGCGCCTTGCAGGTGCAACGTGATTTCCAGTTGTGTGCACAGATAGCCCAACACGTACATGCAGACGAAGAAGATGAAGTTCTCCGTGATGGGGCGGAGGGGCCACGAAAGCAACCCCCACACCGCGTTCCAAGAGAACCGTCGCTTGACGTTACGGGATGTTATGTCGTCATGCTTCATTTCGCATATAGCTGATGTTCCTTGATATACTCCGCCACCACAGCAGGCACCAGCCCCTCTACGGGCAGTCCCTCGCGGATGCGGTGCCGGATGTCAGTGCTGGAGACGTCGATGAGCGGGAAACCTCCCCCGACCTCTCCCCTTGGATAGACCACCACCTCATGGTGGCGCAGGATATCCTTCCAGTGATACCAGCGTTCAAAATGTGCCCAGTTGTCGCCTCCGATGAGGAGCACGAATGTCTTGTCAGGAAAGTCTTGTCGCAGACTTTTCAGCGTGTTCCACGTGTATGACGGCTTGGGCAGATGGAACTCATAGTCGCAGGCCGTCACGCCTTCCACGTCTTGCAAAGCCAGCCTTGCCATCTCCAGCCGCAGGTTGTCGTCCAGCAGGTCGGCTTGTTGCTTCAGCGGGTTCTGCGGCGACACCATCAGCCACACCTCGTCCAAGCGGTAGCGCTCACGCATCGCCTTTGCCAATGCCACATGTCCTGTGTGGATGGGATTGAACGAGCCGCCGAAGATGCCGATTCTCATGATTTCAGGAATTCTTCTACCAGTTGCAGTGTATGCTGCTTAGCCTCTTCCAAGTCGTCATTGACGATGATGTGGTCGAACTGCGGTGCAAAGGTCAGCTCATATTCCGCCTTGGCCAGACGGCTCTCGATGGCTTCGGGCGTGTCGGTGCCGCGACCTTCCAGACGGCGGCGCAGCTCCTCCACCGACGGGGGCTGAATGAACAGGCTCATGGCGCGGTCGCCGTAGAACTTCTTGATGTTGATGCCGCCCTTCACGTCCACGTCGAACACGACGTTCTGCCCGGCCTCCAACTGCCGTTCCACCTGTGCCTTCAACGTGCCGTAGAACCTGCCGGCATACACCTCCTCATACTCTAAGAACTCGTTGCGCTCAATGCGCTCACGAAACTCCTCTTCCGTCAAGAAGAAATACTCCACGCCGTTCTGCTCCGTTCCCCTCGGGGGGCGTGACGTGCACGAGATGGAGAACGCCAGTCTCAGCTCCGGGTGCTCCTGCATCAGCCACTGCACAATGGTTGACTTCCCGCTGCCCGACGGAGCGCTGACGATGATCATTTTACCCTTTTTCATATTTGAAAGAAATTTTTTTATCTAAAAGTAATTATCTTTGTTGTTTAGAAAGAAATTATCAGAAATTATCAGAAATTATTATATGTCTTCTATATAGCATTTTCTGGCTTGTTCTTGCCTACCTTGATTCTAATAATTTCTGTTTAATTTCTGGTAATTTCTTTCTGAAAAACAGAATGACAGGAATTTCTTTCTTTACAGCGCGTTCAGCACTTGTTCCTTGATCTGTTCCAGTTCGTCCTTCATCTTGACGACGATGTTCTGCATCTCGGCCTGGTTCGACTTGGAACCGGTGGTGTTGATCTCGCGGCCCATCTCCTGTGCAATGAAGCCGAGCTTCTTGCCCTGTCCGCCGGCGGGCTCTGCCATCGTCTCGCGGAAGTAGCGCAGATGGTTGGTGAGTCGCTGTTTCTCCTCGCTGATGTCGAGCTTCTCGATGTAGTAGATCAGCTCCTGCTCCAACCGGTTCTTGTCGTAGTCGGCCTCGGGAATCTGCTTCAGCCCGTCGATGATGCGGCTGCGAATCTTCTCCACGCGCTGCTTCTCCCACGGCTCGATGTCGGCCAACAGCTGTTCGATGTTGTCAATCTTCTCGCTGAACTTACGCTCCAGCGCGGCGCCCTCCTGCTGGCGGAAGCTGACCAAGGCGTTGAGTGCCTCCCTGACGGCTTGGCGGACGGTGGCCCACTCTTCGTCGCTGAGCACCTCCGTCTCAGTCTTCGTCAGCACGTCAGGCATGCGCGTCAGCGTGTAAATCCAGTCCGTCGGCTCGGGGATGCCTGCCTTTGCGGCGATGGTCTTCAGCTGCTGGTAGTAGTTCTCCATCAGCGCGCCGTTCACGGGCGTCGCGTCCACCACCGTGTCTTTCTCTATCCAGAGGCTGAACTCCACTTTTCCGCGCAGCAGTGCCTCACTGATCATCTGGCGCACCTCCATCTCCTTTTCACGGTAAAGAGGTGCTATGCGTGTGGAGAGGTCGAGCTGTTTTGAGTTGAGCGACTTCACCTCCACGTTGATTTTCTTGTCCTTGTAAGCTACGACAGCCTTGCCGTAGCCCGTCATTGATTGTATCATAATGATAATATGTTGTTAAATAATTGGGGTTCAAAGGTACAAACATTTCCTTAAACCACAAAATAAATTGCCGATTTAGTGTGTTTTCAAGGGTGTCAGCCTGCCATGAGCGTACCGTAACAGCGGTTTGGGATTCCATTAATGATGGTATGAGATTCCAGTAATTATGATGTTCGATTCCAAAATAGTCTATTTTGCAAAGGAAAATAGACTAAATTGCTGAGGAAAATAGTCTATTTTGCAGACCAAAATAGACTATTTTGGAATCGAAGACTTATGTTTCTGGAATCTAACGACTTAGAAACTGGAACCTGAAACAGCCGTCAGTGGAACCAAAGCAACAAAAAAACGACATTTCTTGCAAAAGAGCAAAATATTGTTTAACTTTGCAGCATCAGAATCAATCAGGTGACATGTGAGACTTGGATGATGATGAACAATTACTAAAAACAGAAACCGAAGAAAATGATTAAGGACTTTAATTTCTATGCACCCACGCGCGTGGTGTTCGGGCGCGACGCGGAGAGTAAGATTGGTGAACTGGTGAAGAGCTGCGGCGGTCGTAAAGTGCTGATACACTACGGCGGAGGCTCGGCTGAACGGTCAGGCTTGTTGCAGGTGGTGCGCGAGCAGCTGACAGCCGCAGGCATCGCTTTCTGCGAGCTGGGCGGCGTGGTGCCTAACCCGTTGCTGTCGAAGGTGTACGAAGGTATTGAGCTGTGTCGTCGGGAGGGCGTTGACTTCATCCTCGCCGTAGGCGGCGGCAGTGTCATCGACTCGTCGAAAGCCATCGGCTACGGCGTGTGCTACGACGGCGACGTGTGGGACTTCTGGTGTGGCACGGTGCCGCAGCAGTGCCTGCCTATCGGGGTCGTGCTTACCATTCCCGCTGCTGGCTCCGAGATGTCGTCGAGCTGCGTCATCACGAAGGACGAGGGTCTGCTGAAGCGCGGCGTCAACAGTGACGCTTGCCGTTGCCGCTTTGCCGTGATGAACCCTGAGCGCACCTACACGCTGCCGCCCTACCAGACGGCGGCAGGTGCGACGGACATCATGATGCACACCATGGAGCGCTACTTCTCGAAGTATGAAGACATGACGCTGACCGACGCCATCAGCGAGGCGCTGCTGCGCACGGTGAAGGATGCGGCGCTGGTGGTGATGGAGCACCCCGAGGACTACCGCCACCGCGCCCAGATCATGTGGGCGGGCTCTCTGGCACATAACGACCTCACGGAGTGCGGCACGGAGAAGGACTTTGGCACCCATCGGCTGGAGCACGAGCTGAGTGCACTGTTCGGCGTGACCCATGGTGCCGGCCTTGCTGCCCTGTGGCCTTCGTGGGCACGCTATGTGAAAGACAGACACCTGAGCCGTTTCGTGCAGTTCGCCGTCAATGTGATGGGTGTGCCCAACGACTTCGCCCACCCCGACGAGACAGCCGAACGGGGCATCCGCGCCATGGAGGACTTCTATCGGCGCATCGGCATGCCCACCAACCTGCGTGAACTGCTGGGCCGCGAAGTGACCGACGAAGAGATAGAGCTGATGGCCGACAAGTGTTCGCGCGGCGGCACCATTACCGTCGGAGCCATGGAAGTGCTGGGCCGTGACCAGATGCGCGAAGTCTATCGGCTGGCCCGCTGACGTGTTAATTTGTCTGAAACATGCACGAATTGGAGGAAAAATGTGTACCTTTGCGTCCTATTTAGTAAAGGCACCAGCGTATTATGGCAGTAATATTGCATATAGAGACGAGCACAAACGTGTGCTCGGTGGCTGTCTCGGAAGACGGACAGTGCATTTATGAACAGACGGAACGCGGCAGCATGAGTCATGCTGAGAAACTGGGAACGATGGTGGATGAAGCCCTGTCGTTCACGGATAACCATGCCATTCCGTTTGATGCTGTCGCCGTCAGCAGCGGGCCGGGCTCCTACACGGGTCTGCGCATCGGCGTGTCGATGGCCAAGGGCATCTGCTTCGGGCGTGACTTGAAGCTCATCAGTGTGCCTACGCTGGAGCTGCTCTGCGTCCCCGTGTTGCTTGGCAGTCATCCCCTGCCCGACGACGCGCTGCTCTGCCCCATGCTCGATGCCCGCCGCATGGAGGTCTACGCCGCACTGTACGACCGTGCCCTGAAGCCCATCCGTCCCGTCGGCGCCGACGTCGTTGACGACCAGACCTACAAGGCGTGGCTTGACGAACGGCCTGTCTATTTCTTCGGCAACGGTGCAGCGAAGTGCATGGAGGTCATCAATCATCCCCATGCTCACCTCATAGAGGGCGTGGAGCCGCTGGCCAAGTGGATGATGCCGCTGGCTGAGCGCCGGTTCCTGAACGGACAGACAGAGGACGTGGCTTACTTCGAACCGTTCTACCTGAAAGACTTTGTGGCGAAAATGCCGAAGAAACTGTTATAAGAAAAAATATGGAAATAAAAGGCTTAGACTACAACACGCAGCGCGAGGCGTTGCTGATGCCAGAATACGGGCGCGAGGTGCAGCTGATGGTTGACCATGCCGTCAGCCTGACTGACAAGGCCGAGCGCCAGCGTTGTGCCGAGACCATTGTACGGCTGATGGAGAGCAAGAACCCGCAGTTGCGTGAGAACGCTGACTATCAGCAGACGCTGTGGGACCATCTGTACCTGATGAGCCGCAAGCAGCTTGACATTGACTGGCCCTACGATGTGAGCGCAGCAGAGAAGATACACGCCAAGCCGCAGCCCATGCAGGTTGTGAAGAGTGACAGCCACGCCTATCAGCGCCACTACGGGCGGCTGATTCAGGAGTCGTTGGAGAAGCTGAAGCAGATGCCTGAGGGTGAGGAACGTGACGAACTGGTGCGGCTGACGGCTAACCAGATGAAACGTGACCTCCAGACGTGGGGCCATGGCTCCATGGACAATGAGAAGGTGGCCGACGATCTGGCACGTTACACCGACGGCGTCATACAGATTGACCTCAACTCCTTCCGTTTCGACCGGATCGACGCCAGAAGCCTGCAACCCGAGGCCAAGCGTGGAAAGCGGAAGAAGTAAGTGGCGAATCGTAAATGGTAAACCCGTAAATCGTAAATAACAGGTCGTGTCAACATTCATCATTGAGGGCGGACATCCGCTGAAAGGAACCATCACACCGCAGGGCGCCAAAAACGAAGCGCT
>JAFUSC010000116.1 GCA_017467705.1 Prevotella sp. | reverse complement strand
CACGACGTGGAGCAACTGTTGGACCACGTGCTCATCCTCTCGCAGCGTTCGTTGCTGCTCAATGCTACCGTCAGCGACCTCACGGAACGCTATTCCTTCGAGTATCGTCCGGTGAGCGACGGTTCCGCCGTCATTTATGCCGATCCCTCGCAGCAAGGCAATGCCGTCATCGCCGAGCGTCGTGAGGATGAACCCGAGACACCGCTTAACCTTGAACTTTTGTTTAACTATATCACCTCAAAGAAAGAAGCATGAATCAGTTTGATTTAAATAGATTTACCAAAGTCCTCTGCTGTGACTTCGTCACACGTCGTAAACAATTGGTCTTAATCGGGGGAGGCTTGCTTGTGTTTGACCTTTTGATCTCATTCTATAATTTGACCGTTGGTCGTAACATGGCCGCTTTTGCAGCAAAAACAAGTGTTGAATCAGTTGATCCGGCCAAGGGGATTATAGGTATGTGTCTGGCATTACTGGGCATGTTCATGCTTGTAGCAGCCAGTCGGATGTTTGTTCCTGAACAGAAGAAGCCGGGCCGTATTAATATGTTGGTCTTGCCGGCTACTTTGTTTGAAAAGTTTGCCGCCCGTTGGGTGTACGCTGTCGTCTATACGCTCTTGGCGGGTGTGTTGGCTTTCGTTATAACCGATGTGCTGGTGCAGCTTTTCTGTCTGATAAAGGGCTGGCAAGTGTCATGGATGACGCTGACTTTCCTGCATGATATGACGATATTGGGGGAGGTGAATGATGCAAATGCCACATTAGACGTGGTACGATTCATTGACGGATATGTTGCTCTTTTTGCTTTCCATGGCCTTTTTGTACTTGGAGCTGTATTGTTCCGTCGTAATAATTTCATTATCACTTTTGGGATTTTTCTCGCTGTCAGCTATTTGCTGATGTTGGGCGTTATGTCTGTCGACAGCCTTGCGGAGTGTTTCCGAGCTTACAATCGCAGCACGTGGCCACAGGAACTGTGCTATCTTGCTGTTGCCCTCTCATTCTTGATAGTGAGTTACTGGCTCTCTTATCGCATCTTCTGCCGCATGCAGGTCATAAACAATAAATGGTTGAACGTATGACATTTACCAACGACAAACCCATCTACTTGCAGATGGCCGACCGTCTGTGCGACGAGATACTGGCGGGAACGTACAAGGACGATGACCGAATACCCTCCGTGCGCGAATATGCCGTGCTGCTGGAGGTGAACACCAACACGGCCGTCAAAGCCTACGACGAGCTCGCGCGCGCGAACATTATATATAATAAGCGCGGGCTGGGCTACTTCGTCACCAAGGGTGCCCGCCGACAGATTCTGAAGGAGCGCAAGGAGCAGTTCATGAAAGAGCGGCTGCCCGAGCTCTTCCGCCAGATGCAGCTCCTCGGCATCAGCATCGACGAGGTGAACAACGCCTACCGCGCGGAGTAAGTCTTATAAAGAACTAAGGAATGATAAAAAAGTTGGCGGTGTTGCAACTTTACTGTATCTTTGCACGTCAAAGTAATAAATAGTAAATCGTAAATACGTAAATCGTAAATAATAATGATCCATCTACAGGACATCAACAAAACCTATCAGGGAGCGCAGCCGTTGCACGTGCTGAAAGGCATCACGCTCGACATTGAGAAGGGCGAGTTCGTCAGCATCATGGGCGCTTCGGGTTCGGGCAAGAGCACGCTGCTAAACATTCTCGGCATCCTTGACAACTACGACTCAGGCACCTACGAGCTCAACGGCGTGCTCATCAAGAACCTCTCGGAGCGCAAGGCCGCCGAGTATCGCAACCACATGATAGGCTTTATCTTCCAGTCGTTTAATCTGATTTCGTTTAAGACAGCAGTTGAAAATGTGGAGTTGCCGCTGTTTTATCAAGGGGTGTCGCGCAAGAAGCGGCACACCCTTGCTTTGGAATATCTGGAGCGCTTGGGACTTCTGGACTGGGCTACCCACTATCCCAACGAACTCTCCGGCGGACAGAAGCAGCGCGTAGCCATTGCCCGGGCACTCATCACGCAGCCGCAGATCATCCTGGCCGACGAACCGACGGGCGCGCTGGACTCGAAGACCTCGGTCGAGGTGATGCAGCTGTTGAAGCAGCTGAACGCCGACGAGGGCATCACGCAGATCATCGTCACCCACGACCCGCACGTGGCCGAACAGACAAACCGCATCATACGCATCAAGGATGGAGTTATCAGCCTCCCCCCCGACCCCTCTCGCGGGGGAGAGGGGAGTGATGTGCTGGATATTCAAGGTATTAACTCCCCTCTCCTCAGCGAGAGGGGTCGGGGGTGAGGCTTGACATGGAACTACTCAATGAAATATGGCAGACGGCCCGGCGCAACAAGTTGCGCACAGGACTGACGGGCTTTGCAGTGGCATGGGGCATCTTCATGCTCATTGTGCTGTTGGGTGCGGGCAACGGACTCATCAATGCGAACTTGCAGCAGAGTGAGCGCTTCCTGACCAACTCCATGATTGTGTGGGGCGGCTACACGTCGAAGCCCTACCAGGGATTGAAAGAAAACCGCGACATCGACCTGAACCGTAACGACATCGCCATGACCGGCATGGCCTTTCCTGACCATATCGATGACGTGGGAGCGCAGTATGTCAGCAGTGTCACCGTCAGCTACGGACAGCAGTACCTGAACGTGCAGTTGGCCGGCGTCTATCCCAACCACACGAAGATTGACAAGGTGGAGATGCTGTACGGTCGCTTCATCAACGACATCGACCAGCGCGAACGCCGCAAGGTCATTGTGCTGAGCAATAAGCAGGCTAAAGAGTTATTATCAACCTCAAGTCTCACGCCTCAAATCTCAAGTCTTATCGGCCAGCACGTCAAGGTGGGCGCCTTTGCCTTTCAGGTGGTGGGCATCTACAAGGAGCCGGAGAACGGACAGGTCAATGCCTTCACGTCATACTCAGCCATGAAGGGTATCTTCGGGGCCAACGATTCGGATGCCGGACGCATCGAGTTCAACTTCCACGGCCTGACGACCGAGGAGGCCAACGAACAGTTTGAGAAGGAATACCGCCAACGCATCAATGCCAACCATGCCGCAGCGCCTGACGATGAGAACAGCGTGTGGCTCTGGAACCGTTACACGCAGAACCTGCAGATGCAGACGGGCATCGGCATCATCCGCACCGCGCTCTGGATTGTGGGACTGTTCACGCTGCTGAGTGGCATCGTGGGCGTCAGCAACATCATGCTCATCACCGTCAAGGAGCGCACGCATGAGTTCGGCATCCGCAAGGCCATCGGTGCCAAGCCGTGGGCCATCCTGAAACTCATCATCGTGGAGAGCGTCATCATCACCACCTTCTTCGGCTACATCGGTATGGTGCTCGGCGTGGCAGCCAACGAATACATGGATGCCACCATCGGACACGACACGATAGACACGGGCCTGTTCAAGGCCACGATGTTCCTGAACCCCACCGTGGGGCTCGACGTCTGCATTGAGGCCACGCTGGTCATGGTCATCGCCGGCACCATTGCCGGCCTGATACCAGCCATGAAAGCCAGCCGTATCCGTCCCATTGAGGCGCTCCGCGCCGAATAACCCATAAGAAAAGATGAGAATAGACATAGACACTTACCGCGAAATCATCGACACGCTGACGCGCAACAAGTCACGTTCGTTCCTGACAGGCTTCGGCGTGTACTGGGGCGTCTTTATGCTCATTGCCCTCATCGGCGGTGGACAGGGCCTGAAGGAACTGCTCAACCGCAACTTCGAGGGCTTTGCCACCAATGCCGCCATTGTCTGGGCACAGCCCACGACGAAACCCTACAAGGGCTTCCGCAAGGGGCGTCAGTGGACGATGGTCTATAAGGACGTGCAGCGCATGAAGGAGCAGGTGCCCGAACTGGATGTCGTTACACCGCAGGTGTCACGCTGGGGTAACACAGCCGTCGTCGGTGACCATAAGAGCTCGTGCAACATGAGCGGCGTGTCACCTGACTATTCCAAGGTCATGGAACCCAAGATGTTCTACGGCCGTTACCTGAACGACATGGACATGCAGCAACGCCGCAAGGTGTGCGTGCTGGGCAAGAAAGTCTATAAGGACCTTTTCCCCAACGGTGGCGACCCGTGTGGTAAGATGGTGCGCATCGACTCCGTGTATTACCGCATCGTGGGCGTTGACTACAAGACGGGCGGCATCAATCTGAACGGCAGTTCGGAGGAGGCCGTCACCGTACCCATCACGCTGATGCAGCAGACGTACAACATGGGCGATCAGATTCACATTCTCTGCGTGACGGCCAAGCAAGGCGTCACCATGAGCACCATCACCGACAAGATGCGGCGTGTGATAGCCCGTGCCCACACCATCGACCCGACGGACGAGCAGGGAGTCATGGTGTTCAACACCGAAGTGCTGTTCCAGCTGTTAGACAATCTGTTCCGGGGTGTCAACTTCCTCATCTGGCTGGTCGGACTGGGTACGCTGTTGGCTGGAGCCATCGGTGTCTCGAACATCATGATGGTCACCGTGCGTGAACGCACGACCGAGATTGGCATCCGCCGCGCCATCGGTGCTACGCCGCGCATGATTCTGTCGCAGATCATCAGCGAGAGCATTGTGCTGACCCTCGTGGCGGGCATGAGCGGCATCCTGTTCGGTGTGCTCATCTTGCAGATGCTGGAATTGGCCAACACCGAGGACGGTATCATCACGGCTCACTTCCAAGTGAACTTCTGGACAGCCATCTTTGCCGCTTTGGTAGTTTCGCTGATGGGCGTGCTGGCAGGTCTGGCACCCGCTGCCCGTGCCATGAGCATCAAACCCGTGGATGCCATGAGGGATGAATAAAACCAATGCTTAATGCATAATGCTTAATGCTTAATAGGCTACGCGTTGTGCATGAGGCATTAAGAATTAAGCATTAAGCATTAAGCATTAAGAATTATGAATTAAGCATTAAATATATGAAGAAGTATAGCAAACTGATCATTGCCGCGATTATTGCGCTGATTTTCATCGGAACGTTTGTGTTCCTCTGGCAGAAGAGCCAGCCACAGGAGATTGTCTACAGTGAGTTCACGCCCAAGATGGACACGTTGCAACGCACCACCATCATCACCGGCAAGATAGAGCCGCGTAACGAGGTGAACGTGAAGCCGCAGATCAGCGGCATCATCACCGAGATACTGAAGGAGGCCGGCCAGTACGTGCAGCAGGGAGAGGTGATAGCCAAAGTAAAGGTGATTCCCGACATGGGACAGCTCAGCAGTGCCGAGAGCCGTGTGCGGTTGGCGAATATCAACCTGAAGCAGGCCGAGGTGGACTTTGAGCGCGAGAAGAACCTGTATGAGCAGAAGCTTGTCTCAGCCGACGAGTATGACAAGGTGCGCCAGCAGCTCAACCAGTCGAAGGAAGAACTGAAGGCTGCCGTTGATGCGCTTGAAGTGGTGCGCGACGGCGTGTCACGCTCCAATGCCAGTGCGTCGAGCACCCTCATCCGCTCAACCATCAGTGGGGTTATCCTCGACATTCCCGTCAAGGTGGGTAACTCCGTCATTCTCAGTAACACGTTCAACGACGGTACGACCATCGCCTCTGTAGCAAACATGAATGACCTCATCTTCCGTGGCAACATTGATGAGACGGAAGTGGGACAGCTTGTCAGCGGCATGCCGATGAAGATCACCGTGGGTGCACTGCAAGATGTGTCGTTCGATGCCTCGCTGGAGTACATTTCGCCGAAGGCCGTCGAGAGCAACGGTGCCAATCAGTTTGAGATCAAGGCTGCCGTCACGTCGCTTCCCGCTACAGGCGGCATCCGTTCCGGCTATTCGGCTAATGCCGAAATTGTGCTGGCCCGTGCTGAACATGTGCTTACCGTGCCAGAGTCGGCCATTGAGTTTCAGGGCGACTCCACGTTTGTCTATGTGCTTAGCGGGGAGACAGCCAAACCGCAGTATGAGCGGCGCGCCGTCACCATCGGCCTGAGCGACGGTGTGAATATTGAAATCAAGAAAGGCCTGACCGCCAATGACCGTGTGCGCGGCCCGCAGGTTATCGCCGATGCCGATGAGCAAAAGTAAATAACTAAAGTTTCGCAAGTGATGGCGCACCTGCATAATTTAACATAAAATAGGAATAAAAATGGCTTCGAAGTTTGGTCAACTCACTGAAAATGAGTAACTTTATACTCGCCAAAGAATAAAGTACAAACTTAGAAGCCGT